>NZ_JCBDHE010000044.1:0-78031 GCF_059834225.1 Vibrio sp. R10-SG3-ISO3 | reverse complement strand
TCTGGTTCACTGGTTCCAAACCTATGATCCCGATGTGGTCATCGGATGGAACGTGATTGATTTTGACTTTCGCTTGCTCGATAAACGAGCCCAATGGCACAAGATGGCGCTCTACTTAGGGCGAGGCAACCAAAAAGCCTACTTCCGCTCATCTGCATCGACCGGCCAAGCGTTCATCTCGATCCCAGGTCGCGTCGTCATGGACGGTATCGACACGTTAAAAACCGCGACTTACCACTTTCGCAGTTGGTCATTGGAGTCCGTTTCTCAGGAGCTTCTTGGCGAAGGGAAACAGATCCACAACGTCCATGATCGCATGGATGAAATTAACCACATGTTTCGACACGACAAACCCTCTCTCGCCCGCTACAACCTGCAAGACTGTGTATTGGTCAATAAAATCTTCGCCCATACCCATTTGCTCGATTTTGCCATCGAACGATCGCGGTTAACCGGTGTTGAGTTGGATCGCGTCGGAGGCTCTGTCGCCGCATTCACCAACCTCTACCTACCGCAGATCCATCGCGCCGGTTACGTGGCACCCAACTTACAGCCTGAAAACTGGCTAGCCAGTCCCGGGGGCTATGTGATGGATTCAATCCCGGGTTTGTACGATTCGGTGCTGGTGCTGGATTTTAAAAGCCTCTACCCTTCGATCATTCGCAGCTTTCTGATTGACCCAATCGGGCTAGTCGAAGGGCTGAAGCTTGAGGTGGGTAAAGAGGCCCACCAAGCGGTGGAAGGCTTTCGTGGCGGCCAGTTCCACCGCAGCACCCACTTTCTGCCTACCATGATTGAAACCTTATGGGCCGCGCGCGATAGAGCGAAGAAAAACAATGAAAAGGCCTTTTCTCAGGCCATTAAGATCATCATGAACTCCTTCTATGGTGTATTAGGCTCCTCGGGCTGCCGCTTCTTTGATACACGCCTCGCCTCTAGCATCACCATGCGCGGCCACGAGATCATGAAGCAGACCAAACGCCTGATTGAATCCCAAGGCTATCAAGTGATCTACGGGGATACCGATTCGACCTTTGTGTCACTAGGGACAAGCTTAAGCCAGCAAGAAGCTGATGCTATAGGCCAGCAACTGACCACACACATTAATGCGTGGTGGAGTGAGTATCTTAGCCAAGAATACGGTTTAACCTCGATGCTTGAGCTGGAATACGAAACCCATTACAAAAAGTTTTTGATGCCAACGATACGCGGCCAAGAAACAGGGTCGAAAAAACGCTACGCAGGATTGATTGTCACCGAGAGCAACGAACACCTGGTGTTTAAAGGATTGGAAAGCGCCCGTACAGACTGGACGCCACTGGCACAGCGCTTTCAAAATGAGCTCTATCGCTTAGTCTTTCACGGTGAGGATCCGTGTCAATACGTTAGAGATTGTGTCGAGCAGACGTTAGACGGGCGCTTTGATGAGGAGTTAGTGTATCAGAAAAGGCTACGGCGCAAACTTCATGAGTATCAAAAGAACATTCCGCCTCAAGTGCGAGCCGCTCGAATGGCGGATGAAATAAACGCGCAACTTGGTCGACCTTTGCAATACCAAAACAAAGGCCGAATCGAGTACCTCATCACCACACAAGGGCCTGAACCCAAAGAGTATCGAAAGAGTCCGATTGATTATCAGCACTACATTGATAAACAACTCAAACCCGTCGCAGATGCAATTCTGCCCTTTATCGGGCTCGACTTTGCACGCTTGAGTGAGCCTCAACTTGGCTTGTTCTAACCGATTTTAAATTCCGTCTTTTGGTACTGTTTGACCAACCAATCACCAAAGGAATCCAACAGACCCACCACAGAGCGTTTAGGGATAACACGCCCAGACAGTAAAATCCCCAAGCGCTCAATGTCGAGCTGCTTTTCAGGATGGTAGCGTAAGAATTGCTGGCCGCACTCAATGGGATCATCGAACCACTGTTTGTCTCGAACCATCACCAATGAGTAGCTTGCTCGGAGCAGCTTTTTGGCGATGATGATTTGAGCATGACTTTGGTCTTCGGGTTTGTTGCTGCGCGCAATTCGATTGCGGTACACGGCAATCCAATCCTCGACGTCCATGTTCCACTGCTTAGCGATTTCCCAACTCGGCTCATAATCGCCAAAGCACTCCGAGAGATCTTCACCATGAATACACACCGCGCAATGACGCAATAAAAATCCCCAAGAAAGAATACCCTCTAAACTCGCCACCTCACTGGCTAAACCAGTTTTAAAAGCAACCCCAGTAATAAACGGATAACGCTTTTGAAAGTGAAATTTGATGGTATTAAACAGAGATGACCGCGAATCGCTAAAAGAGCGATGCGTAATCACGATGACATCCATATTGGACTTCCCTTCGACCGCCGTTTTACGCGCCACGCTGCCATAGAGATAAACGCTGTGGAGATTGTCACCCAGCCCACTTTGTAAATAGGCCATCAGCTCCCCTATTGCAGGCTGATAACGAGCTTGGAACGGTTGAGTTGGGTCGATAACGGGAAGAGGCATGCGGTAACAGTCTGAACTTATTGTCAATCAATGGTGACTTTAATGATCGCTCACACGCTCTGTGCAATCAAGTTATTCCTTCTCAAAGAATAACTGATATATAATGCGCCAAAATACACCCATATGAAGGAAAACGTTCATGCCTAAGGCAAGTGAGCTAAAGAAAGGTTTTGCGATTGTATCTAACGGCAAAACGCTACTCATCAAAGATATTGAAGTGACGACTCCTGGCGGTCGCGGCGGTTCAAAAATTTATAAACTGCGTTGCACTGATCTCACGACTGGTGCTCGCGTTGATGAGCGCTACAAGTCCGATGACGTACTTGACACTGTCGACATGTTCAAACGCGCCGCAGCATTCTCATACGTTGATGGTGACGAGTACATTTTCATGGACAATGAAGATTACACTCAGTACACCTTTAAACGCGATGATATCGAAGATGACTTGCTATTTATCACTGAAGAGATTCAAGGCTTACACGTGGTTTTAGTCAACGGCAATGCGGTTGCACTTGAACTGCCCGCTTCAGTTGAACTTGTGATTGAAGAGACCGACCCATCGATCAAGGGTGCGTCAGCATCTGCTCGCACCAAGCCTGCTCGTTTCTCGACTGGCCTTGTCGTGCAAGTACCTGAGTACATAGCCACTGGCGATCGCGTCATCATCAACACTGCTGAACGTAAATACACAAGCCGAGCGTAATATGTCTGATCTCATTTCTTACGATGACACCATTGACACGGCCTACGACATCTTTCTAGAGATGGCTCCCGATAATCTTGAGCCCGCAGATGTGATTCTGTTTACGGCGCAATTTGATGACCGTGGTGCTGCCGAACTGGTTGAAACCGGAGAAGATTGGGCGGGCCATGTTGGCTTTGATGTCGACAAAGAGACGTATGCAGAGGTTCGGGTTGGACTCGTCAATGAAGACAATGACGTGTTGGATGACGTATTCGCACGTCTATTAGTCAGCCGCGATCCAGAACATAAGTTTTGCCACATCCTGTGGAAGCGCGACTAACCCCCACTCTTGTATCGCCATGGCATAAAAACAAAAATCCCCGAGTCAAAGACTTGGGGATTTTTTATGGAATTCGGACTGCCATCATCGCACAGGGCGCTGTTTGTCAGATCAACCTTCTGTTTTCACGTTTTCAACTCGGGCTTTCAGTTTTTGCCCGGGACGGAAGGTGACTACACGGCGTGCACTGATAGGAATGTCTTCACCAGTTTTCGGGTTTCGACCTGGTCGTTCATTCTTATCACGAAGATCAAAATTTCCGAACCCTGACAGTTTTACCTGTTCGCCACTTTCTAGAGCTTTACGAATCTCTTCGAAAAACGCTTCAACCGTTTCCTTGGCATCCCGTTTACTGTATCCAAGCTTTTCAAACAGGTTTTCAGCCAAATCGGCTTTTGTGAGCGCCATAAAACTTTCCTCAAAGCTGTGTTAAACATAGTTGCGCCAAGGCAACACTCAGTACTTTCGGTAAGCCAATCAACAACATATCGGCGTTACTTTGAAAAGTGTATGCCAAGCTTCTGATTTTCGCCAACTTTTTTATCTATCTGCCTATCACTTGGCGAGAAAGTCAACAGTAACGAAACGCTAAGTATCAGAATTATAAATAGATTTCACCGCAACTTAGCAATCAATCATGCCAAAGTTCTGTGAAAAAATCGTCCGATTTTAGTGAATAATGTCATTTTGATAATTAAATCAACAACCCAACACTTAAATAGCGTTAGGTCACAAAATTATCGCAAGCCAGATTTTGTTGCATCGCGCATCGAACCACGCTCATCATTTCTTGGGATTAAGATCCAACCAGAATATTAACCAAGTTGCATTAGTGTGAATTATGTGCAACAACAAGAGTGTTCACATAAAAATAAATACGACAACGTCATGGCGACCAACCGCTCCCGAGCAAACAGCCCCCTATCGGTGAGACCAATTTCTGCGTCCGTCTCTAAAGAGGAAGCAAAACATGCTTGGTTTTATCAGGTAGAAGAAAACTATGCCGAAGAGGCGAATGTGTTTTTTCAAAAAGCACTGGATTGTCGTGTACGCGCTTTAAAACTCTGCCTTTCGTATGATGGTTCACCACCCCTAGAGCAACAACTCTCTTCCCGCGCTTATTTTGATTCACTCGCCCTCCCACAAGGTGAACTGAGGTACTATGATTACCAAAAACTAAGCACTCCAGAGCTCTCCAGAACAGACGCGAATCATCACAATCAGAGCGGTCATCGATACTGCCAACCTAACGATAAAAACAACGCGCAATCACAACAACGTCAACCCATGGTGAAATCCAGAACTCATGCTTAATTTTGTCCTTCAAGAGCTTATGTACCCCAAGGCCATCGTGCTGTTTATGACAGCGATGTTGGTACTGACTTGGTCTAGTTACTTCTGTTACTCACTGTATAAAAAGCACGGTGCAAGCAGTCTTAACAGCTACTTTTACTATGTGACCTACACATTTGGCTTGTTTATTTGGATTCTTAGTAACTACTACTTTCATACCGGATTGCTGCCATTGCTCGGTGAGAAAGCGGCGGTCTTAATGGCGATTGTCGCCAATATTTCTGCGCTAGTCGCCTTCGCTTCTGCGTATCATTTTACCGCTAAGCTGCGCACCTATTACGCAAGTAAACGCGTCCCCGTGTTCCAATCCATTGTGGCATGGAGCGTATTTGCTTTTGGTTTAGCTTGTAACCTTTTACCGGATTTGACCGTACAAGGCGCCTCTATTTCAGGCCCAAGTCAGTTCGTATTAGAGTTTGGTCCGTATACTCAGCCCTTTTTCCTCGGTTTGACCACCTTGGTGGTGCTGACGTTTATCAATCTGCTCTCTCTAACGGCAAGCGAAAACCGTATTCAACGAACTCGAATCAACTACATGATTCTTGGCATGGCCATTTTTATGTGCTCAACGGCGGTCATTCAGCTTGGCTTTACTTATTTCCTCAATGACTTCTCGTTGACTTGGCTACCACCTGCACTCTCTGTCAGCGAAATGCTCTTCATGGGCTACGCGCTGCTCACCTCTCGCTTTTATAGCTCGCGCTATATTCTGTATATCGGTTTGAGCTTCGCCGTGACGCTGTTCGTCTATTTTTCTGCCATCACCTTACTGCCCATATTTGATGATTCACACGCGTTTGAGGTGGTCACCATAGTCGCGATTGTTGGCTTATCTTGGTCCAAACTTTACCGCAGCTTGCAACGTTCCATTAGCTATATTGTGTATGGCGATCCGGTGTCTCCAGTGGAAAAAATCATCAAGTTGGAGAACGAATTTCATCACTCACCAACGCAAGCGATGGACAAACTCGCACGCTACCTCGATGTACCTGAAAATAAACTGCGCTTGTTGGATGACTTTCAAGGAGCAAGCTTTTACCGTGATTACTTTGAAACCCACACCGCACCACTTGTGCTCGATGAGGTGGAAGAAGCGATGGCAAAAAGTGGCAGTAGCAAACTGAGTCAAGTTCGCTCAGCGATGAAAAAGACACAATCCGCCCTAGTTCTGCCTATTTATGAAGGTCGAAATAAACTGTCGCATGTCTTGGTCTCAAGTGAGAAAGATGGCGGATTAAACTTCTCCTATGAGGAACTTGAAGCGCTGCAACGGGTGCTCTCCAAAGTTCAAGCGCACATCAACTACGAACGTAAGGTCAAACAGTCTCAGGCATTAGCCAATTCCATTGCACATGAAATGCGTAACCCACTCAGCCAAGTGCAGTATGAGTTTGAGCATCTCAACTTAAAAATTCGCCATTTGCCCGCCCATTTTGAATTGATGACACACGTCGACAACGGCAAGCAAGCCGTCCTGCGTGGTCGCCAGCTGATCGATATCATATTGCGAGAGGTGAACAGTGCCTCGCTGGATCAAGAGCCCGCGTTGGCAACATCGATCAGCGCCTGCGTGCGCAGCGCTGTCGAAAACTATGGCTTTGACGATGAACCCACTCGCCGCCGTGTCCACCTAAAACTGAATCAAGATTTTGTCGCTAAGGTAAACGAGACACTGTTTAACTTTGTGATTTTCAATCTCCTTCGCAACGCCATTTACTATTTTGACTCTTACCCAGATAGCCACATCACCATTGAAACCGTGCCAGGGGAGAACGACAACCGACTCGTTGTTACCGACACAGGCCCAGGTATTCCAGCGGATCTTCTTGAGCGTATTTTTGATGATTTCTTCAGTCACCGTAAGAGTGGTGGTAGTGGGCTAGGTCTGGGCTATTGTCAACGCGTGATGAAAGCGTTTGGTGGGACAATTCAGTGCCGCTCAGAACAAGGCAAATTTACCGAGTTCACGTTGAGCTTTCCCCCCACCACGCAAAAGCCTGTCGTCACGCCGAATAAATCAACGCCCGCCGCTGAGCCTACAAATAAAGTAAAACCGCGTGATCGCCAAGTGGTTTCGAGCCCTACCGCTCCGGGTGCGCCAGTGGTGTTGGTGGTCGATGATAAAGAAGTGCAACGTGCGTTAGTCAAACTGTACGTCGAACAACTGGGCTATCGAGTGATTATGGCAAATAACGGTCGAACCGCGCTCGACATCATTCACGATAATCCCGTTGAGTTGGTGTTTATGGATATCCAGATGCCGGTCATGGATGGCTTTGAAGCCTCGAGACGCATCAAGGAGTCTTACCCAAGCATTCCTATTATTGCGCTCAGCGGAGAGGCAGAGAGCGCCAGTGTCACGAAAATGGCCAAGCTGATGGATGGTCGCCTCACCAAGCCAGCAACCAAAGAGGCCTTGGCGAGTGTGCTCAACCGTTTCTTTTACAAAGAAGAAGTGTTGTAACGATACGCAGTGAGGCGTTCTCCCTCACTCACCTAGACGCTCAAGCACTTTTTCACATAGCTGCTTGAGCATCACCATCTCTTCCAGGGGTAAATTGATTTTACATGACAGCGCAGAGGGCACGGTAAGGGCTTGCTGCTTCAACGCTTTTCCGTGCGAGGTGAGATTGAGGACCCGCACGCGCTCATCATTCTCACTGCGCGCTCGTTCTACAAACCTTTTACTTTCCAAACGTTTTAACAGTGGCGTCAAGGTCCCTGAATCGAGGTATAACCGAGCACCCAGCTCTTTGACACTGACGCCATCTTGCTCCCACAGCACCATCATCACTAGGTATTGCGCGTAGGTGAGATCCAATGCATCCAGTAGCGGTCTGTATGCTCGGCCAACTGCGTTAGCCGCACTGTATAGTGGAAAACAGACTTGATTCTCGAGTTTTATTTTATCCTCATCACTCAAGGGGGGCGTCACATGACAAGTGTCCATAGCATTCACCTTAAAAATAAATTGCGCACAATATAGTTGCAAAACAACTTGGGTTCGATATATGATTGCAAACAATTAGATTGCGCACAACTTAAATAACCAAGGAGATACCCATGAGCACACTCTACAAAACTCAAGCAACCGCATCTGCTGGCCGTAACGGTCAGGTTCAAACTGACGACGGTCTACTTTCGCTTAGCCTTGCTTATCCGAAAGAGATGGGCGGCACCGGTGCGGCGACTAACCCAGAGCAACTATTTGCCGCAGGTTATGCAGCCTGTTTTTCCAACGCTCTGCTCCACGTTGCGCGTGAAGGCAAGGTCACATTGAAAGAAGCGCCAGTGACCGCTGAAGTCGGTATCGGTCCAAATGAGCAAGGTGGCTTTGCACTCACCGTGAGCTTGAACGTCGCACTCGCTCTCGACGATGCGCAAGCACTAGAACTGACGAAAATCGCTCACCAAGTGTGTCCATACTCCAACGCCGTTCGTGGCAACATTGACGTTCATGTCACGGTGAATGGTCAAGTACTGTAAACCAATCCCTACGACAACAACGCCGACCCATTGGGTCGGCGTTGTTGTTATAGTATGTATATTAAATCAACTTGGACGTCTAGATGTTTACACATCCATAAAAAACGAGTAAGTTAGTTTTACTCATCTGAGACAGGGAAAGGTTGAAATAAATTAATGATTGAGCTTAAGCATCTGAAAACATTAGTATCACTGCGAGATACCGGATCACTCACCGCAACCGCAACGTCACTGCACTTGACCCAATCGGCCCTTTCTCATCAAATCAAAGATCTGGAGTCTCGCATAGGCAGTCCGCTCTTTTTGCGTAAAACTCGTCCGGTGAAATTCACTTCTGAAGGACAAATCTTACTTCGTGTCGCCGATGAGGTTCTGCCCAAGCTTGCGCGCGCAGAAAATGAGTTGGCAAGCCTCAAAGAAGACGTCAACGGACGCCTGCACATGGCGATAGACTGCCACTCCTGCTTTCAGTGGTTGATGCCTGCGCTGCGTGAGTATCAAATTGCATGGCCCAGTGTCACACTCGATTTTTCATCGGGTTTCTCGTTTGAACCCCTACCCGCATTGATCAGTGGCGAGTTGGATCTGGTCATTACTTCAGATATTCAACCACGCTCTGAAATTCACTATGAACCACTCTTCGACTTCGAAATGCGCTTGATCACCTCGACCACGCACCCGCTTGCGACAAAAACCCGTATCGAGCCACGCGATCTTGAAGGCGAAACCATGATTTCCTATCCAGTGCAGAAAAAACGCTTAGATGTAGTGAAACACTTTTTGACTCCGGCAGGGGTGGAGCCGGCAAAGTGGAAACAAGCAGACAATACGCTGATGTTGGTGCAGATGGTGTCCGCGGGGCTCGGTATCGCGGCGTTACCTAACTGGGCAATCAGTGAGTTTTCTCGTCAGGGTTTGATCACCAGTATTCCTTTGGGATCCGGACTGTGGCGTCGACTGTTCGCGGCTACCAGAGACAGTGATAAGGGCAAACGCTATTTACAAGCGTTTTTCCATACCGCTCGGCAACAGTCGAAAAGTCATTTAGAGGGCATAAAAACGGTGTAACCTCTAAAGGTTACACCGAGACAGTTCGTCGCGCCGATACCTGGCTTCGCTGTCAAGCATTGAACCGACATCGACGCTGAATTGAGTGAAGTCCTATCGTTGGTTCGACTTGAACTGGTTGGTGAGCGGGTCATATTGGTAGCCAAGCACATCCAATTTGCCAATCACTGTCTCTGCATCCATTTCATAGGTGCTTACCAACTCTTCGAGACTGTCACATTCCAGTCTCAGTTTCTCGTTCACGATACCAAGTAAAATCGTGCTATTGAAACGGCCAACATTACTAAGATCCATCGCTGCGCTCCTTTGTCGTGTTGATAACACAAGCTTAGACCTTCAGCAGAAAAATAACAGTGACCGAGACTAAAGAACGAATAAGCCCTGGTTAACCGTCACCGCACCCAGCAGCATCACCAGTGCAACCGCCAACTGCGGCTTAGTGATGCTTTTACTGAGCAACATATGCCAGCTCCAGACCACCACAGCACTGATAAGCAGCGCAAAACTGACCATCAACGGCTGCGTTGCCATGGTGAGTGTCTGCTCGTCCAATGCCGACGCTTTAAGCAGCACAGCAATGCTCATCATCATCGCAGAAGCCACCCCCGCGACAGGTAAAATTCGATGAAACGCTTGCAATCTCGTTTTTGCCACCGTCAACAGCAAATGGGCAAACAATCCGCCTAGCAACACAATCTGAACCAAAACACTCAATCCAGAGGCAAAGCTCGATTGTTCAGTGATCATGATTCCAACGTAAGCCAGCGCTAAACCATTCGCCAAGTACATCACCCATAACGGTCCTTGCACTCGTGTTTTCTTAGTTTGAACCTGAGAATAGAAATAGCCGATAGCGAACACCACCATCATGGCTTCAATACGTAAGGAGGCGACCGCTAACCACAAAATCGCGATCGCGGGTAATACCTTATGAATACGCCCACGCTGGCCCGGGCAGATGTCCCCTTTAACGAGAATAAGGGTTAAGATCAATTGCGCGCCGAGCAACATCGGTGCGAAAGAGGCAAGCAAATCAGGAATCATAATCTGTCAGATAATTGAATGAACAAGGCGCGAATCATAACAGACTGGTGAGATGCTTCAATACAGTGCGCTGCTCGACAATGCCTTTGAACGTGCCATCCTTGTCGACCAACACCCAGGGAAAGTGCGGGTACTGCTCCAACAGTGCCGCCATACTATCGAGCGGGGTTTGCCAATAGATGATCGCCGCAGGCGGCGACATAATACGGTTCGCGGTTTTCAGCCACATGTTGCGCTCTTTGCTGCTTTCTAAATCGGTGCCCATGGTAGGCGTCAGGTGTAAATTCATCGAAGCGCGCTCGATCACACCCAGACATTCCCCTTCATCGATCACAGGTAAGGCTTGTATCGTTTTGTCCTGAAATTTCTGATAAATCAGTGACAGCGCCACCGTAGGGCTAAGGTGGCTGACGTTGGGCGATACCAAATCCGCTAATGATGGCTCACCGCTGCTTGAACGTGGCGCATCGGGCAATTGGCAGTAGTCCTCAACCAATCTAAGGTCATCGAGGCTCATCGGCTTTGAAAAGTAGTAACCTTGAACATAATTGACGCCGAGACTGGCAATCACCTGGTACTCTTGTTCCGTTTCCACCCCCTCTGCCACGACCCTGAGGCCAAGCTTTTGTGCTAGCTTAGTGATGGAAGCCACTAAATGGTACTTACGGCTGGTTTCACTGATACCACTCACAAACACCCGATCAATCTTCAACACATCAAAATAGCTGCGATTGAGATACTCAAATGACGCACTACCTGTGCCAAAATCATCCACAGCGATGAGCACACCTGCCTCTCGTATCGCCGACAACATCGATTCTTGATAGCTGTCACTCTCAAAATAGGCGCTTTCGGTAAACTCGATGGTTAATCGATCAGGGTCAATTTTCAATCTGTCCACCATCTGCACCGTACGGCCCAAGACTTCACCAATATCGTGTTTTGAGTTGAGGGAGCGGTTAACAGACAAGCCCACTTGAGCGCCAAAGCGCTTTTGTAATTCGGGCAGCATCGACATTGCTCGATGGCAAATCATATCATCGAGCTCAACGATCAAATCAAGGTCTTCAATGACACTCACCATCTCTTGCGTATTAGTGTTCAATTGATCATTGATTGGAAAACGGCACAGCGCTTCAAACTTATCAATCTGACCCGATTTAATATCCACCAAAGGCTGGAAGTGGACATCCACCAGACCACCTTTCACGCACTTGATCGCGAACTCCTCCAACGCTTTCTTGCGCTCTTGTGCTTGATGCATCTCTCGGTCGAAAAACGCAATACGTTTGCCTTCACTCTGGTTCAGCTCCAGTAACGCCTGAGTCGCATGGGAAATCAAACGCGAAGGGTTATTCGCATCGACCCCCAGTACCGATACCCCGGTTAATCCGTCACGCAATGCCAAGGCAATCTCTCCTTGGGCACGCTTGAAAAGGTGAAAAAAGTTCTTCACCGCTTTGCGTACTTCTCGAATTCGCTCTTCGGCGGTGGATTCCGCTATCGACAAACACACCGCAAAACGACCATTACCCAAATAGCCGCAGCTTGCCACTTTGGTGCTCTCAATCAAATAACTGGCAAATTGCTTTTTGACTTGGTGCGCTTTGTCGGCAGGAAACTTTGGCTGCAATACCAACATCACCGCATTCAACGCATCCGGCGCTTGCTCACATTGTTGCTCCAGTTCGGCAATGAAACTGTCTCGAGAGGGTAATAAGGTCAGTAGATCAATACCATCGGTTTCCAAGCCATCAATTTTATCGAGCTGCTTGGAGAGATCAGACGTAACACCAATATAGATACGCTCGCCACTGGATCGCTCAATCGCCGTAATTGAGAGCTCTTGTGGCACGGTGGAGCCATCCGCTTTCAAGGTGATGATCGGTCCGCTCCACGCCCCACAACGATTTACACTCGCCCACATCGCTTCATAAAATTCGTCACTCAACTTGTCGGCATTAAAAATACTGGTTTTCAAACCCACAATTTCATTGAGTAAATAGCCAGTATTTTGTTCGAAGCGACGATTACACGCCAAAATGCGAGTTTGCGCGTCGGTGATGACCACACCGCGCGTCTCGTTTTCAAATGCAGAGCAGAACAGGTCCCTGGCGTCCGAGCGGGAACCGATCACCAGACGTGGAGAAAAGCAGCCTGAAAGCACGTTGGTCGCTTCTCTGTTGACGTCAAACTCAACGTAAGCGAACACGGCATGAGGGATCAGCAAACAACAATGGAACCTGTCCATCTCACCGGTTTTCAGCACCGACTTGAACACACTCTGACAGCGCTTACGGTGTAACGTAGGAAGCAGCTTGAATAACTGCTTCGCCGAAACGCTCGCCACATTCTGGCCAAATAACAGCTGCATCGCATCGGGATCGCAACTAAAGGTCTGGTTGTTAAGGTCCAAACGCCAATCAAACGTGCTGTACTTGGGGTGATTAGAAGGCTCTGCTGTGGTTTCAAGCGCATGCACTTGAAAATTCTCTTCCATGCTCGTAAACACCTGTGTGGTTTATGTTGATGAGGTTAATTTTAGGCTGGATGCACGAAATTATCCGTTAACCTGCCGTGTTTATACGTAAAAAAATGAGGGCTATGTTGAGGTAGATAGATGAATGACAAGCCGCTATAATTCGCGCTCCCTGGCACAGAGAGCAAAATATGTTCAACGATATTACCCCGATTCACCAACACAAAAAGTACTGGGCCGAGTGTTTTGGCACCGCGCCATTCCTTCCGACCAGTCGCAAGGAAATGGATGCTTTAGGTTGGGATAGCTGTGACATCATCATCGTCACAGGCGATGCCTATGTAGATCATCCCAGTTTTGGTATGGCCATCATCGGGCGTCTTTTGGAAGCCCAAGGGTTTCGTGTCGGGATTATTGCTCAGCCAGAATGGCAAACCAAAGACGCCTTTATGGCGCTTGGCAAACCTAACCTTTTTTTCGGCATCACCGCTGGCAACATGGACTCGATGATCAACCGTTACACAGCGGATCGCAAATTACGCCATGATGACGCCTATACCCCAAACAACGAAGGGGGCAAGCGCCCAGATCGTGCCACACTGGTCTACTCGCAGCGCTGTCGTGAAGCCTACAAAGGTGTGCCTATCGTACTGGGGGGTATTGAAGCCAGCTTACGTCGCCTTGCGCACTACGACTACTGGTCAGATAAAGTGCGTCGCTCCATTTTGTTTGATGCCAAAGCCGATATTTTGCTGTTTGGTAACGCAGAACGCGCACTGGTTGAAGTCGCACACCGTTTAGCCGACGGCGAAGCGATCGCGGATATGACCAATATTCGTGGTACCGCGGTGAACTTGGCGGCCGAGCCAGAAGGTTACACCATCATCGACTCATCACGTATTGAGAAGCCCCGTAAAGAGGCGTTTATTCCGCCAAACCCTTACGTGGTGGAAGAGCAGTGCGACACCAAAGCGAAACAAGAAGAGACAAAGCCACAACCGATCACGATTCGCCCTTCGCGCCACGATGCGAAAACCACCGCAGTACGCCTGCCTCATTTTGAAAAGCTCAACAATGACCGCATACTTTACGCGCACGCCAGTCGCATCATGCACCTTGAGACAAACCCGTACTCAGGACGCGCTCTGATTCAAAAACACGGTGACCGAGAGCTATGGGTCAACCAAGCGCCAATTCCTCTGACCACAGAAGAGATGGACTACGTGTTTGGTCTGCCTTATGCACGCGTGCCTCATCCGATGTACGGCAAAGCAAAAATTCCTGCCTATGACATGATCAAGACGTCAGTCAACATCATGCGTGGCTGTTTTGGCGGCTGTTCATTCTGCTCCATTACCGAGCACGAAGGCCGCATCATTCAAAACCGCTCTCAAGAGTCTATTTTGAATGAGTTGGAAGAAATTCGAGACAAAGTGCCTGGCTTTACCGGAACTATTTCTGATTTGGGCGGCCCTACGGCTAACATGTATCGCCTCGGCTGTAGCGATCCGAAAGCGGAAATCAACTGTCGTCGTCCATCGTGCGTCTTCCCTGGCATCTGTAATAAACTCAATACTGACCATAAGCACACCATCGACCTTTACCGCGCGGCGCGCAAAGTCGAGGGGATCAACAAGGTGATGATCGCCTCTGGTGTGCGTTATGACTTGGCGATTGAATCCCCAGAGTACGTTAAGGAGTTGGTTACGCACCACGTGGGCGGCTACCTGAAAATTGCACCAGAGCATACCGAGAAAGGTCCGCTTGATCTGATGATGAAGCCGGGCATGGGTGCCTACGACCGTTTCAAAGAGATGTTCGAAAAATACAGTGCAGAAGCAGGCAAGAAGCAATATCTGATTCCCTACTTCATCTCCGCCCACCCTGGCACAGAAGATGAAGACATGCTCAATCTCGCCCTTTGGCTGAAAAAGAATGACTTTGAGTGCGATCAAGTGCAGAACTTCTACCCATCACCGATGTGTAATGCGACCTCAATGTACTACTCAGAGACGAATCCACTCAAGCGCGTTAAATATAAGCAGCGTGAAGTGGTGCCCGTTGCGAAAGGAGAGCGCCAGCGTCGTTTGCACAAAGCTCTGCTGCGCTATCACGATCCGCAAAACTGGCCACTGATTCGTGAAGCGCTGATCAGCATGGGTAAAAAGCACCTGATCGGTGACAAGCCGAGTTGTCTCGTTCCGGCTGAAGACATTTCCGCCCAGACGCCTGCACAACGCAGAAAGTCCGGACGTCACGGCTCCAATCGCTTTGCTACTAAGCACACGAAATCTCAGCCTGGCTTTGAAAAAATGCATGGCAGTGAAAAAGGTAAAGCGAGTAAAAACAGCGGAAATAAGAAAGGCAAAGCGCCAGCGGGTAAAGCCTCACGCGATCATGTGATTGCAGAGCAAGGCCGATCCAATGGCCAAGGCAAGCGAAAACCCAAACACCGCTAATAAATGATGATCAAAAAAAGGGGCAAACGCCCCTTTTTTTAATCTCTATTTTAAGCAACGCGGTAGAAATACCGTTATGCGTTGGCTTTTTCAAACTCAGCCATAAAGTCCACCAAGGCTTGTACACCCTCGAGCGACATCGCGTTGTAGATCGATGCACGCATCCCTCCGACCGCGCGGTGACCTTTGAGTGCGACCAAACCGCGGGCTTTCGCTTGCTCTAGGAACAGACTGTCCAACTCCGGCTTTTTCAGTTGGAAAGGCACGTTCATGCGTGAACGGTTGTCGGAATGCACGTTGTTGATGTAAAAATCTGACTGGTCAATGTAGTTGTAGAGTGTCGCGGCTTTTTGTTGGTTGATTTTCTCCATAGCCGCCACGCCCCCTTGCTCTTTCAACCACTTAAACACCAACCCAGAGAGGTACCAAGCAAACGTCGGCGGTGTATTAAACATCGACTCTTTTTCCGCCAAAATTTTGTAGTTTAAAAAGCTTGGCAGCACCTCACTGGCAAGCTCCAGTAAGTCATCACGTACAATCGCGATACAGATACCGGCTGGGCCAATGTTCTTCTGCGCGCCTGCGTAAATCACCCCATATTTCGACACATCAATCTCACGTGACAAAATGTTGGAGGACATGTCCGCCACAATCGGCTTGTCAGTCACGGGCAGTTCGCTGATCTCGATACCATCGATGGTTTCGTTAGGACAAAAATGGACATAAGCACTGTCTGCATCGATACGCCACTCGCTCGCGGCGACAACAGCAAGTTTGCCGTCTTTCTCTGTTTTTGCAGAGAATGCATCAACATCACAGTACTTCTGCGCTTCTTCTATCGCACTTTGTGCCCAGTAACCGGCATCGATGTAGGTGGCTTTTCGCGCATTACCGAGCAAGTTAAGCGGTACAGCAGCGAACTGAGCGCGCGCGCCACCCTGGCAGAAAAGGACTTTGTAGTTGTCTGGGATATTAAGCAGATCACGTAAATCCTGCTCAGCTTCCTCAGCGACTTGAATAAACTCTTTACTGCGATGGCTGATCTCCATAACCGAAGTGCCAAGCGCGTTCCAGTTAACAAATTCTGCTTGCGCTTTTTCCATCACGGCTTTAGGTAGCGCCGCTGGACCTGCACTGAAGTTATATACGTTGTCCATTTCACATTCCTTGATCATTCTGAGAGATTGCTAGGATTAATAACACGTTTTCTGCGAGATAAAAAGCAAGAAAAGAGGTGTTACGACCTCTTTTCTTGCTTAGTGGTTTGTTTTCCTAACTATGGCTGCATCATTGCAGAGAGAAACAAAGTCATCAAGGGTATTTTCTGGCCATTGTTAAACACCAAATTCCCCTGCTCGAGGGTGGCTTGGATTTGGTAGCCTTGCTGGGTTTGTGAGATAAACTCCATCACAATCGCTTCATCAACACCCTGCTTAATAAACGGATACTGTTCAACAAGTTGGTTGGAGAAAAAGGTATTAATCTCGCCCGTCAACGCTGGGATTACCATCATAGGGTTTTGTGAGATGCCAGAGGTACCTTCTGGTACTGCCACAGTCCAAGTAGAATCGAACACTGCGCCGTCACCCAAATCGACATCCAATTTGTTCATAGTGAGATAAAACCCCTTGGTAAACAGGGTCTCAACTTGGGAAATTGCTTGCTCAATCTCATTTTCACTGAGAACAGGGTTGTTTTGATAGATATTCACTAAATGGTCGAACGATTCCATATCTAAACCACCAAAAGTCAGATCGAAACCAACACTTTTCACTTCGCCCTCTTGACCGATAACATCGTTAAGACGAACAACATGCTGACTGCTGACGGTTTGATTCACTTCGTCCATAGAGCTGGTGACGCGGTATTGACCTTGCTTGAGGCCAAGCCACACCGCTTGAGCCGGATCCGTCAACGTCACTTCATCGACAGATAGGGTCTGCTCACCTAACCAAAAGCTGCCCTGTTTCTTACCACTTCCACTGCCTTTTAAACCCACAATATGCAGCGACTCGCCGTGGTTAAAGTCGATATCCGCAGCGGGCATATCCAGCTCGTAGCTCACTTCACCTAGCACAGTGATCTGACCGCTCAGCGTCGATGGCGACATCGACAACACCGCATTATCGGCCCCTTGCGCGACATAATTCCAACTGTCCATAGATACGGTATAACGAGTATTGCCGTTGAGTTGGGTTGAGGTGTGCAGCGTCAATGGAATGGCTTCTAGCCCTTCGATGACCGAATCGGCGTCAAGGCTCACCAAGCCATGAGTCAAATCACTGTGAACGATAAACTCGCTGGGTAAGCCATCTTGAGCCATTTGGGCTGCGAGCTCTTGATCGTGAATCACATAGCGGGTGGTCACCTTTGAGGAAAGGTAGCCTCTATCGTAACTGACGACGTCGGCACTGATGGCCGCGCTGTTTAGGTGACGAATGCCATCTTGAATAACATTTTGACCAATTTGCCCCACGGCCAATGGCCAACAAAGGGCGAGAGAAATGGCACCACCGATGGCGCCAATCTTTTTAAGCTGATGCATGTACGTGTCCGATAAGGAGATTTGTCCCAAGTCTACACCAAAAAACATTGAGATAAATCAGAGTATTGTCTTTCTCTCGATTTTGGCAAAGATTCTATTACTCAGCTCTCAACATGGTTTGGTAAGGCTTGTTACAGTGGATCATGTGTTGGTTTCCAAAAAATGAAAACGCCGTGAATCATTACGCATTATTGTGCCTTGACAACAACCCTGTGAGCGTTGAAATCCTGCGACGTGAACTTGCGACCTTTGCGCCTAAATTCGACATTTACACTGCCGATACCATCGAGGACGCCCACTCGATTCTCGAGTTCTGCATCGAGAGACAACAGGAGATGGCGTTAGTGATCGCCAGTCACCATGAGCAGTTTGATGGCGCCAGCTTCTTGATTCACCTTGATAAGTCCCCTCAAACACGCTTAGCAAGAAAAGTGCTCGTCAGTTGTGGGCAGGATATTCAAGCCATTTTATCCGCAGTCAATGATGGCCGCCTTGACCACTGCTTAACCAAGCCTTTGCAAGATAATGTGGTCGAGCGTACCGCATTGAAAGAACTGACCACATTCGTGCTCGAAAACGATCGCGACAATCTGCTCAGCTATAGCCAAGTTCTCGACCAACACCGCCTACTTCGCGCCCACATCGATCAGAAGATGCGAAGCTATCGCGAGGGCTTTATCAGCGATCACCACACGCTGACCGACCAACAATTAGCAGAACAAGTGACCGGTGCTCTGCGCGAATTTTTTGCTGACCAAGATGATACCAACGCATGTCGTACCTACTCCGCCGACCATCTGTTAACCAAAGAAGGCGAGGAAAACCGCTTTCTGTGGTTCATCACCGAAGGCCAAGTGGCACTGTACAAAAAAGATGATCTCGGCATTCAGCGTGAAGTCGTCCGACACAGCCAAGGCAGCATCGTGGGCGGGATGTCCTTTGTCACCGGCGAAGCGTCATTCTCGACCGCCATAACTTTGACGAAAACAGAAGTCATCAAACTCGATCGTGACGTCTTCGCCAAAGTCATGCACTCCAATACTGCGCTGCTGCCACTATTTACCAATTTACTACTGCGCCATTTCAATCGCCGTTTGCAACGCAGCATTACCACCAAACTTGAGTTGCAAAAAACCCTGGAGTCGCTGGAACTGGCCCACCAACAACTGATCGAAAGAGAAAAAATGGCCATGTTGGGACAACTTGTTGCAGGGGTTGCCCATGAGCTCAATAACCCGATTGCCGCAATACTGCGCGGCACAGATACCATCACTGACAAAATCCATCAGTTGATCGCCCATCAAGGGGACGAGCCGATACAAGCATTGGGGAGCGAGATTCTCACTCATGCCCTGACTGCACGGCCCCGATCCACCTCACAAGAGCGCGAGCTCGCCGCCGCCGCTGAAAAGCGCGTCTCTGATCGCCGCGTGGCAAAAAAGTTGGTCAAGCTAGGGCTTAATGAGGATGAAGAGTGGTTAACGCGCGCAAAACGTCACCCGCAGCAGACCCTAAGCCAACTCACCGATCTCGAAGCCTATCAATTGACGGGGGCTACCCTGCGCTCAATCCATGTCTGCGCGCAGCGTATTGCAGATATGGTCAAGAGCCTGAAAGGTTACGCGAGACCCGATGATGAATCTTTTCATTTGAGTGACATACACGAAGGGTTGGAAGACACCTTAGTGATCTTTGAAAACAAATTAAAATTCCATCATGTTGAAAAGCACTATGGCGACATCCCTCTCATTTCCTGTCAGCCTATCGCGCTGCAACAAGTGTGGACCAATCTTATCTCCAACGCGATTGATGTCTTTCCTGCCAAAGGTGTGTTGGAGATCTCCACCACCCTTCATGACGACAACTGGCTAGAAGTGGCGTTTAAAGACAACGGATGTGGTATTCCCAAAGCGCAACTGGATAAAATTTTTACTCTCAATTTCACCACCAAAAAAGAAGGCAATTTTGGCCTAGGTATTGGCTTATCGGTCTGTCAGCAAATTGTCCTGCAACACGGGGGCAGGATAGACGTGGTCTCACTCACCGAAGAGGAGTGCCACCATCACCCAGAGCTGGCCCCCTATACTAAGATGTCGGTTTGGCTGCCAGTCAACCCCATGTCTCACACAACAAGGACTCATGTATGAACAACTATCTCATTTTGTGCGTGGATGACGAGCGAGAAGTCCTCGATAGCGTAGTGCAAGATTTGGATTGCTTTGAAGAGACGTTTGTACTCGAGGCGGCAGAGTCGGTCTCAGAAGCCAAACAGATCATTCAGTCGGCGGCTAAAGAAGGTACCCGTTTGGCGCTGATTCTCTGCGATCACATTATGCCAGAGCAGACGGGCATCCAGTTCCTGATTGAATTGAATGAGCAAGAAGAGACAAAGTCGACGCGAAAATTACTTCTCACCGGACAAGCGGGGCTAGAAGATACCGTGGAAGCGATTAATCACTCGAGCCTCGACTTTTACATCGCGAAGCCCTGGCGCGGAGAGGAGTTGCGAAGCGTGATCAAAGAGCAACTCACCCAATTTGTAATCGACAATGAGCCCAATCCGCTCCACTGGGCATCGACGCTCGATACAGAAGCCATCTTTGCCGCGATAGCGAAAAACCGTTTGGACTTGGGTGAATAAACGACCACGTTAGCCATTCACTGGCTAAATCTTGGCATATCACTTGCTAAATGCTAGATATATCGACAAAACAATGACATTTAGTGTAGTGGCATTCGCTATGATGCATTATTATGTTGACACATCGTCATAGCGACACTCTCGCTAAAGACCAAGGAAATTAACAAGATAAAGGTTTATCGTCCATTATGCGTAAAACAATTTTAGCAGCGGCGCTAGTGCTTGCATCTGGCCAATCATTTGCTGAGGACCCAAACAGCCCAGCGGTTATGAGTAACTTTAGTTACGACTACTTCGAAGCTCGTATCGGCGCAAGCCCAGTGACCTTCGGCGGTGGCGTGAGCAAGTCCATCCACCCTAACGCACACTTTATTGCTCGCATTGACTCAGAGTTTGAAGGCGATTACGACTCAGCGGTCGGTCTTGGCTTTCACGCACCGATCAACAACTGGGCGGATCTGACCGGTTCGATGCTCTTCCGTATGGTGGATTTCAATGGTCGCAACAACAAGAGCACTGAAACAGGCATGCAGCTTAACTTAGGCGTTCGTCAGTGGCTTGGGCCACAACTTGAAGTCGGCGGTGGCGGCGGTTACTTATCGCTCGACGATAAAGACCAATGGTTAGGCTCTGTCTACGCACGTTTCCACTCCACCGAATTGTTCTCTCTCGGTGCAGAAGCTCGAATCAACGACTTCTACGGCGACCAATTGATGTTTACCACGCGTTTCAAGTTCTAACACATCACGCTCATCAACGTGTATTGATAAGCAGCGCTCAAAGCGCTGCTTTTTATTGTCCGCAAGTTTTATTTCCAACGCAGCGCCTTGATTTAACCCACATTTCTCTTTCGCCCGTAAAACTTTTGTTTTTTTTCGTTCATAATGAATGAATCGCAATGCGGCTCCGGTCTACTTGTTTATCGCAACCATTCAATACGTTCATCAGAAAGGATACTCATGACAAGGTTTATCACACTCTTCACCTCGCTTCTTGTGGCGTTTAGTAGCCTAGCGGCCGACAACTGGAATCAGGTAGTTGAAAAAGCCAAAGGGCAAACTGTCTATTTTCATGCTTGGGGTGGCAGCCAGGAGATCAACAACTACTTGCGCTGGGCAAGTTCTGAACTAGAGCGTCAATACGGCGTGACTCTGAAACACGTCAAAGTGACGGACATTGCCGAGACCACGACTCGCCTGATTGCTGAAAAAGCGGCAGACAAAAACAGCGGGGGCAGCGTTGATATGGTGTGGATCAACGGTGAAAACTTTAAATCGATGAAAAACAACGCTCTGCTTTATGGTCCATTTGTTGAATCGCTGCCCAATTGGCAGTATGTCGATAAATCACTGCCCGTTGACAGTGATTTTTCAGAGCCAACACTTGGCCTTGAAGCACCTTGGGGGGTAGGACAGCTGGTGTTTATCCATGACACCACCACACTGAATAATCCGCCCGCCTCTTTTAATGAACTGCTAAGCTACGCTAAGGCCTACCCTAATCGTGTCAGCTACCCTCGCCCACCCGAATTTCACGGCACAAGTTTTTTAAAAGCGCTGTTGATTGAACTGACTAACAATGATCCATCGCTCGCCAAGCCCGTGTCTGAGGCCCAGTTTGATGCAGTGACGGCATCACTTTGGCAATATCTCGATGAGTTTCATACGGTTGCGTGGCGTCAAGGGAAGCAATTTCCATCAGGTACCGCAGAGACTTTGCAATTGCTCGACGACGGACAGTTAGACTTGGCGATTACCTTTAATCCCAATGCGGTTTTTTCCGCTCAAGCAAGCGGAAAGCTGGCCCCAACCACGGCGGCCTATGCGATGGAGAGCGGCGCCTTGTCTAACATTCACTTCTTAGCGATTCCTTGGAACGCCAATGCGCCCGAGGGCGCCAAGGTGGCGATTAACTTCTTACTCAGCCCAGAAGCGCAATCACGCAAAGGAGATTTGAATGTGTGGGGCGATCCGTCAGTGCTTAAGAATGAGGTGTTACAGGGCAGCGCGAAAAATACAACGCTGTTTAAATCTGTGGCGGAGCCGCACCCAAGTTGGCAATCCGCACTCGAAGTCGAGTGGCAGAAACGCTACGGCCAGTAGCCAGCAAACCAATACGAGAGCCAGATGTTTAGAGCGACGTATTTCATTGTTTTACTGATCTGCATCATGCCCATTATGCCCGGCATATTGGGTGTGATGCTCTCTTCTTTGGGGTATATGCCGGTCAT
Organism: Vibrio sp. R10-SG3-ISO3; assembly: GCF_059834225.1. Taxonomy (NCBI): domain Bacteria; kingdom Pseudomonadati; phylum Pseudomonadota; class Gammaproteobacteria; order Vibrionales; family Vibrionaceae; genus Vibrio; species Vibrio sp. R10-SG3-ISO3. The sequence continues at coordinate 55,193 of NZ_JCBDHE010000044.1, read as the reverse complement.
CGGCTTTGACCAAATCACATTAGCTGCGTATGACACTGTGTTGCAATGGCCGGGAGTGGGACGCGCCATCGGCAGTACCCTGACCAGCGCACTGGTGAGTACCTATCTTGCCTGCGCCATCACCTTTGCTATCTTACAAAGTTTGTGGATGAACAAACATTGGCGCAAGGTAGAACTGCTGCTCTCCCCCTTATTGGCGATGCCCCACGTCGCGTTTGCCATTGGCTTTGCCTTTCTCTTCTCACCGACCGGCTTGCTGGCACGATGGGCGAATCAATGGTTGATGATGAGCAGTGATACGCACAATGCAGCATGGTTGATCCATGACCCTTACGCCACAGGCCTAACGATAGCTCTCGCACTCAAAGAGGTGCCCTTCTTACTCTTAATGAGTATCCCGGTACTTGGCCAGCTTAACCTTCCTAAGCTCGCCCAGGTGTCTCATTCGCTCGGATATTCGTGCGCACAAATGTGGTGGAAAGTGGTGCTACCACAATGGCTGAGAAAAATGCGCTTCCCTCTGTTTGCCGTGATCGCCTACGGCGTATCCGTAGTCGATTTAAGCCTGATTTTGGGGCCCACCAACCCGCCCACCTTTGCGGTGATGATTTGGCAGTGGTTTAACGATCCTGATCTCAACGTCTTACCTCGCGCCGCTGCGGGCGCCGTCACCCTGTTTGCCATCGCATCAAGTTTGCTGCTTGCCGTGGTCGTGATTGAAAAAGCGATCACGCAATTCTGGTCTGGCTGGCAATATTCTGGCCGCGCCGGATTGGCTTTACCTGGCAAATCTGTGTGTACCCTAAGTGCGCTGCTTGCCGCGTCAATGCTGCCCATCATGCTGGTGTGGAGCGTCGCACAGCGTTGGCGTTTTCCGGACTTATTGCCCACGTCTTGGAGTGGCCGATTTTGGCACAATGAGTGGCAGAACGTGTTGCCAACCATCAGCGATAGCTTACTCCTAGCGCTTACCGCAACCACCATTGCCCTAATAGCCGCCTTGGTGTGCCATGAGTACCGGCTGCGATCGCGTTTGCATGTGCCTGGATTTGTCATCGCCTTGCCGATGTTGGTCCCACAGCTCTCTATCTTGTTCGGCTTACAAGTGGTCACCCTATCGATCAACAGTGACCTCTACTGGGTATGGACAGTCTGGGCACACGTGTTCTTTGCGTTTCCTTTTGTCTACCTCGCCCTCGATGGGCCTTGGAGAAGCTACAATCTCAACTATACCAAGGCAGCGTTGTCACTGGGCAAGTCGCCACTGAGCGTCTTTTTCACCATCAAGGCGCGACTGCTGTTTCCTGCAATCTGTTACGCTTGGGCGGTGGGGGCCAGTGTCAGCCTCGCCCAGTATTTACCGACCTTGATGCTCGGCGCAGGTAGAATCGCGACGATCACCACCGAAGCTGTGGCACTTTCCAGTGGCTTTGATCGCCGTGTCACCGCCATTTACGCAATCTGGCAAGCCTTACTACCCTTTGTCTTTTTTAGTGGTGCCTTGCTGTTGAGCCGCGCTGTCACCCGGAGAACAACACGCCGAGTATCAGAAAGCGCCGTAAGCGCCACTATCACATCCAATGCTGTAAAGGAAGATTCCACTCATGACGCTCTATCTCAAAAACCTCGCCATCCATAATCGACAAGGAGAGGCACTACTGCATGACCTTGATTTAACGATAGAAAATGGTGAAGTCGTCTGTGTCATGGGCCCTAGCGGCTGTGGAAAGTCGACACTACTGAATTTGATTGCGGGTCACCTCAGTGATGACTTTCAGGCGCAAGGAGAGATCATTCTTGATGAGCGAGAGATCAATCAGGTTGAGGCCCACCAGCGAGAAGTAGGGATTTTATTTCAAGATGATCTCTTGTTTCCTCACCTTAATGTTTGGCAAAACCTCGCCTTTGCTCTGCCCAATCAAATTAAAGGTCAGCAACGAAAAAAAGACGCACTGCAAGCCCTTCAGAGTGTCGGCTTGGACGCGTTAGCGAACCAATATCCTGAGCATATTTCTGGTGGTCAGCGTGCTCGTGTCAGCCTGATCCGCATGTTGCTGGCCAAGCCTAAATTGGCGCTACTTGATGAGCCGTTTAGCAAACTCGATCAACAACTCAGAGTCCAGTTTCGTGACTGGGTCTTTTCACAGCTAAGCAAAGCGCGCATCCCCACGCTACTGGTCACCCACGATGAACAAGATGTGCCGCCAGAGGGACGTATTTTGCATTGGCGTTGGGGGAAATAATCATGCTCGATAGAGTGAGTATTCGCGTGATACGCACACCGCTAACCCTTGCGGCTAAGGGATTGGATAAGCTTGGTGTAACGGCCAACCAAACCACACTATGTGGATTTTTACTTGGCGTTTTGGCTTTGCCAGCGCTGATCGTTTCTCGCTACGACTTGGCACTGTTTTTCATCGTCCTCAATCGACTCTGTGATGGCTTAGATGGCGCGCTGGCACGTAGACAAGGGATCACCGATGCGGGTGGATTTTTAGACATCAGCCTCGATTTTCTGTTCTACTCTTTAGTGCCATTTGGTTTTGTATTGGCCAACCCAGAACAGAACGCCGTTGCGGGAGCGTTTTTGATTTTCTCATTCATCGGCACCGGCTCAAGTTTTCTCGCCTTCGCCGTTTTGGCAAGTAAACGAGGTATTGAGAACCCGATCTACTCTCACAAGTCGCTCTACTACATGAGTGGGTTAACGGAAGGTACAGAGACCATCGCCTGTTTTATTCTGTTCTGCCTATTACCTGAACACTTCGCCCTGATAGCCTATGTGTTTGGCGCAGCATGCTGGTTTACCACCTTCACACGGATTTATTCTGGCTTCCATACACTGAAGTCAGCGCCATAAAGCAGGCATCTTGAAGTCATCAACTTACTGCGAACCCTCGCTTGAAAATCAGGGCTTCAATGACCGTTCGATAGCTCTATTATTCGATAACTAGGCGTTAGCGAAAACGCAGTACTTTCAGCGCGGCCTCATCGTCGACATCGGCAAATTCAGGCGGGTTCGCTAGGCGCTCAACAAACGATAGTTGCGGCGCCTCACTTTGCATACCATCAATAAGGAATTGGCTTGTGACTTGCGGTGAGTTGACACACGCCAGCACCTCACCGTCTTGCGCCAATAAATCGGGCAAGCGACGCAAGATCTTTTGGTAATCTTTCGTCAGTGCGAAACTGCCTTTTTGAAACGAAGGTGGATCGATAATCACTAAATCAAACGGACCACTTTTCTTGATTTTTCCCCACGATTTGAAGATGTCATGGGCCAAGAACTTCACTTGATTGAGATTGTGGCCATTGAGTCTATGGTTATCTCGTCCTTTGCTCAATGACGCCTTAGCCATATCGACGTTGACCACGTGATCGGCGCCGCCTTCTATAGCGGCGACGGAGAAGCCACAGGTATAAGCAAACAAGTTAAGCACGTTTTTATGGCGCGCGTTCGCTTTGACCCAATCCCGGCCAAAGCGCATATCGAGAAACAACCCGAAGTTTTGATTTCGACCAATATCGAGCTGATACTTCAGTCCAGATTCCACCACCACAGGGTGACGGTCTAACTCACCGAACAACACTTCCGTAGGCGCACCTTCACTGTATCGGTGTTGAATCACCACTGAACGCCCGCATTTTTCACGCCAAATATCGCGCTCGGCCATGGCGATAAGCGCCGCTTTAAGTGCCTGCAAACTCTCGTCGCTGACAGGTTTAAACAGGTTCACCATCAACTGACCATTGACCCAATCACAGGTGATTTGCTCTAGCCCTTCATACTGACGTCCGCGACCGTGAAATAGACGTCGAACTTCATCGCTCGCCTCTGACATCGCATGGGTCAACTGTGTGATCAATGATTCAATGGGCAGTAATTGCATAGGTCGTTATCCGTTATTTGATTAGCCGTTATTTAATGGTTGGCCAGTTGAGTGTCCAAGGCGTAAGCCAAGCGTCGATAGTTTGTGATACTGGTGCCTCACGCCATTTATTCCCCAGCGTCTCGTGCTCGCGTGGGTCACAGACAAACTGGTAGCGCTCACCTTGATAGTCAAAGCCGAGCGCAAACGCGTGTAAGTAGCCTCTATCGGCTTGGGAGCTGGCATTATAGATTGGATCACCCACAATGGCCGAGCCAATAGATTTTAGCGCTACCCGAATCTGATGAGTTTTTCCAGTATGTGGCTTACACAAAAACAGACGCTCGCCAGGCATCGCCGCGGCAGAGAAAAACTGTGTCAGCGCTGGGTTACACTGTGTATTGATTAACTTCCAACTTGCTCGGCGCGATCGCGTCATGTCACCACTGATCAATCCCTGCTTCTTTTTTGGTTTTTTGCTGCCGATTGCCAGATAAAACTTACTCACCGTTCGTTTCGCAAACAGCGCTGATAGCTCACTCGCGGCCTGACTGTTTCTACCTAGAAGCAATAACCCGGAGGTCATCTTGTCAAGGCGATGGATAAGATAGAGTTTGTCATCCCCCGAGAGACTCGCGATAGCTTGCAGAAGCAGCGTATCACCGTCGTCTTTGTGTACGGAGACACCGGGGTGTTTGTTGATGATAAGAAAGTCTGGGTGAGTGTGTAGAATATCAAACATAGACGGGCCTTTACTTGGAAAGGCGAGTATACCGATTTGAGGCGAAAGCGAAATAGCAAAAAACCTCCCAGAGGGAGGTTTTTGTTTATCAGGTCAACGCTTAGCGATTACAACTTCTTAGAGAAGATACCCGCCAATGCGATGATACCGATACCCAGCAGCATGATTTCGCCTTTACCGCTATCAAAACCAGATTTGATACCCATGAAGGCAACAATCGCGATAGCAACAGGGATAACGAATTTCACTAGGTTGTACCATAGACCGAATAGTGGGAAAGACACTTCGCCATCGTTGGTGATTTCTTTCTTCAGGTCGTCACGGTTCAGTCTCCAGCCTGCGAAGATACAGATCAACATACCACCCACTGCTAGGAAGATTTTATCCGTTAGTAGATCGAAGATGTCAAACGCACCGGTATCAAACAGTGTAGGACCGACGCCACCAAGAGAAAGCGATGCAATGATGCATAGTGTCGCCATTACAGCGCCTGAACCAATTACCGCTGTTGAACGCTTCAGACCTTTTTCATCGATAAGGTAAGACACAACCACTTCAAGTAGAGAAACGGAAGAAGTCAAAGCCGCCACTGTTAGACCAATGAAGAACGCCAGAGCAAGCAATAGACCTACGACACCACCCATTTCAGCAAACAGTTGAGGTACAACCACAAATACTAGACCTGGGCCCGCTGCTGGCTCCATACCGAAAGCAAACATTGCTGGGAACATGGCGATACCGGCAAGGATAGCAACACCGGTGTCCATCGCAGTAACGATAGCCGTGTTCTGTACTAGATTCTCTTTCTTCTTCAAATAAGAGCCGTACGTCAGCATTGCACCCATACCCAAGCTGAGCGAGAAGAACGCTTGACCTAGTGCTGCAAGTACTACGTTGCTGTCAACTTTCGAGAAATCAGGGCTAAATAGGAACTCAAGACCCGCTGTCGCGCCTGGTAGCATAAGGCCACGCACCGAAACCACGATGAGGATTAAGAAAAGCAACGGCATAAGAATTTTGCCTGCTTTTTCGATACCACCAGAGATACCTTTGATAACGATCATGATGTTTAGGAAAAGGTAAACCGCCATCCAAAGGAGAGGCTGAACAGGATCAGAGATGAAACCACCAAAGCTGCTGCCAATCGCGTCCGGTGTGCTCAGTAGACCACCACCGACTTTAAACACGTATGCTAACGCCCAACCACCAACGACTGGGTAGAAGCCCATGATCAATAGACCACTGAACACACCCAATACGCCGGTAAAGGCCCAGCGACGGTCTGTTGACTTGAACGCGCCAACCGCAGAAAGACCCGTCTTACGACCGATCGCAAATTCTGTCAGCATGACGCTGAAACCGATAACAATAACGAACACTAGGTAAATCGCAACGAACGCGCCGCCGCCGCTTTCCCCAGCAGTGTAAGGAAACTTCCAGATGTTACCCAAACCAACAGCAGAACCTGCTGCGGCCATGATGAAGCCTAATTTAGACCCCCACGTATCACGGGCTGATGAACTTGATGTAGCCACGGTTACTCCATTAAAACTTGATTGATGTTGTGTATGCTTCTGTTAGGCGTCTTTAAAAGTTATGTGTATATTATTTTTTACACTTTTAAGAATTTAGAGTGACGCTAACGTTGTGGTAAGTAAACCAGTTTACCAGTAAAATTGGAAGCCCTGCCAAGTACAAATTACCAACATATTTGTAACTTGCGCAGTTAAATGCTGCTTTTTTGACCTAGCGCGCATGCTTGTGTCTTCGTTTTACAATTCTCTAACACAATCGTTCTGTTTCGCTATACGAAACCAGTCTGGTATATAAGCCGTTCTCTACCCTATTACACATTCATAAATGTTATGCATTTGTGTCCATAGCAAACTTTCAAACGCTTGTTGGAAAACGGGGCTCGAAGTAAGATGGACAAGCTATTGCAGTCTTAGGTTAATTGATGGATAAATTTTACCAGTTCCTCACCCTCGCGGGGATCGTACTCTATTGGATACTTGTTGCTGGCGTCACGCTTCGTGTCGTCCATAAACGGCGCGCTGTCAGCGTATCGTTAGCATGGTTGATGATCATTTATATTCTTCCCGTGGTGGGCGTTGGGTGCTATTTCTTGTTTGGCGAACTTAACTTAGGTAGAAAACGCGCCGAACGGGCGAAAGAGATGCTCGCTCCCTTTGCAACTTGGTTCTCAAAACTCAATGATTGCCATGCACACTCCCCTGAGATGTTTGGCCGCCACATCACCCGCATTGACGAACTGTGCAATAATCGCCTCGGTTTGCCCGCCTTATCAGGCAACTCATTATCTCTGCAGAGTTCACCCAATGAGATATTGCGCTCCATCATAGAGGATATCGAACACGCTCAATCGAGCATTCGAATGGTGTTTTACATTTGGCACCCCGGTGGGCTCGCCGACTCTGTCGCCTCTGCCCTTATTCGCGCGGCAAAGCGAGGCGTAAATGTCAAAGTGTTGCTCGATTCCGCAGGCAGCCCGCGCTTTTTTAGCAGTGATTGGCACACCATGATGAAACAAGCAGGCGTCGAGGTGGTTCAGGCGCTCGAAGTGAGCCCGTGGCGTATTTTTCTGCGTCGCCTCGATTTGCGCCAACATCGCAAGATCATCGTTATTGATGAAAAAGTGGCGTATACCGGTTCGATGAATCTGGTCGATCCTGCCCATTTCAAACAAGATTCCGGTGTCGGTCAGTGGATCGACATCATGATCCGCATCACTGGCCCCACCGTCAATGTCCTCTCTGCCATCCATTGCTGGGATTGGGAAGTGGAAACCGGCCAGCGCAGCTTACCCTCCATTCCAGAATGCCGAATAGATGACAGGCAGACCCAGCACCCTGTGCAAGTGGTCCCTTCTGGTCCCGGGATGCCTGAGCATTTGATCTCCCAAGTTTTAACCTTGGCGATCAATCAAGCCAACCAATCCGTGCGCATTACGACGCCTTACTTCGTCCCGAGCGCCGATTTGTTGGAAACCTTGAAGATGACCGCTCAGCGAGGCGTCAAAGTAGAACTCATCATTCCACACAAAAATGACTCACTGATGGTGCAGTGGGCATCTCGCGGCTTCTACGCTGAATTGATGCAAGCGGGTGTGTCGATTTTTGAGTTCTATGGGGGGTTATTGCACACCAAATCGGTCGTGATCGACGAGCAGTTCTGTTTGGTTGGCACCGTCAATATGGACATGCGCAGCTTATGGCTTAACTTCGAGTTGACCCTTGCCATCGATGACGTGGCGTTTACTAAAGAGATGTATTGGTTACAGCAAAGCTACATCGAGAGTGCCTATAAGGTGGAGTTAGAGCAGTGGAACGAGCGCTCTCTCTATTCCCGCTTCTTAGAGCGTATCTTCTACTTGTTTAACCCACTGTTATAAGGCTTGATCATTGCCGCTCGCCATGTTTTAAATAGAGGTTCGTTTCATTGGCAACGCAGCAAAGACAAGGACTTAAGATGTCAGAGGGCAAACAAACAAAATTCGTCACCGCAGGTCGTGACAAAAAATGGACCAACGGCGTGGTCAACCCACCCGTGCAACGCGCCTCAACCGTGGTGTTCGACACCGTTGCGGAAAAACATCACGCCATGGTCAACCGCGCGAACAAAACCCTCTTCTATGGTCGTCGTGGTACTCACACCCATTTTGCCTTTCAAGATGCGATGGTCGAGATTGAAGGTGGCGCAGGGTGTGCGCTGTTCCCCTGCGGTACGGCCGCCATCTCCAACGCGATTCTCTCTTTTGTCGAGACTGGCGATCATATTCTTATGGTGGATACCTGTTACGAACCGACACGTGATTTCTGTAACACCATCATGAAGAAGATGGGCGTCTCGACGACCTACTTTGACCCTATGATTGGCGAAGAGATCGAATCACTTATCCAACCTAACACCAAAGTGCTATTTCTCGAGTCTCCAGGCTCAATCACCATGGAAGTGCAGGATGTCCCGACGCTCGCCGAAATTGCGCATAAACACGATATCATTGTGATGCTCGACAACACTTGGTCAGCGGGCGTCCACTTCTCACCGTTTGAACATGGGGTCGACATTTCGATTCAGGCGGCAACCAAATACATCGTTGGTCACTCGGACGTCATGCTAGGTACCGCGGTGGCAAATGAAAAGTACTGGGATCAGTTACGTGAGCAAAGCTATTTGATGGGGCAATGTGTCTCGCCGGATGATGCTTATCTAGGTCTGCGCGGCATTCGCACGCTGGATGTGAGACTAAAACAGCATGCGCAGAACAGTCTGAAAGTCGCCCAGTGGCTGGCCAATCGTCCAGAAGTGGATCACGTTCGCCACCCTGCGCTCGATACCTGTCCGGGTCATGAGTTTTTTGCCCGTGACTTTACCGGCGGCAACGGGTTGTTTTCCTTTGTACTCAAAACCAGTTACCCAAGAGCCACCACCGCCCTACTCGATGGAATGACGCATTTCAGTATGGGCTACTCATGGGGTGGATTTGAAAGTTTGATTTTAGCCAACGAGCCAAAGAGTTTTAACAGTTTACGCACGGTAGCCAACCCGAACTTCACTGGCACCTTGATTCGTGTCCACATTGGTCTTGAAGACGTTGACGATCTGTTGGCCGATCTGGAGGCGGGTTTTCAGCGCTACAATGCTCTCATTGCCGAAAAAGCGGCTCAGTGACAAATACCAAGCAGCCAATATGACAAAAGCGCCACGAAGGCGCTTTTGTTTTATGGATGATGCAGCGAGAGTGATTCACTAAAAGTGTCATCCTTGATAATACATACAAATACGATTGCCATCGACTTCACGAATCGTGAAAGGCAGCTCGTAAATATCACTTAATACCGACTCTTGAATCACTTCCTGCGTTGGGCCGCTTTTCACCACATGCCCCTTTTTCATCGCAATAATGTTATCCGAATAGCAGGAAGCGAAATTGATATCGTGAATCACAATCACAATCGCTTTGTTATTTTTATGCGCGAGACGCTTCAATGACTGCATCATATCGACCGAGTGTTTGATGTCGAGGTTGTTCAGTGGCTCGTCTAAAAATACGTAGTCGGTATCTTGAGCAACGACCATAGCGATAAACGCCATCTGACGTTGCCCGCCTGACAGCTGATCGATAAAACGATCTTGAATATCAGTGATCTCCAATTGCGCCAACGCATCGTCAATGACCGACTGATCCGCTTTGGTCAACCGTCCTTGTGAGTAGGGGAAACGGCCAAAGGCGACCAACTCACGCACCGTAAATCGCATATTAATGTTGTTGGATTGGCGCAGCACCGCAAGATGCTTAGCAAGCTCTTGGGTTTCCCATTGATTGAGTGGCTTGTCGCCAATCACAACCGTTCCAGCATCACTGTCGGTCAAGCGGCTCGCCATAGCAAGCAGCGTACTTTTTCCCGCTCCATTTGGGCCGATAATGCTCGTCACCTCCCCGAGAGGGAACAAAGCATCAGCATTGTTGACCACATACTGTTCGTCGTATTGTTTACTTAATCCACGGATGGTAATCATTTTGCTCGCCTTAACTGAGTTTTTCTCTGCTCAACAACATTAAGAAATAGGCACCACCGACAAAGTTGATGATGACACTAATCGTGGTTTGAAAATCTAATAGGTTCTCAACCATCCACTGCCCACCTACCAACATGACAATCGACAGCAAACTGGCACCAACCAGTAACACTCGATGCTGATAGGCGCGAAACAACTCGCGCGTCAGTGCCACCACTATCAGACCAAAAAACAGCACCGGACCGACCAACACTGTGGAAATGGAAACCAAAATGGTGATGGCAAACATCACCCTCATCGTCAGCTTTTGGGTATCGACACCGAGACTTTTCGCGTTCGCCTCTCCAAGCCAAAAAACGTCCAACTGTGGAGAGAGATAAAAGAGGTACGCCGCGCTCAAAGAGAGAGGCAACAGACTCCAGTAGACCAAGTCACCGTTGATGTTATTGAAACTCGCGAACATAGACCCCTGAATCATGATAAATTCATCGGGATCGACAATCATAGTGAAGAAGCCGGTGACGCTGCTAAATAGACTGCTCAACACCACGCCAATCAGCAGCAAGGTAAACAGGTTTCGCTGCGCCTTTTTGAAGTAAAAGCCAAACAGCGTCATGGCGAGCAACAACATAATCGACGTGGAGAGCAAAAAGTTGATGCCGCTGTTCACCACCCACACACTCATACTGCCCAACGTCACCACCAGCAAGACCTGAATCATCACATACAACGAGTCGAAGCCGAGAATACTGGGGGTGAGGATTCGATTGTTGGTGATGGTCTGAAACACCAAAGACGACGAGGCAATCGCCACCGCCGCAATCACAATCGCCAGCACTTTAGGGATGCGACGCGACAAGAAAAACTGATAGTTGTCGACGGTCAGCCCTTTCCCCAAAAAGTAACCGATAAACAGCAGTGACAAGGCCGCCAGCAACGCCATTTTTACGCCATTACGCATTGCTCTTATCCCTTAGAATCAGTGTCACGAAAATGGCCCCGCCTAGGATGCTGATGATCATCGAAATCGGTACCTCATAAGGGAAAATGATCACTCGTCCTAGCACATCACAGATCAGCACAAGCAACACCCCCCAATACGCTGTCCAGGGGAGATTGCGGCGCATGTTATCGCCCATAAACAGTGACACCACATTAGGCACAATCAAACCTAGAAAGGGAATCACGCCGACGATCATCACCACAGAAGAGGACAACACCGCCACCAGCAGTACGCCCACAGTGACGATTCGTTGATAGTTGAGACCGATATTTCTCGCAAAGCTCTCCCCAATGCTCGCCGCGCTAAACCGACTCGCGTAGAGGTAGGCCAAGATCGACGTCGGGACAGCAAGATAAAGCACTTCATAATTGCCTTTGAGAACGGACGCGAAATTGGCCACTGTCCATGAGCCTAGGGTTTGCACCAAATCGTATTTGTAAGCAATAAAGGTGGTCATAGAGGAGACGACATTGCCGTACATGATCCCAATCAATGGCACCAGCATAGCGTTCTTAAATTTCAGCTTTTGAATAAAACGGACAAAGATCAGCGTTCCAAGCAGAGCAAAACTCATAATGATGGTGAGATGCAGCCAGCTTTGCGCCTCGGAGAACAGCACTAGTCCGATAATGTAGCCGAGCATAGCGCAGTCAACCGTCCCCGTGGTCGACGGGGCAGCAAAGCGGTTTTGAACAATCTGCTGCATGATCAAGCCCGCCACACTAAGCCCTGCGCCCGCAAGCCCTATCGCCAACAGCCTTGGCAGCCGACTGGTCACAATGATGTCGAGCGTGTGACTGTCACCAACCATCAGAGACGACAAATTGATCGTCGCCACACCCACAAATAAAGAAGCAATACTCAGTGTGCACAAACCAAGTATTGCGAAGAGAATTTTGTTATTCATTACATAAAGTAGACGGATGGCCGACACCATCCGTCGCTGTCTCAAGGATAAAATTTAAACGTCAGAGGCTCAGTGGAACACTTTTTCGACGTCGGCCACCATGGTTTGCGTTGAGTGGTATCCCCCTGCGGTCAAGTACCACGCAGCAGGGTCCAAAAACACAATGCGGTCATGCTGGGCGGCGGGTGTGTTGTTGACCAAAGCATTATCAAACAGCTGTTTAGAGACATTATTGCCCGCGCCAATCGCCTGCTGTCTATCAAGGATAAACATTACATCCGGTTTGGCGTCAGCGATGTATTCAAAGGAGATCAAGTTGCCGTGTGTCGCAGCGACGGTCTCAACATTTTTGCTTTCGTTGGTATGGAAACCAAACTCGTCATACACAATCGAGAAACGACTTTGATGACCAAACATAGAAATGCGATTGCCATTGTTCATCACGGTCAACGCGCTGAACTCACCAGACTGCGCTTTCTTCGCGACGGCATCAAACTGCGCTTGCACGTCTGCGATCATCTGCTCAACACGCTCGGATTGACCAAACACATCCCCCATCACACGCCAGTGATGCTGCGTCGTTGTCCAGTAATCCGCACTGTCAATTTGGTACATATAGGTCGGCGCGATGTCAGACAAAGCAGAGTACATTTCCGCTTGGCGCCCTTCAGCAATGATCAAATCCGGTTTCGCCATGTAAATGGCTTCAAAATTGGGTTCTTTCAAACTGCCCAGCGACGCATATTGCTCCGCTTGATATTGACTAAGGTGCTCTGGGATCAGTTGCTTCACCACACCCACCACTTCAACATTCAACTCATCGAGCAAATCCAACGCGCCGTAACTAAGCACTACCACGCGTTTGGGCTGACCTTCAATCTCAATGCTACCCAAATTGTGTTCGATTGTTTTCGCACTTGTCCATGTACTTGCCAGCGCAACTGCACAACCCAATACGATGTTCCAAGAAAATACCATGTTTAAAGAAAAAGCCTTAAGCCTTGCCATACGGAGGTTCCACCTTTACCTAACCACACTCAATGACAGGATGTATCACTGAGGATTCACGACATCACCACGTTTAAGGTGTTGTTCCATCTTCAAATATTGAATCATTCTTCTCACCAATAGTTGGCAGCTAAAAGGCTATATCGCAAATGGTAACAAGAATGATTCTTGATTATGATTGAGAATATCAGCTAATATCAATCCGTCAATAGGATAGTTTCCATACTGGTTATGCAGAAAATGAATTTAGATAAGGTTGACTTAAACTTGCTGGTGATTTTGAAACACCTGCTGGAGGAAAAACACGTCTCCAATACCGCACTGACCCTCCATATGAGCCAACCCAGCGTCAGCCGCGCATTGAACAAATTGCGCGTACTGTTTAACGATGAGTTACTGGTTCGCACGTCCCAAGGCTACGAACTTACCTCCAAAGCGACTCAGTTGCAGCAAGAGCTTGACGGGTTACTCCAGCGACTAGAACGCTTTGTCAATGGCGGACAATTTATCCCACACGAGTCGGAACAAACGGTGCGGTTTTTCGGATTGGTTCCGCAAATCAACTGGTTACTGCCACCGATTCTACGTCGTATTCGCCGCTTAGCGCCGAATCTGATTGTCGATTTGGATACGGTGCCAAAACGTCATTTTGATGCGCTCAATGAAGGTAACGTCCATTTTGTTCTTTCAACCATCGAACCGAGCAACAGCGAGCAAAACCTGTATCGCATGTTCATCCGTTCCCGTGATTTCCGACTGCTGATGAGCGAAGATCATGAATTGGCGAAGCGCCCTATCACAGTGGATGACCTTCGCCACGCCCATTTCGGTCAAATATCCATCCAGGGTGGTAAAACACTCTCCATCGAGCCCCGATTTAGAGAGCTGGGCTTACTGGCCAAAAACGAAAAACTCTCTACACCAGTGATGTTGACCAACTTTAACGCTGCCGCCAATGTCGCTCAGGAAACGGATCTGATCTTTCATCTTCCGACCCCGTTCGCCGAGGAGGTCGCGGCCGGTAAGCGCTTAGTGACTCGAGAAGTGCCCGATGCCATCAAGTCCTCATACCAAAACATCTACTTGTATTGGCACAAGCGCTACCACTTGGATCCCATGTGTGTCTGGGTACGTGACCTATTTCGTGAGCACTATCATCACGAGCAAAAAAACGTCGCTAGGCGGCATGACGAGCAAGCGAAATAGAATAAAAAACGCACAGGTTATTCATTAGTTGAATAACGAGCATGTAAAAATCGTATGAAACTTTGATTGCACTTTATCACTCATGCATATGTAATGCGAACCATTCTCATTGGTAATTACATTAAGGATAAAGTTCATTCCATGAATCGTTTCACGTTAACCCCCATCGCTCTGCTTGTCGCGTCTTCTCTCCCTACTTTTGCGGCCAGTGGCGAAGAAACGGAAAAATTTGATGAACAAATGGTGATCACTGCCACGCGCACCGAAACCACGCTGGCGAAAGCGCCCGCTTCAGTCTCGGTGATCACCCAAGAGCAAATCATCGCCGAACCTTCTCTCGCATTGAATGATTTGGTTCAGTACGTCGCTGGCGTCGAGAGCCAAATGGACGGTGGGCGCGCAGGCCGTAAAAAGATCTCAATTCGTGGTATGGACACCAAGTTCACCATGATCCTGCTTAACGGCAGAAAACTCAGCTCTTCTAACGCTATTTTCCGAGGTAACGACTTCGATTTAGCGACCATTCCTAAAGAGAGCATTGAAAGAATTGAAGTGATACGTGGACCTATGTCTGCACTGTATGGCTCAGAGGCCCTTGGCGGCGTCATCAATGTCATCACTAAGCAACCAACTAACGACTGGCAATCTCAAATCAACACCGATTATGCCTACCGAGATGATGACAAGGGCAGCGAATACAGTGTTGGCTTTAACACCTCGGGGGCTTTGATTGACGACGAACTTTATCTCGCGTTGTCCATCAATAAAAGCGGCCGTGACGCTTACCACGCTTTCGATGGCACCGCTTCCGGCCGCAGTGGCGAGTATGATCGTGCAGATGCAACAACACTAGAAGAGCGTGAAACCTTGGCCATGAGCGGTAACCTTCAATGGTACATCAACCCCAATCATGACCTCGCTTTCGATTTCGCATTCAATGATGACGATCGTCAAGGCGTGATTGAATCTACCTCGGGATTAACCGAATCAGACGCGACCATCAAGCGCGACATGCAAGCACTCACCTACAATGGCGCCTTCAGCTGGGGTGATGCTCAGCTTAGGTACAACCGTGATTCCGTCACCAGTGAAGACGCGGCCGATACGGATACGGCGGTCAACGATGTCATTGAGACCAATCAACAGCTTTACGGTCACGCTACGACCTTTATCGCCAACCACACCCTAACCATGGGCGGCGAATGGAGCTACGCCGAACTCGATAATCCTGAAAGTTTGACGGTCACCGGTAAAGCAGACGCGCACGAACAAGCGCTCTTCGTGCAAGACCAATGGGCGCTTGGTGACGCATACACCCTCACATACGGCACTCGCTTGGACTTTCATGAAAGCTATGGCAGTCACTGGAGCCCACGTGCTTACTTAGTCAATACCGTCACCGACAAATTGACCCTTAAAGGGGGTGTGGGCTCAGCGTTTAACGCGCCTTCGCTATTGCAAACTTCATCGGAAAACATCATCAATAGCTGTAAGGGCAGTTGCCAAATCAGTGGTAACCCGAACTTGAAGCCAGAAACCAGCGTCAGCTATGAGGTTTCCGCGATTTATAATGAGCAAGATTGGGGCGTCGAAGCGAGTGTATTTAGAAATGATATTAAGAACCTGATTGATCGAGATCTGTCCGATGGCAGTGAAGTCGGCACGGGCCCCGATGGCCAACCGATTTACACCTACTGGAACATCAATAAAGCGATGACTCAGGGGATTGAGTTGTCTGGCCACATTAATCTCACTGAAAGCTTGGAACTGAACGCCGCCTACACCTATCTCGATACTGAAAACAAAGAGACCGGTGAAACCTTGGAGAACCGACCTAAGCACAAAGCCAACGCTCGACTTACTTGGTACGCGACCGACTGGTTGGATACCTTTGCTCGTGTGAATTACATTGGCGATACCACTCTGAGCGTGAGCGATGACATCACACGCCCAGCGGTGACCACCGTCGATTTAGGTATGAATTATCACTTCCAGCAAGAGTGGCGCCTCCGAGCTGGCGTGCGTAACCTCACCGACGAACAATATGATGATTTAGACGTGACGCAGCGCGGTTATAGCGTCGACCCTCGCTCTTGGTACGTGGGACTGACGGCAAACTTCTGATCCCTTGAGTGATCGTTTTGAGTGATTGTTGCTAGCTCGAATTGCATACCAAAGTTTCATCGTGCGGAGCAACAAGCGAAACGTTAAAAGTATACCGATACGATAAAGGGGCTTGATAGCCCCTTTGCTTATTTACGTTACTCCGTTCACTTTTGTACGTTACTGAGTTCACTTGGCTTATGCGTGTTGAATCGTGGTTTTCTCCCGGCAGAAACAGTCCAAATCATGATCGAAGACTACCCCAACCGCTTGCAGATACGCATAAAGCGTCGTACTTCCCAAGAACTTAAATCCACGCTTTTTCATCTCTTTAGACAGTTGATCAGACAATGGCGTGGTGGCCACAGGGAGACGCTCTTCACTGCGATTATCGACGGGCACCCCTTGGACGTATCCCCAAATAAATGCACTGAATGAGCCAAACTCCTTTTGCACCTCAAGAAAGCGCTGAGCGTTGTTAATTGCTGCTTCAATTTTCGGCCGGTGGCGGATAATGCTGGCGTCTTGCATCAGTTGCTCAACCTTTTTGGCATCAAACTGTGCGACCTTCTGCGGGTCAAAGCCTGCAAACGCACGGCGATAACCCTCGCGACGCTTTAAGATGGTGTACCAACTCAACCCTGCCTGCGCGGACTCGAGAATTAAAAATTCAAACAACACCTTATCATCATGGACAGGCACGCCCCATTCATTGTCATGATAAGCCACGTAATCTGGCTTTGATTCATCCACCCAACGGCACCGTTGCATGCGCTCTCCTTTTCTTGGTTGTTCTAACTGCGAGTTACTGAGTCGCCTCTTGCATACCCTGTGCTGAAGGGTCACTTGGCTCTCGACCATTCGGCACACATACTGAGTGGAATAGGCGATACAACACGGGTACCACAATCAACGTCAGCACGGTGGCAAACCCAAGACCAAACATAATGGTCACGGCCATCGGTTTAAAGAAGATGTCCGGTAGCAGCGGTATCATACCTAAAATGGTAGTAATCGCCGCCATACACACCGGACGTACACGACTCAGCGCCGCATCCACCACCGCGACGTAGGGATCTTTACCCAGTTTCATCTCTATCTCGATCTGATCCAGCAGCACAATGCCGTTTTTCAATACCATGCCAGACAGACTCAAAAAGCCGAGTAGCGCCATGAAACCAAACGGTGTATCCAGCAGCAATAGTCCACTGGTGACACCAATCAGGGCCAATGGCACGGTGCACCAGACGATGATCGGCTCTTTGATGGAGTTGAACAAGAACACGGTGATCAAGAACATGAACAAATAGCCCATCGGCATCGTAGTAAATAGCGATGCTTGCGCATCGGCGGAAGACTCATACTCCCCGCCCCATTCGAGCGAATACCCCGGCGGGAACTCGAGCGCTTCTATCTTGGTTTGTAAGCGACTTTGCAGAGTGGCCGCTGTTTCTTCGCCGAGCAAGTCTGGGTCAGCCATGACAGTCAACATACGTTTGCGGTTTTTACGCACAATAATCGGGTCTTCCCAGCGCATGTCATAACCTAGCGTGACTTGCTGCAGGGGAATAAATTCGCTCAGTGCAGGGCTCCATATCTTCATCCCTTCGATGTTGCGAATATCCACCCGCTCTTCCTCAGGCAGTCTTGCGACAATTGGCATCAAGGTCGTCCCATCTCGGTACACACCGATGGAGAGCCCAGAGAACGACATCGAAAGAAAATCGTCAACATCGGATTTTGTGATGCCGTAACGTCTCGCTTGGCTTTCGTTGAACTTGGGCTCTAAAACCTTAGTGCGCTCACGCCAGTCATGACGGATGTTGGTCGCGCCAGGATCGTCACGCATGATGCCCTGCACCTCTGCGGCGAGCGAACGCAGCACCGTTGGGTCGGAGCCAATCAGGCGCGCCTCAATTTTTGCGCCACCGCCCGGGCCGAGCTCAATCTTCTTCAGCTTGTAATTGACTTCCGGAAACTGCTGCTCAACGTGGGCACGAAATTTCACCATCAAGGCATCCAAAGATTCATAGCTGGTGACTCGCGTGGTGATCTCCCCATAAGCTGCGTAGCTTTTCTCCGGAGCATACGTGAGCATAAAGCGCTGCAAGCCTTTTCCGGCGGTCGTGGTGACATGCTCGACGCCATCTTGTTGAGTGATCCAACTCTCTAACGCTTTGAGCTTAGTGTTGGTCGCGCGAATGTCCGTCCCTTCTGGCAACCAAATATCCGCCTGAAACATGGGCGTGGTCGATGAGGGGAAAAACGCCTGCTTAACAAAGCCAAAGCCATACACACTGGCGGCCAACCCCACCACCAAGACGATGACCGTGAACCAAGCTTGGCGCATACACAACTGCAAAAAGCGTCGATAGACGACAAAGATAATCCCATTGTAGGGATCGGCATCCTCACTGCCCGCGGCGTTTTTTTGCCCTTTAAAGAAGATATCAGCAAAAAACGGCGTAATCGAAATCGCGGTAAACCAACTGAGCATTAACGAGATAAGCAACACGGTAAACAAGGTACCGCAATACTCACCGGTCGAGTCTTCAGACAGCCCAATAGGCGCAAACGCAGTAACCGCAATCACCGTCGCACCGAGCAGAGGCCACTTGGTTTGCGTGACGATATCCGTCGCGGCTTGCAGTCGGGTGCGCCCTTTTTGCGTGCCAATCAGTATCCCTTCCACCACCACAATCGCGTTGTCCACCAGCATACCAAGTGCGATAACCAGGGCACCAAGCGAGATGCGCTGCAAATCGATCGCAAAGTACTTCATAAAAATAAAAGTACCCAACACGGTCAGCAGTAATATAAGACCAATCAAGAGCCCGGAGCGTAAGCCCATGAAAAACAGTAGCACCACAATCACAATCGCGACCGCTTGGCCCAAGCTGACCACAAAGCCACTCACTGACTTGTCGACTTCCTTCGGCTGGCTGTAGATTTCTGCAATCTCGACGCCTACCGGCTGCTGATATTTCAACTCAGCCAAACGGCGATCAAAACGCTGCCCTACTTCGACCACATTCACCCCTTGCGCAAAAGAGACGCCGAGGTTGAGCGCCAAATGGCCGTTAAAGGTAATAATGTTGCTTGGGACTTCGATGTATCCGCGCGTAATCTCGGCGACGTCCCGCAGATAGATAAGTCCTTGTGCGCCCGATTCTGTCAAAATCAAGTCGCCCAACTGGTCGACATTTTGAAACTCACCCGTCGGCTGAATGCGAATGTATTCGCTGCCAATGCGCACCGCGCCGGCATCCGAGACCACATTTTGTGTCGAAAGCAAGTTAAACACCGTGCTCGGTGATAACCCGAGGCTACTGAGGCGCTTCATGGAAATTTCGATAAACACTTGCTCTTGTTGCTGACCACTCACCGAGACTTTGCTGACACCGTCTATCAGTTCAAGCTCTCGACGCAGATAGTCGACGTAATCAAGCAGCTCTTTGTAACTGTAACCATCTCCGGTGACGGCGAGCAAAATGCCATACACATCACCAAAGTCATCAATCACTTGTGGATCATTTACCCCAGGTGGCAGCGAGCCTTTGAGGTCGTTGACTTTGCGGCGCAACTCGTCCCAAATTTGCGGCAGATCATCCGGCCCGTAGTTGTTTTTCATGGTGACGGTGATTTGCGATAAACCTCGACTGGAAATGGAGTTCACTTCATCGACATAGGTCAGTTGCTGAATCGCCTTTTCTAGTGGGTAAGTCACCTCTTCTTCCACTTGCTGCGGTGTGGCACCGGGATAGGAAGTGACGACCATAGCATCTTTGATGGTAAAGGCAGGGTCTTCCAAACGGCCCAAACCAAAGAACGCCGCCGCTCCACCAATCAAAAAGATCAGTGAAATCATCCAACTGATGACTCGATTGCGAATAAAGTACGCGGCGATGCCTGTAATGTCGTCGTCTGCGCGTGGCGTTTGATTAGAGTTCGTCATGCTGCGCCTCCTTGGCGATGACTTCAACTCGCATTCCCTGTGTCAATTTCCCGAGCCCTGCGATTACGACTTGTTGACCCGCTTCCAGGCCTTCAAGGATCTGCACCGATGTTTTGGTCGCCTTGCCAGTCACCACGGCTTGCTTGCTAACCGTACCGTCATCGTCTAGACGCCAGATGAAGGTTTCGCTACGCGCCAGTGCGTCGCCATCGGCATTAAATATCGCTTCAATCGGTACTTGTACCCCTGCTGATAAATTCAAGCCTGCGTTTTCCCCACGTGAGGTCACTTCGACCGCCATGCCGTCCAAAATGTACTCCTCTTCTGGCATGGGCATTGATAAGGTCACGGTGAAAGTGCCCGTTGAGGGATCGGGCTCAGTGGTGAACGCCTTGATGGTTGCTGAATATTCGTTGCCACTAGGCACACGAACCACCGCATCGATTTTTTCCAGTTTGGCTTGCTCTGGTTGGCGGGCGTAGAGTCTGTCTGGCAATTGAATCACCACTTCGACGTTGTCTAAGCTGTGAATGTTCACCACTTGCTGACCCACTTGAATATTTTCGAACTGATCCACCGCCACACGTGAAATCACCCCATCGACGGGTGCCAATAATTGGGTAAACGAGAGCCGCAACTTAGCCAGTTGCAGTTCTGCGAGCGCAATTTGGCGGTTCGCGGCAATTTCATCAAACTGAGACTTCGCCAACAGCCCTTTATCCACCAAGGGTTTTGAGCGGCGATATTGACTGTCAACCACGGTGTATTTGGCACTGGCGTTGTCGACATCCAACTGGTAGTCGGTTGGGTCAAGCACGGCGATGACGTCACCTTTTGCGACTTTATCCCCTTCTTTGACATTCAATTGGCTAATTTCGCCAGCGACACGAAAACTAAGATGAGCTCGGTCAGCGGCATTGGCCACCGCAGGAAAAAAGAGGCTATCACCGCTGAACTCGCTGCCGACGCTCGCCACTTTAACTTTAGGCAAGCCAAAATCTAAGTAGTCCGCTTCTCTTTCACAGCCAAACAATACGCTGGTGCACAGCAAGGCGACCGATGTGGTCCATATTCTGTTCATCACAACCCCCGCTCTTTAATCCATTCACGCACTTTGATACCTGCAGTCATGCTGTTGACCCCAGAGGTGACTATTTGGTCGCCATCACTGAGCCCCGACACCACATAACGGCGCTCATCCAATGTGACTGGCGCTTTTTCCACTAGACCTTGGTCATCGACTCGCCATACATAAGTGACACCGTCTTGTTCAAGCAGTGCTGATTTCGGGATGGTTGTCGCTTCTCCGCTGCCCGCGGTGACACTGACAATGCCAGCCATGCCAGGCAAAATCCCGACATCCGTTGGGCGCTCCATAATCATGGTCACTTTGTACGATCCGGTTTTGGGGTCCGCTTCCGTATCTAACTCTTGAAAACTCAGCGAATATTGGTACTCAGGAAAGGCGTCAAAAGTCATGACGGCTTGGGATCGTGCCCCTCGCGCAAAATGATTGAGCAGGTAGTCTGGCAGTTGGAACACCACTTTCATTAATTGATTGGTTTGAATATTCATCACTGCTTGCTTAGCAGCGACATATTCAAAGTTTTCAGCGGGAATCAACGAGATGGTGCCATCATAAGGCGCAAGTAAGCGTGTGTAGCCCAGATTCGCGTTGGCTTGATCAAGCTGTGCTTTTGCCGAATTGTGGTTGGCTTGCGCTTGGTCAAAATCTTGCTCGGAAACGACTTTATCTTCACGCAGTTTTTTATAACGGCGATATTGCACGTCAGCCAGTGTGAACTGCGCGTTGGCTTGCTCGGCAAGTAAGGCATATTCATCGGGGTTGAGGGTGGCTAACACTTGACCACGCGTGACATTTTGCCCCTCGCGCACATCAATGGTTTGCAGCTGCCCAGGCACGCGAAATGCAAGAACGGCGCGATCTCCGGCTTCAGAGACTGCCGGGAATTGACGTTCAAATTGCGTGTTGCCAACCGAGACGGTAAATAATTTCGCCGGACGAGAGTCTGGCTCAGGGACAGGGGCAGGCTCTTTTCCGCAGCCACTAATCAGCGCGGCGCCCACCACGAGCGTTAAGGAAGTTCGCATAGTCACAGTTCCATTGTTCGCTATTCATCTATTTAATCCAACTATTAATAAAGGTAGATGATAGCGATGCACGCTTCCATAACAGGGATAATAAATTATTATGAAAATTAGGGATTTGGCCGAGTTTTAGACATCAGTCTCAGTGATGAACTTTCACGCTTTGATGATAAAGGCATGAAGTGGGCGCCCCATCACTGTTTGCCGCCGCCCCGTTAGAGCGAGCGAAACTCCCGCTCGACACTAAACGTATCTGAGGTGACGTAGGCTTCCATATCTCTGATTTTGCCTTCGAGCTGATCAAACTCTTGCTCAATATTATCGAGTAATGCGCTTGGCGCTTGACCCTTTTCCCAAGGCTTACTCTTGAGTTTATGTCCTTGCTCGCTCTCCATTTCCGCTTGATAACTGGCGGGCATTTTTTCCAACATAAAGCTGAGAGCAACATAGGCTAGCAGCACCAGAAACGAGCCGCCCAACAGCGCTGCAGAGATGACCAAAATACGTACTAGCCACACTTCTAGTGAGAAGTAGTTGGCCAGCCCAGCGCACACGCCCGACAACTTACCGTTGGCAGGATCTCGATACAGTTCACGTTTACTCATAGCGACGTCTCCAGTTTGGGGACTGCTCGTCAAGGATCCGCTCTAAGGTTTCTACTCGTTGCTGCATCGCATCGGCTTTGTTGGATAAGCTTTGCAGGCGCTGGTAATCCTCTTGAGATAAGCCACTGCTGGTTCTTTTTTTGCTGCGATAGTGCAAGAAAAGCCACAAGGGGGCGACAAAAATCAAAAAGACAATTAATGGCCCTGTAACCATAAACGATGACATACATGACTCCTTTTAGGCGGAGAAGCTGATCGCTTCTCCCTATTGTTGTGGGGCGAATGTTCTGCGGCGAAATGATTTTTCACAGAGGGATTAAGAGGATTTTTTCTCTTCCATCTGCTGCTTTAGTTGCGCGAGTTCTTTCTCAATTTCATCTTGAGCTTGCAACTCAGCAAATTCTTGGTCAAGTGATTTACTCTGGCCAGATTGCGCAAACACATCTGCTTCCGCTTCCAGTTCATCAATCTTACGTGAATATTGATCAAACTTCGCCATCGCTTCGTTGGTTCGGGCCGTGTGCAGATGTTTCTGAACATCACGACGATTGGAGGCGGCTTGGCTGCGAATCGCCAACGCCTGTTGCTTGGCGCGAGTCTCGGTAATTTTACTCTCTAGCTTACTGATTTCACCGGTCAGCTTCTCGATGGTTTCTTCCACTAAGGTTTGCTCTGTGTGAAGACCTTTGAGTACGTCTTGTAATTTCTGTTTCTCAATCAAGGCAGCACGGGCGAGATCCTCGCGCTGCTTAGTCAATGCTAAAGAGGCCTTCTGCTGCCAATCATGCACTTGCTCATCAATGGCTTCCACTTTGCGCGCCAGCTCTTTTTTGTCCGCTATCGCTTTGGCGGAGTTAGTGCGCACTTCGACAAGTGTATCCTCCATCTCTTGGATAATGAGGCGGATCATCTTCTCGGGATCCTCGGCTTTATCAAGCAGAGCACTGATGTTGGAGTTAACGATGTCGGCGAATCTTGAAAAAATACCCATGATGAGGCTCCTTAATGGTTGTCGCTACGAGTGTGAACAATACAAGTGTCGTGCCAATAAATAAGCGCATTTAAAACAATCACTTAGATTTTAGCTCTTGATTGAAAGACACGCATGTGATGAAAATAACCAACATAAGGTAAATTTTACCAACCGCCCATAGGGGCGATATTGAGTGAGCCGCGACTATGCAACAAAATCTGATTGGCGAGTCACCCGCGTTTCTTGCGGTGCTCGATAAAGTCTCCAAATTGGCTGCGATAGAGCGTCCGGTGTTAATTATCGGCGAGCGAGGAACGGGCAAAGAGCTGATCGCACAGCGCCTTCACTACCTGTCCAAGCGTTGGGACCAACCTTTAATTTCACTTAACTGCGCGGCGCTTAGCGAAGGCTTGATAGATTCCGAGCTATTTGGGCATGAGCAAGGAGCCTTTACCGGCTCCAAAGGGCGTCATCAAGGCCGATTTGAGCGTGCGGAAAATGGCACGCTGTTTCTAGACGAGCTGGCCACTGCCCCGCAAATGGTGCAAGAAAAGCTGCTGCGCGTCATCGAGTATGGTCACTATGAGCGAGTCGGAGGGCAAAAACCACTGACGGCCAATGTCAGGCTCATCTGCGCCACCAACGCCGATTTACCCACCATGGCGAAAGACGGGCATTTTCGCGCTGACTTGCTCGACAGGCTCGCCTTCGATGTCATTTACCTCCCACCGTTACGAGCGCGTCAACAAGACATCCTATTGCTTGCCCAATACTACGCCATCAAGATGTGCCGTGAATTAGGGCTTAGCTATTTTGCCGGCTTCACCGAACATTCGGAGGCAGCGTTGCTCGATTACGACTGGCCTGGCAACGTGCGCGAGCTGAAAAATGTCGTCGAACGTGCCGTGTACCTTCATGGCGAGCAAGAAACGCCGATTGATGAGTTGACCTTTAACCCTTTTAAGCCGCAGTGGAGTGAGCCTCTCGAATCCGCTTCTCATGACACTATAGAGAAGGCGTCCAATGCTGAAGGTGCGCCTGTGTTTACTTTTCCGATGGATTACAAACGCTGGCAGGAAGAGCAAGACATCGCTCTGCTTAACCAAGTGCTGGCAGAAAGCAAATACAACCAGCGAAAAGCCGCACAATTGCTCGGTCTTAGCTATCATCAGCTCAGGGGAATGGTGAGAAAGTATCAATTAAATACGCCAAACCTTGAGTCTTCCGCAGACGATGAGTAAATCGGCTCTTGATAACCCAACACTTGGGTTATCAAGAGGTTTAATGATAAATTACCCTTATCTTTTATGGTAAATCACTCAGATATTGAGGCATAATGTCCAATCGCTTTGTGCTTTATCTCAGGCAATCGCTCTTTCTATGAAAGCATTACTACAGTTAACATTCGGTCTCGTTGGCCTCGGTTTGCTTAGCGGCTGCGGAGACGACATCGACCACAGCAAAATCCGCCAAAGTGGCTTCGTCTATTGTGGCCAAGGTGGCCCCGGGACCTTTAACCCGCAACTGGTCGACAGCGGCATCACGTCTGAAGCGCTCAGCCCTCAGATTTTCGATACCTTACTGGTCCTCGATCCAGATACATACGAACCCATACCCAGTCTCGCCACCGCATGGCAGGTCGATGCAAGCGGCACGGAGTACACGTTTACGCTTCGTCCCAACATCCAATTTCAAATCACACCGTGGTTTACGCCCTCTCGAGCACTGAATGCACAAGACGTGGTGTTTAGTTTTAAGCGTATCATTGACCCACAACATCCGTTTCATCACGTCGGGGGCGGTATTTACCCTTGGTTTAACAGCATCGACTTCCCCAATTTAATTGAAGATGTCGTGGCTACCTCAGATGACCAAGTCCGCTTTATTCTCTCTCGTCCGGATAACACGTTTTTATCCAACATCGCCACCAGCTACCCGGTGATTCTCTCCAAAGAGTACGCGAGTGAACTGGAGATAAAAGATGAAAAAGCGCGCTTAGATTCTCACCCCGTCGGCACCGGACCCTTTTATTTGGCAGAGTACCAAGTCAACGACCTGATTCGCCTTAAACGCCATACACGTTACTGGAAACAGCCCGCCTTGATGGAGCAAGTTGTGTTTGACATCTCCCATCGCGGTACTGGCACACTGGCTAAACTGCTGCGTAACGAATGTGATGTACTGAGCTCGCCTCTGTCGAGTCAACTGCCCATCATTCGCGAGCAAGATAACATTGAGCTGATTTCCAAGCCCGCAATGAACATCTCCTTTATTGCTGTCAATACCGCCCACCCTGCGCTCAAAGATGCGCGCGTGCGCAAGGCACTCAACTTTGCCATTAACCGACAAAACATTTTAGATTCTGTCTACTATGGTACGGGTAGCCAAGCCTATTCGGTTCTGCCGCCTAGCTCTTGGGCGTACCAAAAAGACGCCAACCAAATTCGTTACGATCGCAACTATGCTTTGGCACTGCTGCGAGAATCTGGATTCAGCGAAGGTTTGGAGCTCAGTATGTCGGTACCTCTTGAGCCTCGCGCATTCAACCCAAGCCCGCGCAAAACCGCGGAGTTGATTCAAGCGAACTTGGCAGACATTGGCATCACCTTAAACCTCATTACTGATGAGCGCTTCGAGCGAACCAACCTCACGAGCAACATCGATCTCTACCTCACCGGTTGGATCGCCAGTACGGGTGATCCGGACAACATTCTGCGTCCACTCTTGTCGTGTGATTCCGATCGCGTTGGACTGAATGTCTCCAGTTGGTGTAACCCAGATTTCGACTTTTTGCTCGATTTGGCGCTGGAAGTGGATCGTCCTCGCTATCGCCTCAACCTCTATAGGCAAGCGCAGAATATTTTGAACGAAGAATTTCCCGTGATCCCACTCAATCACGGCGTACAGTTGCAAGCGCATGATCGCTCGATTCGTGGTTTTCGCATGAGCCCATTCAATGCACAACCTTTTGATAAAGTGGAGAGGGTGAACTGATGCTGCTGTATACCCTAAGAAGACTGAACCTCTTCATCATCACCTTGCTTATCTTGACCATGGTGGGCTTTAGCTTACTTCGTTTAGAGCCCGACTCCGCCTGGAGCCAAATGAGCTACTGGTCAGGATGGACGACTTACGTCGGAGAGTTGATGCACTTAAACTTTGGCGTTAATAAGCAAGGCGTGGCGATTATTGACGAGCTGGGAGTGGTCTTCCCTGCCACCATTGAGCTGTGCTTTATCGCGTTTGTCATCTCCCTGATGATTGGTATTCCGATTGGCACGTTAGCGGGCATGCGCCAAGGTAAGTGGATTGATACGGCGATCTCCTTTACCTCGATGTCGGGCTATTCTGCGCCGATATTCTGGATTGCACTATTAATGATCATGGCGTTCTCACTGCACTTTGAGTTATTTCCCGTTGGCGGCCGCTACGATCTTCTGTATCAAATTGAACACGTGACCGGCTTTGCCTTAGTTGACGCGTTTTTTGCCAAAGGTGCGTACCGAGCGCACGCGCTGCAAAGTGTTATCGAACACCTGATCTTGCCCTGCTTGGTGCTGGCACTCGCTCCGACCACACAAGTTATTGGCTTGATGCGCGCCTCGGTTGCGGAAGTGATGGGGCAAAACTACATTCGCGCAGCGCGGATTAAAGGCCTCTCAAATCACGAGATCGTAACTCAACACGTGCTGCGTAATGCCATCCCACCCATCATCCCCAAAATCGGTATTCAGTTATCAAGCATGTTGACCTTGGCCATCATTACCGAGTCTATTTTTAACTGGCCGGGGATTGGTCGCTGGCTACTGGATGCTTTATCAAACCGTGACTACGTCTCTATTCAAGCGGGTGTCATCGTAGTGGCAACACTGGTACTCACCGCCAATATTGTCTCGGATCTGTTGGGTGCTATGGTTAATCCGCTGGTAAGGAAGGAGTGGTATGCTAAGCGATAACATCTATCAAGAAGAGTTGATACCCACTCAGTTTGAGCGTTTTTGGCGCAGCTACAAAGCCAATAGCTTGGCGATGTTTGGTTTGTGGTGTTTGATTCTGCTAATCGTCATCACGCTACTCTCTCCGTGGATCACACCCCATGACCCGCAAGCACAAACCGGTGAATTGCTGATCCCCCCTTCTTGGGATCCGACCGGCACCGTCGAATACTTCCTTGGCACCGACGATTTAGGCCGAGACATTCTCTCGCGCTTAATCGAAGGTTCACAGCTGACGTTCGGCGCCGCCATCATCATCACACTCATCGCGGCCCTCATAGGTTGCTCAATCGGTATTTTGGCCGGAATGACCAAAGGCCTGCTCTCCAGTACGCTCAACCACTTGCTTGATACTGTGATGTCGATCCCTTCCCTGCTGTTGGCGATCATTTTCGTCGCCTTTCTGGGCTTTGGCGAATTCAATATCTTACTGGCGATCGGTCTAGCGCTTATTCCGCGTTTCGTGCGCTCTTTGTATATCGCGGTGCACGCAGAAGTGGAAAAAGACTACATCATGGCCGCAAGACTCGATGGTGCCAATGATTTCTACCTGCTGTGGAACTCCATTCTGCCCAATATCTTAGTGGTGATCGCAGCCGAAATGACCTACGCGTTGTCATTGGCCATCTTGGACATCACCGCACTGGGCTTTCTAGGCCTTGGCGCTCAAACGCCAAGTACCGAATGGGGCGCGCTACTCGGTGACTCCGTCGAGCTCATCTATTTAGCGCCTTGGACAGTGACGTTGCCGGGCCTTGCCATTATGTTCACAGTCATCGTGATCAACCTCGTTGGCGAAGGGGTTCGCCAAGCATTAAATGCGGGGATTGAATAATGCCGCTGTTAGATATCCGTCATCTCACGATCGAGATTGAAACGCCACAAGGGCTGATGAAAGCGGTCGATCGAATGAGCCTGACTCTCAACGAAGGCGAGATTCGCGGGCTTGTGGGCGAATCTGGCTCAGGTAAAAGTCTGGTGGCGAAAGCCATCGTTGGTGTGTGCAAAGAGAACTGGAAAATCACCGCCGACCGCATGCGCTTAGGCAATATAGACCTATTGCAACTCACGCCGAAAGAGCGTCGCCGCGTTATTGCGCGCGATGTGGCGATGATTTTCCAAGAGCCCTCCACCTGTTTGGATCCATCGGAAGAAGTGGGCAAACAGCTGATTGAATCGATTCCAGCCAGCGCCTTTGAAGGCCGCTGGTACGAGCGCTTTAGTTGGCGTAAGAAGCAAGCCATTGGCCTACTGCACAAAGTGGGCATTAAAGATCACAACCGTCTGATGAACAGCTACCCTTATGAGCTGACGGATGGGGAGTGCCAAAAGGTGATGATCGCGATGGCGATCGCGGCCAAACCCAAGCTGTTAATTGCAGACGAACCCACCAATGACCTCGATCCGATCACGCAATCGCAAATCCTGCGTTTGCTCAGTCGAATGAATCAGATCAACAACACTTCAATCTTGCTGATTGGTCATGATCTCACCACCATCACCCAGTGGGCCGATCGCATCACCGTGATGTACTGTGGTCAATCAGTGGAGTCGGCAGATACCGAGCAGTTGCTTGAAAAGCCAAAACACCCCTACACCGTGGCGCTATTGAAAGCGATGCCCGATTTTAGTGAGTGGATTCCTCACAAAGAAAAACTGCAATCCTTGCCCGGCACCATTCCACCGTTGCAACATTTGCCAATTGGCTGTCGCCTTGGACCCCGCTGCCCATACGCGCAGCGTCAGTGTGTTGAGATCCCCATGACCAGACGGATTAAAAACCACAAATTTGCCTGTCACTTTCCACTCAATACGGAGAGAAAAAAAGCATGAGTGCGCTACTTGAAGTCGACCAACTGTCGAAACAGTTTGTCACGCGTTATGGCTTGTTTCGAAAGAAAATCCAACAGGCTGTCAAGCCCGTGAGCTTTAGCTTAGAAGCAGGGCAAACTGTGGGGTTTATCGGCCAAAATGGCTCTGGTAAGTCCACGTTAGCGCGCATGTTGGCCGGTGTGGTTGAACCCAGCTCTGGCGAAATCCGAGTGAATGGCGAAGCGCTGCGCCATGAAGATTACTCGACGCGTTGTAAGCTCATTCGCATGATTTTCCAAGATCCGAACACCTCGCTCAATCCAAGAATTCAGATTGGCCGTATCCTTGAGGGGCCATTGAAGCGAAACACCAACATGCCACCCGAAGCACGCATTAAGCGCGTGAAAGAGACCCTACTTCGAGTGGGATTGTTGCCTGAGCATGCGTACTTCTATCCGCAAATGTTGGCAACAGGTCAAAAGCAGCGCGTCTGTCTCGCGCGAGCGTTAATTTTGCAGCCTTCTGTCATCATCGCCGACGAAGCGCTCAATGGTCTTGATATGGCGATGCGCTCACAGATCATTAACCTGTTTCTAGAACTGCAAGAAGAGATGGGCGTATCGTTTGTCTATGTGTCGCAGCATATTGGCACCGTCAAACACATCACTGACAAAGTGATGGTGATGCACGAGGGAGAAGTGGTCGAGGCGGGTGATACCCACAAGGTGCTGACTGACCCACAACACCCGATCACTCAGCGCATGGTTGAAAGCCACTTTAACAAAGCGCTCTGCTTTCGCTAAATCGCCATTTCAATCAGGGATGTCAGCAATGGACCAGCGAATCTATCTATTCAAACGGGGCAAAGCGATTCTACTTAGCCCCTTGCTGCTCTTTGCTCACCTCACCTTCGCCTACCCTAGCCAGACGACCTGGCTTGACCCAAACTTTGTTGAACGCGCTTTTCTCGATGTTGCACTAAAAAACGAATACCGCCCTGGTGACAAGCCACTGACAAAATGGCAGGCACCGATTCGTATTTGGATCGATCACCGCGTGGCTGATCACGTGCTTCATGATGAGCTGACCAATGCACATCTGCGCGACTTATCCGCGATGACTGGCCATGACATTCGGCGCGTTTCACGCCGAGAGGACGCCAACGTGGTGTGGATATTCACCCGTCAAAGTCAGTGGCAAGACGAGATCGCCGAGGAAATAGGTCTTTTTGCTCTTGAGCACATCAAGGGGGCCATCTGCAAAGCGAGCTTTAGTTATACGAACAGCAGCGTTATCGACAAAGGGGTCGTCATTATCCCGGTGGATCAAGCGCGCAGTCACGGCAAGCTGCTGGCATGCATCGTCGAAGAGATCACCCAAGTGCTTGGTCTGCCCAATGACGCAGAAAGCGCCTACCCTTCGATTTTTAATGACGAAACGCCTGAAGATCTCCTCTCGCCTCTCGACGTCATTTTATTAAAACTGCTCTACGAACCTCAGCTGCGCCCCGGTATGAGCCGAGAGCAGGCCGCGCCAGTGGTGCGTAGACTGCTGCAACGCTATCAGCAACAAGGCATCTTACGCGATGCTGCAAAGCAGGCAAAAAACAACCAGCTATTTAAGCTGGTTGGTGGCTATTAATCACGTTCATCGGGCACGATTAGCCGCGCTTTTTCAGCTCAAATTCAAACTCGTCTGGAAACAGCACGACGCCCTCTTCATTGCTGTCAGGAAAGACAACGACAGAGAGCTCATCTTGCTCAAGTCCGACGGTCCAACGGCTGAACCATTTTGCCGTGGAAATGGATTGCGGCTCGCATTTAGACCACTCACCGGTCGCCCACTCACGCGCAAACTCTTCAGAGGGCCACACAGGCACGCAATCATCATCTTCGGTGTTGAGCATCACGCAGCCATGCTCATCGGTTAAGATCCACACTTTGCGCTCTTTTGCGATCGCATTTAAGCAGTAATTAAAACGCTCATCCGGACGCATCTTGTTAATGCTTGTCTTTTGCTCTTCACTGAGTGACATGTTACCCCCTTAAACAAAGAAAAAAGCGCTCACAGGCGACCCTGTAAGCGCTTGAAAATGATCACTGTTTGGATTACGCCAACTCAGTTTGTAGCCAAGGCCAGCCTTGCTTCTTACGGCTCAGCGTGTTTTCCATCATCAGCATGCCATCTTTCTCATGCTTAACCAGCTTCTGCGCCCACTCACCTTTATAGAGTAGACGAGTTTGCGCTGTGGTGATGTCTGTCAGCATCACAGCTGCAAACGCAAGACCTTCTTCATCGCAGCGACGCTCAAGATCCGATTCCAGCGCATCAATCATGCCATCAACTTGCTCTAGGGTTGCAAGCTCAACCTGACCCACCACGACATCACGACCGTTGAATGGATAACCTTTAAGATCTTTCTCAACCAATTCCGCTGCCGACAGACCTTCAATGTTCGTCTTAGCAATCAGAAGGTCTTTGATGAAGGCATCAATGTCTGCCACATCTGCGATCTTCGCTAGCTCTTCAACCGCGTCTTTGTCTTTTTGCGTACACGTTGGCGAAGCAAAGCCCACAGTGTCAGACAAAATAGCCGACATCATCAACTTGGCAATCTTAGGCGTGATTGTGTGGCCTTCGATTTTAAACATATTGAATAGAACCGTGTTGGTACAGCCTACTGGCCAGATCCACGCTTCCATCGGGTTGGTGGTCATCACATCACCTAGACGGTGGTGATCGACGATACCTAGGATTTCTGCGTCTGCCACATCATCAGGTGCCTGAGCGAGATCTGAATAGTCAACCAACCAGATTTTCTCACCGGCCACAGACGTACGAAGCTCTGGCGTCTCTGCACCAGCAACGTCAAGGATGTGTTGAGTTTCACGGTTGATTTCACCTTGGCGGATAGGCATAGCTTGCTCGCCACGTGCCTTCAGCAGTTCAGTTGCCACCAAAGCACTACAAATACTATCACTATCAGGGTTCTTGTGACCTACGACTAGAATCATCTTATTTCCTATACGACTATTACGAGCCCGATCTGGGCGATTACTCACGAAGCCCGATACTTTACCTGATTTTGAGAATTTGTCATCGCCTAACGGTGCCAAAAGCGCCAATTAACCCCTATCGGGTGTTTTGGCTGTCGGGCAAAAGGTGTCTACACTCAAAGGACAATAATCATAAATGAGTCAATGCCATGCGTTTTTGTTTTTATGCTCTGCCGCTGCTTCTCCTTAGCACAGCGCTTTGGGCCAGCCCTCCCGTGATACGCGCCACTCAAGCGCAGTGGCCTCCCTATGTGTTTGAACGGGTCAACTCCGGGCTAGCGATAGAGATTGTTCAAGAAGCGTTTGCCACGCAGGGCTATGACATCGATTTGGAAATTTTGCCTTGGCTGCGCTCACTTAAAGAAGTGCGAAACAGTAAAAAAGATATGTTGGTGTCGCTTTGGTGGTCAGACGATCGTACCCAAGAGCTAGAATTTAGCGTGCCCTATTTGATGGTCCACCTAAAGTTTATTGTGCTAAAAGAAAACGCCTTTGAGTACCGAGACTTCACCTCATTAGAAGGCATGACGGTCGGCATTATTGAAGATTATGGCTATGGAGAGCGCTTTAATGAATCCACCTACTTTACTCGGGTAGTCGCGAGCGATCTCGCCACCAATCTTCGAAAACTGCGCGCAAAACGCGTTGACGCCATCATCGCCGATGAGCGAGCCGCCATTCATACCATGAAGGAAATCGGTTTAGACTCAGACCACTTTTACTTTGTCGATAAAAGCTTGATGATAAAACCCGTGCATCTCGCCATCGCCAAAGATCATCCCGAAAAAAACACCCTAATGGTCCGTTTTATGATAGGGCTGCACCAGCTAAAACAGAGCGGACGCTATGATGAACTCGTGATGAAGTACCGATAGCCTTCATGCTCTTGTCAACCATCAGCGTTTACCACTTTTAAATCAAGGGGTTTAAGTGGGCTCGTTTTAACCATTGAATCGATAGGTGAAATCGATTCAAATGCATTTGCAAATCATTATCATTTTCATATAATCAAAGAAATGCTTTACGATGGTTTGCACTATGAATCACTTCGACGCCCAAACTGCCACGCTTGACTCGCTGCAATTTAGACCCGCGTACAAACGCTTGCTGCTACCAGTAGGGCTGTTGGCGCTGTTATTAAACGACTCAACACGCGCGCTCACGGTTTCGACCCTCTCTGATGCCTTCTGGGCCGTATCTTGTTACGTGGCAATGACACTCGCTCTCTACCACTCGATTGCGAAGATCACTAGTTCGGACAACCGAGTCGTAGCGCTGTATCAGCACTCGCGCCACTACCAAGTGATTTTTGCCGCTCTGCTCGGCGCGCTGCCAGGTTGTGGTGGCGCGATTGTCGTCACCACCCAATTTGTTAGCGGGCGAGTCGGATTTGGCGCCATCGTCGCTGTGCTGACCGCCACCATGGGTGATGCGGCCTTTCTGCTCCTCGCCAGCCAGCCAAATGTGGGATTGGGTGTGATTGCACTGGGTGTTGTCGTGGGTACTGTCAGTGGCTTGGTGGTTAACGCAATTCACAAAGACGACTTTTTGCGTCCCGCACTTAAGCAAGCCCGAACGTTACAGACGCAGCAACACGCAGCCAATAAAGAGACGAGTAAAGCGATTGAAATTCAAGCCATCAATCTGCAAGGGACATTCTGGAAGTGGCTGCTGATCCCCACCGCTCTTGTCGCCATACTCGGTTCCTTTCAAGTTGATGTGAATCAGTGGTTAAACGTGCCTGACATGACCATGGAGTGGCTTGGGACGGGTTTGATTGTCATGAGCATGCTACTGTGGTCTCTGACTCGTGAGATCAAAGACTATGAGTCAACGGTGGCGGAAGATTGCAAAATCGTCTCGTCACACCCGATTCAAAAAGCCGCGCAAGATACCAACTTTGTGACTGCTTGGGTGATTGTCGCCTTCCTCGCCTTTGAGCTCATCCAACAGGCTGCGCATATCGATATCACTAATAGTGTGGCTCAACTTGGGGTTTGGATGCCTCTAATGGGGGTTGCTGTGGGTCTGCTTCCCGGGTGCGGGCCGCAAATTTTGGTGACCAGTTTGTATATCTCTGGTGCGGCGCCCCTATCGGCACAATTGGCGAATGCCATCTCTAACGACGGCGATGCCTTGTTCCCGGCGATTGCACTGGCGCCAAAAGCCGCCTTAGTCGCGACCGTCTATTCAGCCTTACCGGCGTTACTGGTCGGTTACGGCTACTTCTTTTTGTTCGAATAGACGCTCAAAAAAACGCCCTCGGTATCGCCGAGAGCGTTTTTCTGTCAGCAAGCGATGTCATGCACCACTCATTCATCAATAATCACGTTACTTATGACGCTCTCTAAGCTTATTGATCACATCGTTCATCGATAGACCTTGGTCTTGAAGCAGCACCATCAAGTGGTAGATCAGATCGGCCGATTCACACACTAGCTCCGCCTTGTCGCCCGACGTCGCCGCAAGCGCGACTTCAACGCCCTCTTCGCCCACTTTCTGCGAAATACGTTTGGTGCCACGGGCATAAAGGCTGGCAGTATAGGAAGAGTCTGGGTCGGCACTCTTGCGGGCAGCCAATAGCTGCTCAAGTTGATGAAGCCACACCATTTGCGACTCTTCTTGCTTGTCAGCGTCCCAGCACGTCGTGGTACCTGTGTGGCACGTCGGTCCGATAGGCTCCACTTTGACCAACAAGGTATCGTTGTCGCAATCAAGCGCCATGTTTTTCAGTTGAAGCACATTCCCTGAGGTCTCACCTTTCGTCCACAGACGTGATTTCGTACGTGAAAAGAAGGTCACGTGTCCTGTCTGCGCGGTTTTCTCTAGCGCATCTTGATTCATGTAGCCCATCATCAGCACTTGGCTCGATTGGAAATCTTGGACAATCGCAGGCACTAAGCCATCCACTTTGTCCCAATCGATACGCTCAGCAAGTGCGCTCACTTGCCCGCTAGCAAAACTCATACTCGTACCTCTACGCCTTGTTGTTTCAGGTAGTGTTTTAATTCACCAATATTGATGATTTGCTTATGGAAAACGGAAGCCGCTAATGCACCATCGACGTTAGCTTGATGGTAAGCGTCTGCAAAGTGGACCATTTCACCGGCTCCGCCAGAAGCAATCAGCGGTACCTTGCACACTTCACGCACCATGTTGAGCTGTTCGATGTCGTAGCCGTTGCGCACGCCATCTTGATTCATCATGTTAAGGACAATCTCACCGGCGCCTCGTTTTTGAACTTCTTGTACCCAGTCGCGTGTTTCCCACAGTGTCGCTTTGGTACGTTGTTCGTCACCAGTGAACTGGTACACCTGGTATTTGCCTGTCTCTTTATCGTAATAAGAGTCAATGCCTACCACGATGCACTGCACACCAAATTTATCCGCAAGATCGGTAATCAGCTGTGGATTGGCTAAGGCCGGCGAATTAATCGACACCTTATCAGCACCGAACTCGAGAATGCGCGCCGCATCTTCAGCCGATTTGATACCACCAGCCACACAAAAAGGAATGTCAATGACCTCAGCAACGCGGGCCACCCAGCTCTTGTCGACCACGCGACCATCACTGGATGCGGTAATATCGTAAAACACTAATTCGTCTGCGCCTTCCTCAGCGTAACGCTGCGCGAGGGGCACAATGTCACCGATAATTTCATGGTTGCGAAACTGAACCCCTTTCACCACCTGACCATCTCGAACGTCGAGACAGGGAATTATTCGCTTTGCCAACATGCAAACGCCTCCTCTGCAGTAAATTTGCCATCGAGTAACGCACGACCAACAATCACGCCAGACACACCGCTACCTTTGAGCGCCTCGATGTCAGCCAGCGACCCAATGCCCCCTGACGATTGAAATTGCACTTGCGGGTACTGCTTGCAAAGGTCGACGTAAAGCTCAACGTTAGAGCCCGTCAACGTACCATCACGTGAGATGTCCGTGCATAGAACATGCTGTAATCCGACAGTTAGATAATCGTCAATTAAGGCTTCAATCGTCACGCCTGAATCTTCTTGCCAGCCGGAGATCGCCACCTTGCGTACACCTTGATCATCGATATTGATGTCGAGCGCTAAGACAATTCTCTCCGCACCGTATTTTTCCATCCAACCTTTGACCAGTTCCGGTTGCTTCACCGCTGTGGAACCAACCACGACGCGCTCAGCGCCGGCTTCAAGTAAATCCACAACGTCTTGCTCACTGCGCACGCCGCCGCCAATTTGAATTTTTGCAGGGGTACTGGCTAACAGTTTGGCAATCAGGTCTAACTGACGCGCACTGGTATCTTTAGCACCAGTCAAATCCACCAGGTGCAGCCAGTTGGCGCCAGCTTGGTGATACAGATTAAACTGCTCAGCTGGATCCACTTTGTATTCGGTCACTTGGCCGTAATCGCCCTGATAAAGACGAACGACCTGACCTTCTATTAAATCGAGTGCTGGAATAATCACGAAGGTTATGTCCCTATAATGCTAAAAAGTTTTCAATCAGTTTTGAGCCGGCTTTCGATGAGCGCTCTGGGTGAAATTGCACCCCGTAGTAATTGCCACTTTGCACCGCAGCGGTAAAGGGTTGGCCATACTCACACTGAGCGATGGTGTAGTCGCCGACAGGCATCGCAAAGCTATGGACGAAATAGAAATACTCTCCCTCTTCAATCCCCTTAAACAGTGGGTGATCTGGGGTGGCCGATACCGTATTCCACCCCATGTGCGGGAGCGGAAGATCACCCGTCTCCATCAAGCGTACTTCGCCATCACAAAGACCGAGACACTCAACCGCATTTTCGCCTTGCGTGCCTTTCTCTTGGGAGAGTTTGCCAAGCAGTTGCATACCTAAACAGATACCAAGCAGTGGCTTTTCGACCCGTTTCACCAAATCAATCAAATCACGCTCAGCAAGGTTTTTCATTGCTTCGCTTGCCGTGCCAACACCGGGTAAGAACAGCTTATCCGCAGCGAGCACCACATCAGGATCTTTTGAAATCGTCACGGATTGACCTAGGCGCTCAATAGCGAACTTGACCGATGAGACGTTGGCACAGCCAGTATCGATGATAACGACGTTTTGCTTTGTCATAGTCTCTCTCCTTACAACACGCCTTTACTGCTCGGCAGTTCATTGCCTTCCACTTTAATAGCTTGACGCAGAGTGCGACCAAACGACTTAAACAAGCTTTCGATGATATGGTGATCATTATCGCCGGCTGAAGAGAGGTGCAAGGTACACGCCAATGTATCGGTCAATGAGCGGAAGAAGTGCACCACCATTTCAGTGGATAAATCGCCGACCTGATCGCGGCTAAACTTGGCATCAAACTTCAAGTAAGGTCGACCAGAGAGATCCAACGCGCACTGCGCCAGACACTCATCCATCGGCAAGCTGAAACCAAAGCGGCCAATCCCACGTTTATCGCCCAACGCTTCTTTTAGTGCTTGGCCCAACGCCAGTGCAGTGTCCTCAATGGTGTGGTGATCGTCGATGTGCAGATCGCCTTCCACCTGACATACCATTTGGAAGCCGCCGTGCGTCGCAATTTGGTCTAGCATGTGGTCAAAAAAGCCAAGACCAGTGCTGATGGCGTTGCCACCTTGCTCATCGAGATTAACCTTCACTTTGATGTCGGTTTCTTTGGTGGTTCTCACCACTTCAGCAACGCGAGCATTCACGGTGAGCTCTTTTAAGATTTTCGGCCACCCCATGGTTGCTGGGTGGTATTGGATGCCGCGAATCGCCATGTTTTCCGCCAGTTGAAGGTCGGTCGCGCGATCGCCAATGACCACAGAGTGCTTGAAATCCACTTTGCCGCCTTGAAGGTACTCTTTGACCATACCCAATTTCGGTTTACGGCACGAACAGTTGTCCTCTTCAAAGTGAGGACAAATCAATACATCATCAAACTTCACACCCTGAGAGGAGAAGATTTCCATCATCATGTCGTGCGG
Organism: Vibrio sp. R10-SG3-ISO3; assembly: GCF_059834225.1. Taxonomy (NCBI): domain Bacteria; kingdom Pseudomonadati; phylum Pseudomonadota; class Gammaproteobacteria; order Vibrionales; family Vibrionaceae; genus Vibrio; species Vibrio sp. R10-SG3-ISO3. Next base: position 16,359 of record NZ_JCBDHE010000044.1, on the reverse strand, counting down.
CGCATCGAAATCCGCTTGCGGATAGCTGTCTGTGCCTAGGCCATCTTGGTTTGTGACCATCACCAAGCGATACCCTGCGTCTTGCAGCGCAAGCAAACTTGGGATCACATACGGCTCTAGCTTGAGTTTGTCTAAACGATCGACTTGAAAATCAACCGGCGGCTCGACGATTAAGGTGCCGTCTCGGTCAATGAAAAGAATTTTTTGTTGTGTGCTCACTCGAACTTCCTTATCTCAATCTTAAAGGCGCCCGCCACAGCCAGCGCCCATTTGTTTCTTTATTGCGTGTCATCACGCGCTGTAGTAGTTGCGGATAAATAGTAGTTACGGATAAAACCGAGTGTCTTCTCGCACTCATCTCGACTACCAATACTGATGCGAACGCAATCCTCAATCGGCGAATTGCGCAAAATAATGCCAGTGTCCCACGCCGCTTTAAACAGTGCATCACCATCGGGGAATTTCACCAACAGATAGTTGCCCCACCCCTCGAACACCGTTAAACCAGCAATGGTCGACAGGCCCGCTTGCAAATACGCGCGATTGGCATTGAGGTCAAGCACTTGGAACTTGGCTCTAGCAAGCCCTGCCTCTGAGAGAGCTTGGGTGGCAATTTCCGCCACTGGCACAGGCACTGGGTATGGCGCGATCACTTTCAGCAAGACGTTGATCAACGCCTCATTCGCCAAGGTAAAGCCACAGCGCAGACCGGCAAGGGCAAACGCCTTGGACAAAGTGCGCAAAATAGCCAAATTGGGGGACTGAGCCAGTAAATCGACCGTCGATGCTTCTGGACAAAAATCGATGTAAGCTTCATCCATCACAACAATAGCGCGGTCTTGGGTCATCTCAAGCAGTCGGACGATGTCTTCACGCTTAACCAAATTACCGGTTGGATTGTTAGGGCTGCAAACAAAGACCAGTTTTACCTTGTCTAAGTTGGCTTCAATGGCGCTGAGATCCAGTTGCCAATCTTGAGTCAACGGCACCACTTTTTTCTCCACACCAATGGTTTCCGCTGAAATAGCGTACATTCCGTAGGTAGGTGGACAATATAAAATGGCGTCTTCGCCCGGCTCACAAAATGCGCGAATCAGAAGCTCAATACCCTCATCCGCACCGCGCGAGGTCAGCGTTTGTTCAGGTTTCACCCCCGCGTAAGCGGCGTAAGCGTTAATCAACTCAGTAGGTTGGCACTCACTGTAGCGATTCAGGCGGGCGAAATCCATCTTATACTCATTGTTGAACGGCGACTCGTTGGCATTGAGCCACACATCGCCACTGCCGCCAATACGACGTGCTGACAGGTAAGGGGTCAATTGCTGAACTTGTTTGCGTGCTAGCTTTTCCATCTCTTACCCTTGCTTCTGAGCCAATTTTTCTACACGAATGGTAACGGCGCGTTTGTGCGCATCCAGTCCTTCTGCTTCCGCCATGGTCACGACGGTCGGCGCAAGATTTTTAATCCCTTCCTCTGAGAGCTCTTGCACCGTCATACGCTTGGAGAAATCCGCCAATCCTAGACTTGAATAGGTGCGAGTGTAACCATAGGTAGGCAGAACGTGGTTGGTGCCCGACGCATAGTCGCCCGCTGACTCAGGAGACCAATCACCAAGGAAAATCGATCCAGCGTTATCAAGAAGAGGAAGCAGTTCACGTGGGTTCTTGGTCTGTACGATCAAGTGCTCTGGGCCATAGTAGTTCGAAATAGAAACCGCCTGAGTGATGGAATCAGAAATGATGATCAAACTCGACGCCAGTGCTTTTTCTGCAATAGAAGCGCGAGACAGTACTTTGAGCTGACGCTGAACGGCATCCGTCACTTGATCGGCAATCACTGGCGATGGCGTGACCAGCACCACTTGTGAGTCTGGGCCGTGCTCAGCTTGGCTCAAGAGATCCGCAGCAATGAAATCTGGGTCGGCGGTCTCATCAGCGATCACTAACACCTCAGAAGGGCCCGCTGGCATGTCGATCGCGGCACCGCGAAAATCGTTGCTCACTTGGCGCTTAGCTTCTGTGACGTACGCATTACCAGGGCCGAAAATCTTGTCCACTTTCGCCACGGTTTCTGTTCCGTAAGCCATCGCAGCAATCGCTTGACCACCACCAACATTGTAAACTTCATCGATACCACACAGCTTCGCCACGTAGAGGATTTCATCTGCGATCGGCGGTGGTGAGCAGAGTACCACTTTACGACAACCCGCAATCTTAGCCGGTACGCCGAGCATTAATACGGTCGATGGCAGTGGCGCACTGCCACCTGGAATGTAAAGACCGACTTTCTGAATCGCTCGAGTCACTTGTTCACACACAACACCAGGTTGCGTTTCAACTTTAATAGGCTGTGGCTTTTGGGCTTTGTGAAACTTAGCGATATTGGCGTACGCTTGCTCAAGCGCTTGCTTCATGGTTTCGCTTAAGCGCTCTGACGCCGCCTCAATCTCTTGAGTTGAGACTCGAATCGACTCTGGTTTGACGCGATCATACTTTTCCGTCAACGCCAATAGAGCAGCATCGCCTTGCGTTTTTACTTGTGCGATAACCTCAGACACCGCAGCGGTAATATTCGCCCCTTCGGTAATGGCAGGGCGCTCTAAAATGGAGTCTTGCTGAGATTCACTCAATGATTGCCAAACAACTGTTCTCATCGCCCTTACTCCATCATTTTCTCAATTGGCAGTACTAGGATTGAGCTAGCACCAAGCTCTTTGAGTTGTTCCATGGTTTCCCAGAACAAGTTTTCGGTACTCACAAGGTGAACGGCCACTTTTTGTTTATCAGCAGAGAGCGGCAAAACGGTTGGATCTTCTGCGCCAGGAAGGAGCGATTTGATCTGCTCAAGTTTGTCTGCTGGGGCGTGCAGCATGATGTATTTCGACTCTTTCGCTTGCTGAACGCCTTGCATACGAGTCAATAGCTTATCAATCAGTTTGGTTTTATCTTGTGCGAACTCACCTTTGCGCTGAATAAGGGTCGCTTTTGATTGGAAGATGACTTCCGCTTCTTTTAAGCCGTTCGCTTCTAAAGTAGCGCCGGTAGACACTAGGTCGGCGATGGCATCAGCAAGGCCAGCACGTGGCGCGACTTCAACAGAACCGGTCAGCATACAGGTTGAGAACGGTACGCCTTGCTCATCCATGTAGGCTTTTAACAATTGTGGATAGGTGGTAGCGATACGCTTACCGGCCAAATCTTGCGGGCCGTTGTACTCTTCATCCTTATCGATCGCAATAGAGAGGCGGCAGCCACCAAAATCGAGACGGCGCAATGTCACAAACTCACTAGGCTCACCCAATGCTTTGCGGTCTAGGCGGACTTCTTCCAATTCGTTTTCGCCAATGAAACCAAGATCAACCACACCGTCCATGATCAAACCTGGGATATCGTCGTCACGCACAAGCAGCAAATCGATTGGCATGTTCTCTGAGTGAACCACCAGCTTTTCACCCATGACGTTAAATTTCACACCGCACTTTTTCAGCAGTGCTTGGCTCTCTTTACTTAGACGACCTTTTTTCTGAATGGCGATTCTTAGGCGTTGTGTTTGCATGACTCTTGTATCCCTGTGTTCGAAATCTTTCAAAACTTTAGACTTAAAAACTAAAAAACCCTCGGAAGGTTTGTCTCCCGAGGGTCATAAATCATTATATTTGCGATTTTTACCTCCGGGAGTTTCCTATCTCCCGGGTATGCGCACATCTCCCGAAAGACTAGATTGGGTGATGGTGATGATGAATGTTCATTACAAAATTGCGCATACTGAAAAAGCTCTCTTAGCTCGCTTGGTTGATACCCACACTAACCAAGCTCAGGGATCTTTTCAACCTTTAATTTCAACTTTTTCTTATTTGTCTAATACAAATAAGAAAGGAGGCCAAAGCCTCCTTAAAATAATCAATAGAATCTGTCAGTTAGATACGAACTGTCTATCGTTTTAGGACGTCGCACAGCTCGCTAGCTTCGACTTAGACATCATTGAAAGCACCGCGCACACGGCCACAAACGCCACGCTGGCGACCGCAAATGAGAGACCGACCGACGCTGTCATACCGAGAGTGATAAAGCCGACACAAGAGATCGCTGCTACAGATAACGCATAAGGTAACTGAGTCGAGACGTGATCAATATGATTACAACGAGCACCCGTCGAAGACAAGATCGTGGTATCCGAAATCGGTGAGCAGTGATCACCAAAGACCGAACCGGCGAGCACCGCACTCAGCATTGGCAACATCAAGGCAATATCTGTCGCCCCAGCCATATCACCCGCAATCGGCAACATGATACCGAATGTCCCCCAAGAGGTACCGGTTGAGAACGCCATTAGACCCGAGAGCAAGAACAGGATAACCGGCAACCAATGCGGGTTGATGCTACCTTGCGCCAGCGTTGACAGGTATTTACCCGTGTTCATGTCACCAATCACGCTACCAATGGTCCACGCGAAGACTAGAATGAGGATCGCACCAAACATTGAGCGCGCACCAATCCACAGTGTACGAGCAATTTCGATGGTCGCAATGCGTTGCTTAACCACCGTAAACAGCGCGGTTGCCAAACCCACAATACCACCGTAGATCAAAGACAAACCCACATCGGTATTTTCAAAAGCGCCCAGCAGATTAAACGCTTCGCCATCCGCTTTGAGCGCTTGACCACCGGTGTAAAGCATGGCCGCGACCGTTGCAATGATTAACAGCACAATAGGCAAAACCAAATCAAGGACGCGTCCGCCTTCGCTTTCACGAATATCCAGCTCTTCATTGAGCTCGTGCGCTTCTTTGGTGTCGTTCTCTGCATCTTTGTCAAAACCACGGCCTTGAGACGCCGCAATTTCATGGCTGCGCATCTTACCGATGTCGAGACCAAACCAAGCCACAGCAAACACCATCAACAGCGCAAATACCGCATAGAAGTTCATCGGAATCAAACGCACGTAAGCGCCCAACGCGGAATACTCTGTGATGCCATGAGACACTAAGATGCCACCAATGATGGTCATAATGTAGGCACCCCAGCTTGATGCGGGCATCAAGACACACATAGGGGCAGCGGTCGAATCGAGAATATAAGCCAGCTTAGAGCGAGAGACGTAAAAACGGTCCGTGACTGGGCGAGAAATCGCGCCCACCGCCAAGCTGTTAAAGTAATCATCGACAAAAATGAACACGCCCAAAAACGCAGCAAGCAGTTTTGAACCGCGTTTACTTTTCACACGAGACTGCGCCCATTCAGCGAACGCGCGAGTGCCGCCTGAGAGCGTCAGCAGTGCTGTCATCATACCGAGCAAAAGCAAGAAGCCGACAATACTCATGTTCCAAGTATTGAGGCCACCGTCTTCTACGAAAACGCCCGATACGGTTGACGCAAGATAACCCGACGCACTCGAAAACGAATAGTCGTTAAGCAATACGGCACCTAAAACGATACCCACACCGAGAGACACAAGAACGCGACGCGTAATGATCGCAAGACTCAACGCCACGAGTGGTGGCAAAAGAGATAAAGGAGATGAGGCAAAATCAATTAAATTCATGATCTTCAAAAACCAGTAATAAATGGTTAGAGATCTACTGCAGATTAGTCAACCGCACGAGGCCGTTGATAATGTTGAACTTAGCGACAGGGAAGTAGACACTTCACCCAACCCTACAGTAGCGCTCCATAGTTTTACACATTATAGACTATGGCAGTGTTAGCCCTTTCGAGACTAACCCCAGCGAACTCCTTTGATATGGAAGCCCACTTCGGCGAGATAACCTTTCACGCATGCTCATTGGCATCACCCCAACAAACGCTAATATTTTATTCCGCTCCTCTACCGCACAACCAAAATAATCAACCAATGAAACATCAAATTAACAAAGGTTTTACTGTAGTCATGCATTAGGTGGCGCCATTGTACCCATCTAAAACTGCATTTCAACAATTTGGCTCGTTTTGTTGTCACTTTTATTGCTTAGCGATGGTACAAACAGGAAGCCAACTCTCAATTTGATGACAATTCACACTGTGCTGACGTTCAACGCCCGGGACATTAAAAACTCGGTGTTGACTGCAATGCCAAATAGATAGCACTTTCTCCAAGTCGAAATATGTGCTGTGATCGAAATCGTAAAAGAAAACGTATTGAGGTGGTTCATTTGAACTATATCGACATTATAATGCCAACTATTAGGCAAATTCGTTCTCATGCTGATTTCGGCGACTTTTATCTAAACAGTACCATCAGGATAAGAAACGTTTAATAATAGATATGAAACTCTATTATTAAATCTGAGCGTCAAAACAAGACTTAGCCGAATGATCGCTCCAATAAAGTAAAGAAAGGTAAATTTGGCTGACAGTAACAATAAATTTATCGCATTCTGCTAAGAATGGATTGTAATGTTTAAATATCAGGATTAGTATTTAAGAAATACTCTTAAATAAGATAACAATGAGAGATGTTATGTCTGAACTAACAAAAACACTATTAAATATTCGTAGTCTTCGTGCAGCAGCACGTGAACTGACTCTTGAGCAACTGGAAGACGCCCTAAGCAAATTAACGACAGTCTTTACTGAGCGTAAAGAAGAGGAAGAAGCGCAGCGTGCAGCAGCGGCAGAGCAAGAAGCCAAACTGGCTGCCATTGCTGAGCAAATTTCTAAAGAAGGTATCGATATTGATGCCCTTTACTCTGCGCTTGCTGGTGAAACAAAAACCAAAACAAAATCGAAACGTGCACCTCGTCCACCAAAATATAAATACGTGGATGCAAGCGGAGAAACTAAAACTTGGACAGGTCAGGGTCGCACCCCATCTGCTATTCAACAGCAATTGGATGCAGGCAAGAGCCTAGAAGAGTTCCTGATCTAACTTTCGATGTAAGTTAGTTCAAAAAAAAGCGCCTTTCGGCGCTTTTTTCGTTTATCGTTCCCAGTAGGCTTCTTCCAAGCTATCTTCTCGCTCTGGTAAACCTTTCGAAAGACGTGGAGAGTGCTGAACCAATACCTCATAACTGGCACGGTTGGAATACTTACATACTTGTGAAAAGGAAGAGTAAGTTAAAAACGCATGCGCGTGTTTACTCGAGTTGGGCACATTTTCTTTGTGGTATTTATTCGCGGCCATATCGTGCAATAACGCAGACAATGCCGCATCACCGGCGCCATTGGTGTTTTTAATTTTCTCCGGACCACCCATGTATGGTGAAATATGGGAATATACTTTGATCGCTTGATCGCAATTATCTTTTAATGCAGGGCGGCTAAATTCATAACGATTGAATTCCGCAATACTACCTGGCAACAAAGGCAATGACGTTTCACGTTTGGCCGCGTCTTCGGTATAACCGGCCATAAACAAGCCAAGTGGCCCAGCAGTACACAGCACCAAATCGACCCACTCCAAGGCTTTGTCTGATGCCGCAAGCGGGTCGCTCTCCCCAGTGAGCGCATGCGCCTCATCTTCATTCATCGCTACAACGGTGACATGATCGCGCAAAAATTGCTGCCAAAACTGCGGGTCATCTTGGATGACAAACTTAGTCCCTAACGTGAGAACGACCGGTACATCGTGCTTTTTCGCGTACTCAATAGCGCGCATGGTCGCTTCTGGCATCGGATCGCCCGCTTTGCAGCGCACCAAATACGCAGTCAGCACCAGTGCAGAAGCATTTTTAAAGATTTTTTCTGGAATGCTCTCTGGTTTAAGCTGGTTCATCTGCCCTTCACTAATGGCAAAAGTGCGCTCCCCGTCTTCGGTGATCAGCGCGAAGCAGCGTCCAATCGCGCCGTCGACACCTTGCAGATAATTCAAATCCATTCGACTGGAGGTATTGCACAAATAACGATAACCGTAACTGCCGATCTTGATGTCCTGACTCATGACACCAAGCAGCGTCGAACGGTCATCCGCCAACACAGAATAGTTGTGCAAGGTATTGCCAATCGTGCCACCCGCGTATTCATTGGTGATCAAATCATCGCGCTTAAGTTCGTCGTATAACGCTTCGGCCGTCGCATCATCAATCACCAGTGAGTGTCCCTTACTTAACTGGTATTTTTCGATGAGCGTGCTACACACTTTGGCTTCAATATCCACTAAGGTTTGGTCGATACCAATAATGTGGGTGCGGGACATTTTCTTGCTGTCCTGCGCTTGAGTCACTAAAGGATCGCGAGCATGAACCGGGAAGTAATGTTTGGATTTGCGTTGGCCGGGAAATTTCATAATCAGAGTAAAGTAAGGGATAAAAAGTGGCGCGATTCTACCGCGCCCTTATTGGCGCGGCAACTCCCGCTAGCATAGCAAACGTTTGCTCGCACATTTAACCTGGCACAACGTCGATAACGATTAGCGGCGGCTTATTCACCTTCCATAAAACTCAAATCTGGCAATAAATCCAAGTGCTCGGAATAGCGTTTAAGATTAAACTCACCATCGTTTTTCATCACATCAAAAATTTCGATTGAGACTGCGCAAGCCATCATGGCAATTGCTTCGTCTCTTGCTGTGCCCGTCATCATCAAACGCATTAACGTTTCTTTCACTTTGATGGGGTTGCCATCTTGGAGTTGGTTTTCAATCACTTCAATAAGTTGCGTTTCTTGCAGCAGTTCGTCTTGGTGTTCAGTCATGAGGGGTTCACTTAATAATGAGATAGATGAGCCTAGGACTCTTGAATTTCGCCCACTATGCCACAACTAACCCTGCATTACCCAATGATATCCGTGCTAACTGTCGACGTAATGACCATCAACGCAATCAACCGATATGTTGTGATATTTACGCGAGGTACATTGCCGTGTTTAGCAGATAACTTGGGCTCTATTTGTCGAACTATGGGCTGCATAACAACCTAGCGAGAACAAGCTGAAAAGCATGGGTGTGATTTCGATCTCGGATCTGTCACCGCTACCGGCTTTCTGCTAGAATTTGCATCCAGTTAAATTGAGTGGTGTGACCTAATGTCTGAAAACTGTACTGACAACAGTAAAAAGAAAGTCATCGTCGGTATGTCTGGCGGTGTAGATTCGTCCGTTTCTGCCTACCTGTTAAAGCAACAAGGCTATCAGGTTGAAGGCTTGTTCATGAAGAACTGGGAAGAAGACGACAACGAAGAATACTGTACAGCAGCAGAAGATCTCGCCGACGCGCAAGCGGTGTGTGACAAGTTGGGCATCCACCTGCACACCATTAACTTTGCTGCCGAGTACTGGGATAACGTATTCGAATACTTTTTGGCGGAATACAAAGCGGGCCGCACGCCGAACCCGGATATTCTCTGCAACAAAGAGATCAAATTTAAAGCATTCTTGGAATTCGCCGACGAAGTCCTCGACGCCGACTACATTGCGATGGGTCATTACGTGCGCCGCACCTTCCCTGACAATGGCGAAGCACCTAAGATGCTGCGTGGATTAGATGGCAACAAAGATCAAAGCTACTTCCTTTATACACTAAGCAGTGACCAAGTAGCGCGTAGCCTATTCCCTGTTGGCGAGCTTGAAAAGCCGGAAGTGCGACGCATCGCCGAAGAGCAAGATTTGATCACCGCCAAGAAAAAAGATTCCACCGGCATCTGTTTTATTGGTGAGCGCAAATTTACCGATTTCTTATCTCGCTATCTACCTGCGCAACCCGGTAAAATCGAAACACCGGAAGGCAAAGTGATTGGCGAGCACCAAGGTTTGATGTACCACACGCTAGGCCAGCGCAAAGGACTACACATTGGTGGTCAAAAAGGCGGCGGCGGTAATGAAGACCCTTGGTACGTGGCAGACAAAGATCTGAAACGCAATGTGTTAATTGCTGTGCAAGGTGCAGATCACCCTCTGCTCAAGTCTGAGGGTTTGGTGGCTTCACAGTTACATTGGGTCGATCGCACACCGATTCGCGAGTCAATCAAATGCACGGTAAAAACCCGCTATCGCCAAACCGACATCCCTTGTACCATCACACCTATCGATGATGAGAACATCAAGGTTACCTTTGATGAGCCTCAGGTGGCGGTGACCCCAGGGCAATCTGCGGTATTTTATGATGGTGATGTGTGCTTAGGTGGCGGTATCATCGAACAGCGTCTGTAATGGACAGTGTGTCTGTAATCAACAGTTTATTGATAGGAGTACGATTCGGTGGCTAATGCACTCTATGACCGCACCATCGCCTTTGCCGGTATTTGCCAGGCTGTCGCTTTGGTTCAACAAGTGGCGAAGAACGGTTACTGCGACAATGACGTGTTCGAAACCTCGTTAAAAGCGGTCTTAAACACCAATCCAAGCAACACAGTGGCGGTGTATGGTCGTGAATCCGATCTTAAACTGGGGCTTGAGTGTTTAGTCAAAGGGATCGATAGCACGCCAGCAGGCAGCGAAATCACACGCTACATCATCAGTCTCATGGCGCTTGAACGTAAACTCAGCGCCCGCCGCGACTCGATGTCTCAGCTTGGCGATCGCATCCAAATGTTGGAGCGCCAACTCGAGCACTTTGACCTACACAGCGAGCAGATGATCAGCAACCTTGCCAGCGTCTACCTGGATGTCATCAGCCCGGTGGGTCCACGTATTCAGGTCACTGGCACACCGTCCGTATTACAGCAGACTAGCAACCAGCACAAAGTGCGTGCTTTATTGCTCTCTGGCATTCGTAGTGCCGTGCTATGGCGTCAAGTGGGCGGCAAACGTCGCCACCTTATTTTTGGACGCAAGAAGATGGTGGAGCAAGCACAAATTTTGCTCGCCAGAATGTAAGATACACCACAGAGAATCTTGGCTCGCCACTCGGCGAGCTTATTTTTTCTCTGTCGGATAAGAATCGCGCAAACGTTTGCGCAATATTCGTGACAATTGCCACAGTTATTGGTATAAAGCTCACCAGATTTAAAACCCAATTCAGGAGAACATCATGGAACTGTCAGCACTGACTGCTGTTTCACCCGTAGACGGCCGTTACGGTAGCAAGACAATTGCACTTCGCAGCATCTTTAGTGAGTTTGGTCTACTAAAGTACCGCTCTATCGTTGAAATTCGTTGGTTACAAAAGCTCGCAGCGACCGATGCCATCGCAGAAGTTCCTGCCTTCAGTGCAGAAGCGAACCAGTTCCTTGATGACCTAGCGGCCAACTTCTCAGAAGAGGACGCGGCTCGCATCAAAGAGATTGAGCGCACAACCAACCACGACGTCAAAGCCGTTGAGTATTTCCTTAAAGAGAAAGTCGCTGGCGTTCCTGAACTGCATGCCGTGAACGAATTCATTCACTTTGCATGTACATCAGAAGACATCAACAACACTTCTCACGCTCTTATGCTTAAAGAAGCGCGTGACAGCGTGATTCTTCCTGAAATCAAAAATATCATTGATGCGATCAAAGCACTGGCTGTCGAGTACCGCGACATCCCGCTACTCTCTCGTACTCACGGTCAACCAGCATCACCGACCACTATGGGTAAAGAGATGGCGAACGTGGCGTACCGTATGGAACGTCAATACAAGCAGATCGAAAATGTTGAGATTCTCGCGAAAATCAACGGCGCAGTGGGTAACTACAACGCGCATCTTTCCGCCTACCCTGAGCTTGATTGGCACCAGTTCTCTGAAGAGTTCATTACGCAATCTCTTGGCGTAACGTGGAACCCATACACGACGCAGATCGAACCGCACGATTACATCGCAGAACTGTTTGATGCCATCGCACGTTTCAACACCATCCTTATCGATTTCGATCGTGACGTTTGGGGTTACATCGCACTGGGTCACTTCAAGCAAAAAACCATTGCTGGTGAAATTGGTTCTTCAACCATGCCACACAAGGTGAACCCAATCGACTTTGAAAACTCAGAAGGCAACCTAGGTTTATCAAACGCGGTATTTGGCCACCTAGCACAAAAACTGCCTATCTCTCGTTGGCAACGTGACCTAACGGACTCTACCGTGCTACGTAACCTTGGTGTGGGTGTGGGTTACGCAATCATTGCGTACACGTCGACCCTAAAAGGCATCAGCAAACTGGAAGTGAACCGTGAAGCCCTGCTTGCTGAGCTAGACAAAAACTGGGAAGTGCTTGCGGAGCCTGTGCAAACCGTTATGCGTCGTTACGGTATTGAGAAGCCATACGAGAAGCTAAAAGAGCTCACTCGTGGTAAGCGAGTTGATGGTGAAGCAATGCGTCATTTCATCGACGGTCTAGAGCTTCCAGAGCACGAAAAAGCGCGTCTGAAAGAGATGACACCTGCGAACTACATTGGTCAAGCCATCGAGCTGACTGACAAGCTGTAAGCGAGCGTTCTCGCAGCAACAATCAAAAGACTTTGCCTCGGCAAAGTCTTTTTCATTTGTGGCGTTTTCATTTCAGGTTATGTGAGCCTCGCTTAGAGATGAGGACTGTTTAAGGCGCCTACTGCTTTTGGAAAAAGAGCGTGATTTGCCCCACTTCCATCCCCCATTTCTTTATCTTGGTCAGGTTGAACACGTGCCGTTCATCTTGTCGATATAGCCAATCATCAAAACTGACCGACACACTGCCGTCATCCAATTGCAGTTCAAAATCATATTGCCATTGCAGCGCATTGCCGACTTCTCTTCCGCGGGCGGTACCGATGATGTCATCGGCTTTTCCGGTGTAGCGACCAGCGTCACTGCGTGTTATCGTCCAGATGCGCTGACTCAACTCGCCATCATCAAAACGAAAATCTTCCACCAGCGTTAACGTGTCACCCTCTACGTTTCCGTCAATAGTGACGAAAAAACGCCGAGTCTGTTTATCTGTATAGTCTTGCACCATACCCCACGCGTGGGTTTCGCCTTGAAAATAGTCGAACAAGTCAAAAGCTGGACTGCTAGTTTGGTAGTCATCAATATCGGCGCTACACCCCACTAATACGACACTCAAAAGTATCGCCGCGAAACGAGCACCTAAACGAGATATCATCGCTGCTTTCCTATCAGTTGTTGACGCAATCTTGGGTAGTCAGTGTTGGGGGAAAGCCATATTGAGACAAACGCATCATTAAAGGCTTCATCGTCGATAATGCCAATGCGCTGCGTATCCGACTGACGCGTATAATAAAACTCACCCACTTGACCGTTGGTCACATAGGTTAAGTTGTGCCCCTGTTCGATATTGGGGAAAACCTCGGCCAAACGAGTCAACCAACCTTGTGCAACCTCTTCTCTGTAGCCGAGTTTTTGCCACTGCTCCATCGTGGCATTGAGTAACTGACCTTGACTGATGTTACGCTGATAAGTAATGGAGAGCGCGAGTGGATGAGGCGTCACGTCGTCACTTTCCCGGTATTGACCATTGGGCGCGCGTAACTCCGACTGGTAAATATCAAAAAAGAGCATGGAGAGCTGCGCCTGACCGACCACCGGCCAGTGTGACCATAGCGCGTTCTGCGTCTGTTCATTATCTCCCCCTGAAACGTGTCCCGCTGAAATGGAGGCGTGCGCGTATTGAGACAAGCACAGCACGCTAATCAGGAATGTCATGACCTTTTTCATTGCCGTATATCCTTAACATCAAACCTATCACCACCATCCACTGACCAAAAAGAATCAGTAAACTGAGTGTGGGAGAATAGCCGAATTCAACCGCACCAAGCCGCTCTCCCGCCCAATAACTCAAAGCGCCCGAGAGCCCTCCTATCACTGTTACGATCCAACTGGGGTATGTATTCACCAAGGGCAACAAAAAAGTGCTGTACCAGATGAATATCGCCCAAAGCGCCGATAGCCAAATCGGTATCAACCAAGTTGAATGCATCGCGTACTCGAACCGCAGTACCCCCGCAAGCATATTGACACTGTCGATGCCAATACCAACAGCGAAAACGATACCAACAAAACTCAAAGGCAACGGCTTAGCTGACACCCCTATGGTGACCGCATAAGTCGCCACCACCAGCGCAACCAACCACCATTGCCACGCCTCATTGCCTAATACTGCGAGCAGCCAAAGCGCTTGAAACCAGCTCGATATCAGCAGTAAACGAATCATCAGTTATGGTCGCTGAAATGTCATATGAACGGTGCTGATGCTCTTGGCTTTAAAGCCCCCTTCGCAATAGCAGAAGTAGTAGTTCCACATGCGAATAAAACGCTCATCAAACCCTAAGTGTTTGACGCGCGCCAGCGAACCATTAAAGCGTCGATGCCAGTGGTTGAGCGTTTGCGCGTAGTCCTGACCAATATCGAATAGGTTTCGCAGCACCAAGTCACTGTGTTTGGTGGTGGTTTGTGTCAAGGCCGTGATGGATGGCAGAAATCCTCCCGGGAAGATGTATTTCTGGATAAAATCCACATTGTCGCTGTAATAGTCATAGCGCTGATCGGCAATGGTGATCGCTTGAATGGCCATCAATCCACCCGGGCGCAGTAGAGACTGACACTTCTCGATATAAGAGCGCAGATACTGTTTACCGACGGCCTCTATCATCTCGATAGATACCAATTTATCGAACTCCCCCTCAAGCAGACGATAATCTTGCTTGAGCAAAGTAATATTATCCTGCAAGCCAAGTGCTTCTATCCGGCTCGCGGCGTATTGATATTGTTGCTCAGAGATAGTGGTTGTGGTCACATGGCACCCGTAGGTCGTCGCCATGTAGATGGCCATCGCGCCCCAACCCGTGCCGATTTCAATCACTCGGTCTTGCTCGTTGAGCTGCAATTCCTGACAGAGTCTCTCCATCTTATTGATCTGCGCTTGTTCTAATGAGTCACTTGGGTCAGTAAACAGCGCCGAAGAGTAGAGCATCTCTTTATCGAGGAAGGTTTGATATAACTCGTTGCTCAAATCATAGTGCGCTTCAATGTTCTTCTGCGCCTTCTCAACCGTATTGCGATTTAACCAATGGCCGAGCTTATAGAGGATTTTAGAGAGTAAGCTGCTGCGACTTTCCAAGGCATCCAACGCGGATAAGTTCTTCGCCATCAATTCCATCACTTGGGTCAGATTCGGGCTGTCCCACCAGCCATCCATATAGGCTTCACCTGCTGCAATGCTGCCCCCCTTGAGTAGACGCGCGTAAAAGCCGGGGTGCTTAACTTCAACAATGGCATGGGGTCCATTATCTAAGTGCTGATTGGATCCGTGATGCTGACCAAACGTCTCTTGTCTTTGACTGCCATCACTGTCACTAAACACTTCTCGTATGGTCAGTGTCCCGACCTGCAGATGGGACAGAGTCGAAAAGGCGAGATTACGCGCCGTTTTTTGCACAGTGGTCAGCGCTCTTGGTATGGGCATTACTTGCGAATTCATTGTTCTCTTTGCTCCTTGCAACATGTCCGGCGGACTCTGTTTTGTGCGTACATTTGTCTTTGTTTTAGGTGCTAGGGTTTTAGATGGCTATACGCCTTGGCTAGCTGTTGGTCTCTTTGTCTTGGTAGCCGGGTTCTTGGGAACCGGGATGGGAATAAAAAGGCGCCCCTTTCACCCACAGTTTCAACGCGTGCCAATAAATACCTATCACCACTTTTACTGCCATAATCGGCGTTGCGATCAATCGCTTAGCGAGTTGAGTGGAGGTAAGAGGCTGTTTGCGCATCGCCATCGTGGCATCAAACACTTTGGTTCGCGTTGTCTCCTCCGCATTACTATGACATTCAAGATGGACAAACAGAGACTCAGTGAGCGGTTTGAGGCGCCATACGTAAGTCTGTTTAATTGGGTTAAACGGTGACACATGAAAAGCCTTATTGTGACGCCAAGTGCTGGCATCATTGGCATCCACCGCATAGTAATGGCGCTCGTTCCAAGGCGTGTTGGAGACCTCTGCCAATAAGTAGCGCCATTGCCCTTGTTCATCATAAAGGTAGTAAAAATTGACCGGGCTGAAGTAAATCCCGAGGTACCTAAGATGGAGGACGGCTTCAACGCGGCCTCGCAGGGTAACACCCGTCAGCGCTTCGACCTTGTCTTGCACCGCGACCTTGAGACTGCCCTCGCCAACATAGTCACTGCGTTTGAATCTCGCCCAGTGCCACCAGCGTGTACCAAATGCCCAGACTCTGCTCTCCAGCGCCTCTAGCTCATCCAAATCGATGCACGGCATAAAGAGCGGATAATTGAGACTGTGCGAGATGGGCGAAAAACGCCGATGTCTCACATCCCCCACCAGCAGTGCACTGCGCAACGCGTCTGTCATTAGGCGGCTCCTCGTGTCGTCTGCGCGAGGGCTTCGATACCGCGAACTACATCCAGGGCGCTGCGTACACCGTCCTCGTGGAATCCGTTGTACCAGTAAGCGCCGCAAAACCAGGTTTGACTTTGCCCGTTGACTTCCTCTCTGCGGCGCTGGGCGTTGAGAGATTCGGTATTGAACACAGGGTGATGATAGTTGAAGGTACGCAGCACTTTACTC
>NZ_JCBDHE010000043.1:0-117707 GCF_059834225.1 Vibrio sp. R10-SG3-ISO3 | reverse complement strand
CAAGATCGCCGAGTAGAAATCACCGGCCCGACAGACAGAAAAATGGTCATTAACGCTTTGAATGCCAACGTTAAAGTGTTCATGGCCGACTTCGAAGACTCTATGTCACCTGCTTGGGATAAAGTGTTGGACGGACAAATTAACTTGCGCGACGCGGTAAGAGGGGAGATCAGTTACACCAACCCTGACAATGGCAAGCACTACCAATTGAATGACGATCCAGCGGTGTTGATTTGTCGTGTACGTGGTCTCCATTTAAAAGAGAAACACGTGACGTTTAACGGCCAAATTATCCCCGGAGCTCTGTTTGATTTCGCGCTCTACTTCTACAACAACTACCAAGCGCTTCTTAAAAAAGGCAGCGGCCCTTACTTCTACATTCCCAAGTTGCAATCCCACAAAGAAGCGCAGTGGTGGAGTGAGGTGTTCCATTTCACCGAAGATTACTTTGGTCTGGATACGGGCACCATTAAGGCTACCGTTTTGATTGAAACCTTGCCTGCGGTATTCGAAATGGACGAGATCCTCTTTGCGCTCAAAGAGCACATTGTTGGCCTCAACTGTGGCCGTTGGGACTACATCTTCAGTTACATCAAAACATTGAAAAAGCACCCAGATCGCGTGTTGCCAGACCGCCAAGTGGTCACGATGGACAAGCCGTTTTTGAACGCCTACTCACGCTTGTTAGTGCGCACTTGTCACAAACGCGGTGCCTTTGCGATGGGGGGAATGGCGGCCTTTATTCCAGCCAAAGATCCAGTACAAAACCAACGCGTGCTAGACAAAATTCAAAACGACAAATCGCTAGAGGCGAATAATGGTCACGATGGCACTTGGGTCGCTCACCCAGGTCTTGCGGATACCGCAATGGCGGTGTTTAGCCAAGTGCTTGGTGAGCGCCGAAATCAATTGGATGTCACACGAGAAGACGATGCGCCTATCACGGCAGAGCAGCTACTTGCCCCGTGTGAAGGCGAGCGCACCGAAGAAGGGATGCGACACAATATTCGCGTCGCGCTGCAATACATCGAGGCGTGGATCTCGGGCAACGGCTGCGTTCCCATCTACGGCTTAATGGAAGATGCCGCGACCGCTGAGATCTCTCGCGCCTCTATTTGGCAATGGATAGCGCACGGCAAAACTCTTGATAACGGTCAAGTGGTCACCAAAGCCTTGTTTGAACAATACCTCTCTCAAGAGATTGAGGTGGTGAAACAGGAAGTGGGCGAAGCGCGTTATCAAGCGGGGCGCTTTACCGAGGCGGCTGACTTGATGGCCAAGATGACCACCAGTGATGAGTTGGGGAATTTCCTCACCATCCCAGGCTATGACTACTTAGATTAACCACGGATTTACCCATAACAATCGTTTACCTATAAGTATCGTTTACCGGTAACTATCGTTTTATTAATAACAATAACGTGAATGCAGATGGCGGGTAAGGTTGTACCGCCACACCATCTAACAAAAGAAACAAAAGGATCGTGCGCCGCCCCTACCGGCAAGCACTCAAAACAAGAGGGATAGACCAATGACAAACTTAACTCGTCGCCAACAGATCGAAGCTCTAGAAAAAGACTGGGCAACCAATCCACGCTGGAAGCATGTGAAACGTCCATACACGGCTGAAGAAGTGGTCGAACTACGCGGCTCTATGGTGCCGGCTAACACCATCGCTCAGCGCGGTGCAGATAAATTGTGGTCATTGGTCAATGGCAGCGCCAAAAAAGGCTACGTGAACTGTTTGGGTGCACTGACCGGTGGTCAAGCAGTACAACAAGCCAAAGCTGGGATTGAAGCGATTTATCTCTCAGGTTGGCAGGTGGCAGCGGACAACAACACCGCGTCTACCATGTACCCAGACCAATCGCTCTACCCGGTGGATTCTGTCCCTTCAGTGGTGAAACGCATCAATAACTCGTTCCGTCGCGCTGACCAGATCCAGTGGTCAAACGGTAAATCACCCGAAGATGAAGGCGGCATTGATTACTTCTTGCCTATCGTTGCTGATGCAGAAGCTGGTTTTGGTGGTGTACTCAACGCGTATGAGTTGATGAAGTCGATGATCGATGCGGGCGCCGCGGGTGTGCACTTTGAAGACCAGCTAGCGTCAGTGAAAAAATGTGGCCATATGGGCGGTAAAGTATTAGTACCGACTCAAGAAGCGGTGCAGAAATTAGTGGCAGCGCGCCTGGCCGCCGACGTTTCGGGCACGACTACCTTAGTGATTGCCCGTACCGATGCGAACGCCGCCGATTTGTTGACCTCTGACTGTGACCCATACGATGCGGACTTCATTGTTGGAGAACGTACACAAGAAGGCTTCTACCGAGTACGCGCAGGCATCGACCAAGCGATTGCGCGTGGTCTTGCTTACGCTCCGTATGCGGATCTCATCTGGTGTGAAACCGCCACGCCGTGTCTTGAAGAAGCGCGTAAGTTTGCTGAAGCGATTCATGCCGAGTACCCAGATCAACTGTTGGCGTACAACTGCTCGCCATCATTTAACTGGGAGAAAAACTTGGATGCAGAGACCATCGCCAAGTTCCAACAAGAACTGTCGGATATGGGCTACAAGTACCAGTTCATCACTCTAGCGGGTATCCACAACATGTGGTTCAACATGTTCGAACTGGCGCACGACTATGCGAAAGGCGAAGGCATGCGCCACTACGTGGAGAAAGTGCAGCGTCCTGAGTTCCAAGCGGCAGAAAAAGGCTATACCTTCGTTGCGCACCAACAAGAAGTGGGCACCGGGTACTTTGATAAGATGACCAACACCATCCAAGGTGGTCAATCATCAGTGACTGCATTAACCGGCTCAACCGAAGAAGACCAATTCTAGTAGTCCCCACCCTTATGAGTCTTATGTGGGATAACAAAATGCAGGCTGTTATCCCCATGACTCAACTGTTTAGGCATTTGTATTGACATGCTTTTGAGCGGCCATCGGTCGCTCTTTTTTGTTTTCCATCATCAAGTCACCAGTGGTACTCTGCGCATCTTACCCCTTATCAACTGATCGTCATGGAACTCACCTTAGATATTTTCACCCTGCTGTTTTTTGTCGCGGCATTCGCTGGCTTTATTGATGCGATGGCAGGGGGAGGCGGGCTTATTACGCTTCCGGCTTTGTTGGCCGTAGGCATCACGCCAGCACAGGCGTTGGCGACCAATAAGCTACAAAGCTCATTTGGGAGTTTCTCCGCAACTTGGTATTTTGTTCGGCGCGGCATTGTTAATTTGAAAGCGATGCGCCTTGCGATTCTCTGCACCTTTGTCGGCGCTGCACTTGGCGCCCAAGTCGTGCAATACATTGATGCTGGCGTCTTAACCAGTTTGATTCCGCTGCTGCTG
This sequence comes from Vibrio sp. R10-SG3-ISO3, assembly GCF_059834225.1. Taxonomy (NCBI): domain Bacteria; kingdom Pseudomonadati; phylum Pseudomonadota; class Gammaproteobacteria; order Vibrionales; family Vibrionaceae; genus Vibrio; species Vibrio sp. R10-SG3-ISO3. Next base: position 114,350 of record NZ_JCBDHE010000043.1, on the reverse strand, counting down.
GTGGCGATCTCGCTCTATTTTCTTTTGATGCCAAAGACCAAGGCGCAATCGGGCGAGCCTCGACTCTCTGAAGCGATGTTTGCACTCTCGGTCGGTGGGGGCGTGGGGTTCTACGACGGTTTTTTTGGGCCGGGGACAGGTTCGATTTTTACGGTTTGCTTTGTCGCGTTAGGCCACTACTCCTTAGTGGATGCGACGGCAAGAACCAAAGTCCTGAACTTTACTTCGAACATCGCCGCGCTGTTACTATTTGTTCTGGCAGGTTTACCGATTTGGGAGCTAGGGCTAGTGATGGCGGTCGGCGGTTTTCTCGGCGCTAGATTGGGGGCGAAAGTGGTAATCGCGCAAGGTCAGAAGTGGATTCGCCCGCTGGTCATTATTATGTCGATGTTGATGGCGCTGAAGTTACTCTGGGAACAGCATCAGAGTACCATTTTGGCTTGGTTTTAGAGCGCAGAATTCAATCAAAGCACTGTGAATAGATTAGAAAAAAAACAGTCGATTAGAAAAAAAACAGTCGATTAGAGAATAAAAAACGGCGCGAGATGCGCCGTTTTTTTATGATGGTGTCGAGCTTACAAAGACTCGGTAAATGTACGAGCAATAACGTCGCGCTGCTGTTCAGGCGTCAGTGAGTTGAAACGCACTGCGTAACCAGAAACACGAATGGTTAGCTGAGGGTATTTCTCAGGGTGAGCAACGGCGTCTTCAAGGGTTTCACGCTTAAGAACGTTGACGTTTAGGTGCTGACCACCTTCGATCTTTGGTGCCGTTTCAATGGCTACTTCACGGCTTTCGTACTCACCCAATTCGTTAATCGCTACGACTTGGTCTGCTTCGTAGCCAGTGTTTGCCGCTACGCAGCGTGCTTCATTTTTCTCGCTGTCTAGTAGCCAGATTGAGTTAAGTAGTGCGTCGTTTGCTGCTTTAGTAATCTGAATGCCTTGAATCATTACTGTCTCCTAGTCCACTCTTGGGTGGTGAGTTGGTGTTAACTTTCGAATTTCGTTGAGCTACGTATTATATAGCGAATGTCCCTTATGATAGTATTGATTTAGGTCAAAAAACAACTAAAAACATTAATTATTTTAAGGTTAATTCTTTGCGATAAATCAATAAAACCTTTAAAAATAGTATTTTAAAAAATATTTTAAAACATTAACTATTTTTGAATGCTATGAATGTTGTAAATTTACTACATTTTGCATGTATTGATTGAGACGCAGACGATAAGTTGTTGTAATTCCATCCCCGAACTGAAAGTGTAAAGTGATTAAATGACAATCTCATCATCGAACAGTGATAGAAAATGGGTCGGCGCGCATGTTTCCGCCGCGGGTGGTGTCGATATGGCACCGATTCGCGCTCATGATATTGGCGCCAACGCCTTTGCTTTGTTCACCAAAAATCAACGCCAGTGGGCGGCGAAGCCACTCGACGCAGAGACCATCGCGCGTTTTAAAGCCAACTGCAAAAAGTACGGCTTTACACATGAGCAAATCTTACCGCATGACTCCTACCTGATTAATCTTGGTGCGCCTGAAGAGGAAAAGCTCAAAAAATCTAGAGTGGCATTTATTGATGAAATGTGGAGATGTCAGCAGTTAGGACTGAGCTTGTTGAATTTTCATCCTGGGAGTCATTTAAAGAAGCTTTCTGAGCAAGCGTGTTTAGCTAGGATCGCCGAGTCGATCAATCTCGCCCATCAAGCGGTGCCAGATGTTGTCGCAGTGATCGAAAATACAGCAGGCCAAGGCACGAACCTTGGTTGGCGCTTTGAGCATTTGGCGCAGATCATTGAACAGGTGGACGATAAAACTCGGGTGGGCGTTTGCCTCGATACTTGCCACACCTTTGCCGCTGGCTATGATCTTCGCAGTGTTGAGGCATGTGAAGCGACGTTTTCCGAGTTTGATCAAGTGGTCGGCATGCACTATTTACGGGCGATGCACATCAATGATTCAAAGTCGGCCTTGGGCAGCAAAGTGGATCGCCACCATGCGCTGGGCGAGGGGGAGATTGGCTGGCCATGTTTTGACTATATCGCCAATGATGCACGGTTTGATTCTATCCCTTTGATATTAGAAACAATTAAGCCTGATCTTTGGCCTGATGAAATTGCTCGTTTGCGCCGCATCGATCAAAAATCATCGGTAAATGTCTCAGCGTAACTAAAATTGGCACCAATCTTTCATAGTAAATAGTGATGTTACTCACAAGAGGGTGCCTATTATGCCTCATTCAGTTGTTACACCTGCGATCCGTTTTGCACGTTTACCTATGCCCAACCGTCATGTGAATGGTCAAGGACATCATCGTTCGCCGCAACCTAAGCGTTAAGTGAGTTTAGCTCGCCTAACAGAGGGCTTTGCTCTTATTGTAACTTTTGCGACAATCCGCTGACTGATTGGACAAAAGGAACAGACAATGACCCCTTCACTCACGTGGCAAGATGTGATTGGTGAGCAAAAGCAGCAGACCTATTTTCAAGACACTCTCGCGTTTGTTGACGCAGAGCGTGCGGCGGGCAAAGCGATTTTCCCGCCAGCGAAAGATGTCTTTAACGCTTTTCGAGCGACCGAGTTTGGCGATGTGAAAGTCGTGATCTTGGGCCAAGATCCCTATCATGGTCCTAATCAGGCGCACGGGCTGTGTTTTTCTGTCCTGCCGGGTATCAAGACGCCGCCATCGCTCGCCAATATGTACAAAGAGTTGGCGCAAGACATCGATGGCTTTCAGATTCCTCAACACGGTTATTTGCAACGCTGGGCAGAGCAAGGGGTACTGCTTCTGAATACGGTTCTGACCGTGGAGCAAGGTAAAGCGCATTCGCACGCCAAAACGGGGTGGGAGACCTTTACGGATGCCGTGATTGATGCGATCAACCGCCATCAACAAGGCGTTGTTTTCTTGTTGTGGGGCGCGCATGCGCAAAAGAAAGGCCGTTTTATTGACCGTAACCAACATCATGTATTGACGGCGCCGCACCCTTCACCGTTATCGGCGCATCGTGGCTTTTTGGGCTGTGGGCACTTTTCGGCGACCAACGAACGGCTTGTCGCGCAAGGAAAAACACCGATTGATTGGCAGCTGCCTCAAACTGTTGAGGTATAAAGCCATACAAAAATAATGGTAAAGATGTTGTTTTTTCGAACAGCATCAAAACACGCTTTGCGTTTCTCTAATACACTGTTTACGTGTCGGTGTTAAGGAGAAACGCTATGATGATTGAACGGATAAGGCGAGAGCATGGATACATGGTGCGTTTGCTCGCCATACTTCGCCATAAATTGAACCAGTTAAAAGACGAGCGTCCCGTTAATTACGCGGTTCTGCGTGAAATCGTCGATTATCTGGCGACCCACTCTGAACGGGTCCATCACCCGAAAGAAGACATTCTCTATCACTACTACCAATCGCATTATGGTCAACACCATAAGATTGATGATCTTGAACACGATCATCAGGCGCTATCAGAAAAGACCCATGATTTTTTGCAAACGGTGGATATGGTCTTGCAAGATGCAGTGATCCCGCAGCAGGTCTTCATTGACCAGTTAGAGTCGTTCCTCAATATGCAAAAACAGCACCTCGAAATGGAAGAAAAGCAGGTCTTCCCGTACTTAATGGATGTCTTTACGGTAGAGGATTGGCAGGCAGTCGAAGCTCAGTGGAGTGTGTGCGAAGACGACCCAGTGTTTGGTGAGACGATAGCAGAGCAATACCAACAGTTGGCAGAGCGCATTCATCAAACTGAGCACGAGTGTACGTGATCCTTTGCTGTTCCTAGCGCGTGAAAAGCAGAAAGAGAGGCTCAAGGCCTCTCTTTCTTAATTCTTAGTATTCGATGCTCTCCACATCGTCAAAACCGATATCCATATCCATCAGCTCTTTCTTTAGCCGTTGACGATCTTTGATTGCTTCGATTTCTCGCCACTTACGTTTAACGGGTTTAGAGCGCGCTGCTCGTGCGCGCGGCGCCTCATAGTCCATAAAGTCATCAAAATTTAAGCCTTCCATAAGCTACCTCATTTTATCGTTATGACCGTCCTAAACGGGGTAAATTCTTAATACCACTCAACGTGGAGACTAACCATGATTCGTTTCTCATTTGTTACGTTTCGATGAAGTTTTTTCTGACTTTTCTTCACTGAATCACAAAAAATCGTGCTTGAGGTGGTTGAAATTTGTTCAAACGAGTTCACGCAAACGATTAAATGCGAAAAAAGTGGATGTTAAAGGCTTGTGGAGGTGATTAGGGTTGTGCGTGTCTCTTGCCATACAAGAGTGGCATTAAACCATACTTCATTTTTTATCTTGATGCTCAGTGCATCGAGAGCCTCGCAAGCTATGCAGAGTAAGGGGTTGTCTGTTGCTTTGGCGGCATTAATAGGTCGTCATTGGCAAGACTCTGTGCGTTGTTAATTTTTTATTGAGTTGTTTTGTTGTTGTGTGGTTTTTGTGCTTGTTTGTGTTAACTGTTGGTGATTTTACGGTGAAAAATAACAAGCTTAGTCTCACTGTTGCGTATTGATTTTTGTTTGCTCAGGTTGCATTATCGCGCCGTCAAAATTTCCGCTGAGATGTAAAGGACGTGCCTTTGGGGCGTGACACGCTGAGGTTGCAGACAATGATAATATATAGTTTGAGCTACACTTTGACACTCAACAGCGCAACCCAACGTAGGCTCGGATGCCTAACCAGCGAACACTCACTATGAGGATCCTATGACAGACTTAATTAATTTGATGAATGACCTGCTGTGGGGGTCTATTCTCGTTTATCTACTGGTTGGTGTCGGCGTTTACTTCACCGTAAGACTGGGCTTTATCCAGTTCCGCCACTTTGGCCACATGTTCTCAGTGCTGAAAAACAGCCGTAAAGCCGACCAAGCGGGTATCTCCTCTTTCCAAGCCCTTTGTACCAGTTTGGCGGCGCGTGTCGGCACGGGTAACATGGCGGGTGTGGCCGTTGCACTGACCGTTGGCGGCCCTGGCGCTATTTTTTGGATGTGGTTGATTGCCATGCTAGGTATGGCAACGTCATTTGCAGAGAGCACGTTGGCACAGCTATACAAAACGAAAGACGATGACGGTAACTACCGTGGTGGTCCTGCTTATTACATGGAAAAAGGCTTGGGCATGCGCTGGATGGGCGTGATGTTCTCCATCTTCCTTATTATTGCCTTTGGTTTGGTCTTCAATGCCGTGCAAGCAAACTCGATTGCTAGCGCGATGAATACCGCGTTTGGTTGGGATACCAAAGTCGTTGGCATTGCAGTGGTATTGCTGTCTGCTGTGGTTATCTTTGGCGGTATTAAGCGTATTGCAAAAGTGGCTGAGCTTATTGTACCGGTTATGGCGCTGGCTTACTTGCTATTGGCGATGTTTATCATGCTGACCAACCTTGAGAAGTTGCCAGGCGTGCTTTCACTAATTATTAAGAGCGCATTTGGTCTGCAAGAAGCGGCGGCTGGTGGCCTAGGTTATGCGATTGCTCAAGCGATGATCAACGGCATCAAGCGTGGCCTGTTCTCGAACGAAGCGGGTATGGGTTCTGCGCCTAATGCAGCAGCTTCTGCAACGCCTTATCCACCACACCCAGCGTCACAAGGTTACGTGCAAATGTTGGGCGTATTCATGGACACCATTGTGATCTGTTCAGCAACGGTAGCGATCATCTTGATGTCGGGTGAGTACCTAGGTACTGAAACGGCGGTGACAGGTATCGAGCTGACTCAGCGCGCGCTAAGCTCACAAGTGGGTGATTGGGGTGGGATCTTTGTTGCTGTAGCAATCTTCTTCTTCGCGTTTACCTCGATCATTGCAAACTACTCATACGCAGAAACTAACCTGATCTTCCTAGAGCACAATCACAAGGCGGGCCTTGGCCTGTTCCGTATCGTGGTTCTGGGTATGGTGATGTTTGGCTCTGTGGCAGCGCTGCCAGTGGTTTGGGATATGGCCGATGCATCAATGGGCTTAATGGCACTGGTGAACCTAGTCGCGATTATCTTGCTCTCTGGTACTGTGGTTAAGCTAGCAAAAGACTACAATCGTCAGCTTAATGAAGGCAACGTTCCGACCTTTGATGCCAATGATTTCCCAGAGTTGAAATCTCAGCTTGAAGATGGCATCTGGGATCAAAAAGAAAAGAATTGATAGCTGAATACTATTGAAATGATTCATAAAGCCGTGCAGACATTGCACGGCTTTTTTTGTACCCTAAGGTAAACAATCAATAAGAGTAAAGTCATGTTAATCGTCGTTTCTCCAGCGAAAACCTTAGATTACGAATCACCCTTGGTGACCGAAACCTACACACAGCCTGAGTTAATTGACTACTCCAAGCAGTTGATTGAGGTGTGCCGTAAACTGACGCCAGCCGATGTGGCGAGTTTGATGAAGGTCAGTGACAAAATCGCCGATCTGAACGTTGGCCGCTTCCAAGAGTGGAGCGAGACATTCACACTCGACAATGCCCGCCAAGCGATTTTGGCGTTCAAAGGCGATGTCTATACAGGTCTTGATGCCCAGACACTCACAGAGGCGGATTTCGAGTACGCTCAGCGCCATTTACGTATGCTGTCTGGCCTTTATGGTCTGCTTAAGCCGCTTGACCTGATGCAACCATACCGTCTTGAAATGGGGACTAAGCTTGCCAATGAGAAAGGCACCAACTTGTATCAGTTCTGGGGGAATGTGATTACCGACAAGCTCAATCAAGCGATCACCGAACAAGGGGACAACGTCTTGGTCAACCTAGCCTCCAATGAGTATTTTAAGGCGGTTAAGCAAAAGAACTTGGATGCGCAGGTGATTACGCCGGTGTTTAAAGACTGCAAAAACGGCCAATATAAAGTGATCAGCTTTTATGCCAAAAAAGCGCGCGGCATGATGGCGCGTTTTATTATCGAAAACCGCATCGAGAGTGTCGCGGATTTGACCCAGTTCAACACGGCGGGGTACACCTTTGCTGAGGATGAGTCGAGCGCGACTGAGTTAGTCTTCAAACGTGAAGAGCAGTAGTGAAGGCGAGTGGTCATCGTTGCTAGCATCGGGCAGGGGAGTCATGCACATGTGGAAGAGATTAAAACATTGGCTTGAGCGCTACGACGCTTGGTGCCACTCGATGGGCCTTACTCCTGGGCAAAAGCGCAGTTGCGTGCCGTACCGATCTGATGATGCAAGGCAGAGCGACGCTGCCACTTCGTCCTCATCACCCACTTCAAAGGCGCAGCAGTAATGCGCCTTTTTGATACTCACTGTCATCTCGATTTTGCCCCATTTAAGGCTCAATTGGGGGCAACATTGCAAGAAGCCAGTGAGCAAGGAGTCGAGCGTTTTCTTGTTCCTGCGATTGGCGAAAGCAATTGGAGCGATCTTATTGCGCTATCTCACCAGCACACGAGCTTGTACGTCAGTTTGGGGTGCCATCCCTATTTTGTTCACACCGACTCATTGATTGAGGTCAGTCGCCTAGAAGCTCAATGTGAGTCGGCAGGCTCAGTGTGTGTCGCGGTCGGAGAGTGCGGCTTAGATGCCATGATCGATGTCGACGCGCAGCGACAAGAAGCGGTGTTTGAGGCGCAGATCAGCGTGGCCAAGAACCTGCGGCGGCCCTTGATTCTTCACGGGCGAAAAAACTATCACCGCTTGTTGCAACTGCTTAAACAGCACCGTTTTCACTACGGTGGGATTTTGCATGGGTTTTCCGGCAGCTATCAGCAAGCGATGCAATTTGTTGAGCTCGGTTTCTACATCGGTGTGGGCGGAGTGATTACCTACCCAAGAGCGAATAAGACGCGTCAAGCGGTGACGCAGGTGCCCATCGACCATCTTGTTTTGGAAACCGACGCGCCAGACATGCCGTTGTCAGGGTATCAAGGCCAAGCCAATCATCCTAAGCGTTTACCCCAAGTGTTAACGACATTGGCGCAACTGAAGCAGAGTTGTGAGCAAACGGTTGCGGAAAACGTTTGGAAAAACAGCTTTTTGGCACTGTCTATTTGTGAATGAATTCTAAATAAAATGTGCTTTTTATGATTTCTGTAAACTTTGGTTGTGACTATTGTCACACTTACGAGTGAACAAGTGGTGAATCTTATCAGAAACTGTGAACGCGGCATTACTTTATCGGTGGACGGATGAGTATAATTGCCCGTGCTTTTGAGCTCCATTTTGTAACACGCCAACAAATAACTTAATAAGGAAGTCATAAACTATGAGCCTGTTTATGAGCCTAGTCGGTATGGCAGTTTTGATCGCTATCGCGCTTCTACTGTCTGATAACCGCAAAGCTATCAATCTAAGAACTGTGGGTGGCGCTTTTGCTATCCAATTCATCATCGGTGGTTTCGTTCTGTACGTACCATGGGGTCGTGATCTTCTAGCTGGTTTCTCAGCTGGTGTACAAAACGTGATCGACTACGGTAAAGACGGTACTGGTTTCCTATTCGGCAGCCTAGTTAACTTCTCAGTTGACGGTATCGGTTTCATCTTTGCTTTCCAAGTACTACCAACGCTAATCTTCTTCTCTGCGCTAATTTCTGTACTTTACTACATCGGTGTGATGCAGTGGGTTATCAAGATTCTTGGTGGCGGTCTACAAAAAGCACTGGGTACATCACGTGCCGAGTCTATGTCTGCAGCAGCGAACATTTTCGTAGGTCAAACTGAGGCACCACTTGTGGTTCGTCCGTTTGTACCTAAAATGACTCAGTCTGAGCTATTTGCAGTGATGTGTGGTGGTCTAGCGTCTGTAGCAGGTGGTGTACTTGCTGGTTACGCTTCAATGGGTGTACCTCTAGAGTACCTTGTTGCTGCATCATTCATGGCAGCACCAGGTGGTCTACTGTTCGCTAAAATCATCAAACCTGAAACTGACACGCCAAATGACGATCTAGGCGCGGACATCGACGGTGGTGACGACAAGCCTGCTAACGTTATCGATGCAGCAGCTGGCGGTGCGTCTGTCGGTCTACAGCTTGCGCTTAACGTTGGTGCAATGCTACTTGCGTTCATCGGCCTTATTGCTCTTATCAACGGCATCCTAGGTGGCGTTGGCGGTTGGTTCGGTATGCCTGAACTGACACTAGAAATTCTTCTAGGTTACATCTTCTCACCACTTGCATTCCTAATTGGTGTGCCTTGGGAAGAAGCGACGCTAGCGGGTTCATTCATCGGTCAGAAACTGGTGGTGAACGAATTCGTTGCTTACCTAAACTTCGTTCCTTACGTTGGTGATGCAGCTCAAGTTGTACCAGCAACCGGTGAAGTGATGTCGACTAAGACAGCCGCTATCATCTCGTTCGCGCTATGTGGTTTCGCAAACCTTTCTTCAATTGCGATTCTACTAGGTGGTCTAGGTGGTCTAGCGCCAAACCGTCGTCACGACATCGCTCGTATGGGTGTGAAAGCGGTCGCAGCAGGTACTCTGTCTAACTTGATGGCAGCAACCATCGCTGGCTTCTTCCTATCTTTCTAATTTAAGAAGCGATAGATTATATAGACGCCGTTTTATAAGACCCCGTAGTTGCATAGCTTGCTATGTACTACGGGGTTTTTTCGTTGTTTAAAGGTCTGGAGTATTTCCAGACAACAAGATTCATAACGTTTGTGCAGTGGATAAAACTCAGCAATCGTTAAGCCGGATCTTTTTTGAGATACAAACCGTTTGCGCTCTGTGTGCGACTACAGTTTTGCGATAAATATCTATACTGTATAGGTGTAAAGAAAATAGGCCTAAACTGATGAATGATGTGATTCTCGCGACCTTAGCGGGCTTTGTTGTCGGAATCCTGTTTTCCGCCATCAAGCTGCCCATTCCAGCACCTCCAGTATTACCGGGAGTGATGGGAATTGTGGGCGTTTATCTTGGTGGTGTAACCTTTCAATGGATCATTGAAAGGTTTTTTAGTTAACGCTAATTAATACAAGGAGTATGATTAGCGCGGCAACATCGGTTGCCTGAGGCGTCACAAAGCGCCTAGACACGTTAGACACCGCAATCGCAGATTGTTGTGCCATAGACCAAATTGGTACTGTGCGGTGACAAGGATAGCAATTGGTACATGTTCGCTGTATGTAGCAAGTCTTCAAGGAACCAAGTCCGTTCATTAATGATTACACCTTAATCATAGGGATTAAGGCGGTGAACTTTTTGAATATTGATCGGAGATAGAAATGAGCGATTTAAAAGCAGCTGCACTACGTGCACTAAAACTTATGGACCTAACTACGCTGAATGACGATGACACTGACGCGAAAGTTATTTCACTGTGTCATGATGCAAAATCAGCGGTAGGTAACACAGCTGCCATCTGTATTTACCCTCGCTTTATTCCTATTGCTAAGAAGACCCTTCGTGAGCAAGGCACACCTGACGTTCGTATCGCAACGGTAACGAACTTCCCACACGGCAATGACGATATCGAGATTGCGGTAGCGGAAACCAAAGCTGCTGTGGCTTATGGTGCTGATGAGGTCGATGTGGTGTTCCCATACCGCGCACTGATGGCGGGCAATGAGGAAGTGGGCTTCGAATTGGTGAAGCAATGTAAAGCAGCGTGTGGCGATATCTTGCTCAAAGTGATCATCGAAACTGGTGAGCTGAAAGAAGAAGCGCTAATCAAGAAAGCGTCAGAAATCTGCATCAAAGCAGGCGCTGATTTTATTAAAACCTCAACAGGCAAAGTGCCGGTGAATGCAACACCTGAATACGCTCGCATGATGCTCGAAGTTATCCGCGATATGGGTGTGGCTGAGACCGTTGGCTTCAAACCTGCAGGCGGCGTACGTACCGCAGAAGATGCTGCCGCGTACCTAGCGATGGCCGATGAGATCCTAGGCGACAACTGGGTCGATGCGCGTCACTACCGCTTTGGTGCGTCTAGCCTGCTGACAAACCTACTCAATACATTAGAAGTAACAGACGAAACGGCGGATCCAAGCGCTTACTAAGCGACGTCGGTTTGTTCGGTGGCGCGTTGTGCGCCACCTTACCTCTTTACCTTATTACCACCGCATTCAATGCGTGGGAGGCTCTAATGTACTTACCACAAGAAATTATTCGTAAAAAACGTGACGGTGAAGTGCTCACCGCAGACGAAATTAACTTTTTTATCCAAGGCGTTGCAAACGACAGCGTATCTGAAGGTCAGATAGCGGCGTTTGCGATGGCGGTTTTCTTCAATGAAATGACCATGCCCGAGCGCATTGCACTGACTTGTGCGATGCGTGACTCTGGCATGGTGATCGACTGGAGCCACATGAACTTTGATGGCCCGATTGTCGATAAGCATTCCACCGGTGGTGTGGGTGATGTGACCTCGCTGATGTTAGGGCCAATGGTCGCTGCCTGTGGCGGTTTTGTTCCTATGATCTCGGGGCGTGGCCTCGGTCATACCGGTGGCACACTGGACAAACTGGAATCGATTCCCGGCTACAACATCACGCCAAGTAATGAGGTGTTTGGTCAAGTGACCAAAGAGGCAGGGGTGGCGATCATCGGTCAAACCGGCGATCTAGCACCGGCTGATAAGCGTGTTTACGCGACGCGTGACATTACTGCGACGGTCGATAACATCTCCTTGATCACAGCGTCCATCCTGTCTAAGAAACTCGCAGCGGGTCTTGAGTCTTTGGTGATGGACGTGAAAGTTGGCTCGGGCGCCTTTATGCCAACGTATGAAGCCTCAGAAGAGTTGGCTAAGTCTATTGTCGCGGTGGCCAATGGTGCGGGCACCAAAACCACCGCAATTTTGACGGACATGAACCAGGTCCTCGCCTCGTCTGCTGGAAACGCCGTGGAAGTGCGCGAAGCGGTGCGCTTCCTAACGGGTGAATATCGCAATCCACGCCTTCTTGAAGTGACGCTGGCCTCTTGTGCAGAAATGCTGGTGCTCGGAAATTTAGCCGACGACACACAAGACGCGCGCGCTAAATTAATGAAGGTACTCGATAACGGTAAAGCGGCAGAGTGTTTTGGCAAAATGGTGGCAGGCCTGGGTGGCCCAGCGGATTTTGTTGAGAACTATGAGCAATACCTAGAAAAAGCGGACATCATTAAACCGGTTTACGCGCAAGAGTCCGGTGTCGTTTCGGCGATGGATACACGCGCGATTGGGATGGCGGTGGTTGCCATGGGCGGCGGACGCCGCGTGGCCAGCGACAAGATTGATTACGCCGTGGGCTTTGATCAATTTATTCGCCTCGGTGAGATCGCTAGCAGCGAACAACCTCTTGCCGTCATTCATGCACGCAATGAGGCTCAGTGGGAAGAGGCCGCGCAGGCGCTGCGCAGTGCAATCAAAATTGGTGGTGAATACACCCCAACCCCTGAGGTTTACCGTCAGATTCGCGCAGAAGACATTTAATCGACGACATCATTACATTAGGCCCATTCAGGCACACAGTAGCTGAGTGGGCGAAAGGAATACGCAATGAAAAGAGCATTTATTTTAGTCCTAGACTCATTCGGTATCGGCGCGACGGCGGATGCGGATAAGTTTGGCGATGTGGGCTCCGACACACTGGGTCATATTGCGGATCAGTGTGAGCAAGGCCTAGCGGACAACGAGCAACGCCAAGGTGCGTTGCGCCTGCCGAACCTGTCTAAGCTTGGCTTGGCGATGGCGCATAAAGAATCAACCGGACGCTTTGCTCCGGGGCTTGATGATAACGCAGAGGTTATCGGTGCCTACGGTCATGCGGCAGAGCTCTCTTCCGGTAAAGATACCCCATCGGGTCACTGGGAGATCGCAGGTGTACCCGTTCTGTTTGATTGGGGCTACTTTAGCGACAAATCGAGCAGCTTCCCGTCAGCGCTGACGGATCGCATTCTTGAGCGTGCGGGTTTAGATGGATTTCTTGGCAACTGCCATGCATCAGGCACGCAAGTGCTCGATGATCTTGGTGAAGAGCACATGAAAACCGGCAAACCTATCTTCTATACGTCGGCTGATTCGGTATTCCAAATCGCCTGCCATGAAGAGACGTTTGGTCTTGATAGATTGCTTGAGCTTTGCCAAATCGCTCGTGAAGAGCTTGAAGACTACAACATTGGTCGCGTCATTGCGCGTCCATTTATTGGTCCGGGTAAAGGTCAATTTGAGCGTACGGGTAATCGTCGCGATCTCTCTGTTGAACCGCCATCTGCGACCGTGTTGCAAAAACTGGTTGAAGAGAAGCAAGGAGAAGTGGTCTCGATTGGTAAGATTGCCGACATCTACGCCAACTGTGGCATCACCAAAAAAGTGAAAGCCACGGGTATTCCTGCTTTGTTTGAAGCGACTCTTGAGCAAATCAAAGCCGCACAGGACAACACCATAGTGTTCACCAACTTCGTTGACTTTGATTCTGCCTACGGCCACCGCCGTGATGTTGCAGGTTATGCGGCGGCATTGGAATACTTTGATGGTCGCATCAACGAAGTGATGGCACTGATGCAGGAAGACGATGTGCTGATTCTGACGGCGGACCACGGCTGCGATCCCACTTGGCCAGGAACCGATCATACCCGTGAGCACATTCCTGTGATTGTCTACGGGCAAAAAGTGCCGGCTGGGTCATTGGGTCGCCGCGAGTCATTTGCCGATATCGGCCAAACGCTCGCGAGCTATTTTGGCACTTCGCCAATGGATTACGGTAAGAACTTCCTCTAAAAGAGGCGGTTTTTCCCTGACTCTCACGCAGAGGTTGCAAGCGATAGCTGCTCACCTCTGCTTTATTTCATTCGTTTCAACTAAGGACATTGAATTATGGCAACTCCACATATTAACGCAGAAATGGGGGCATTTGCTGACGTCGTATTGATGCCAGGTGACCCACTACGTGCAAAATACATCGCGGAAACCTTCCTCGATGATGTCGTTCAAGTGTGTGATGTGCGTAATATGTTCGGTTACACGGGCACGTATAAAGGCCGCAAAGTTTCAGTAATGGGACACGGCATGGGCATTCCTTCTTGCTCCATTTACGCCACTGAGCTTATCAAAGACTTCGGTGTGAAAAAGATCATTCGTGTGGGTAGCTGCGGCGCGGTGAGCACCGATATCAAAGTGCGCGACGTCGTGATCGGCATGGGAGCTTGTACCGATTCGAAAGTGAACCGCATCCGCTTCAAAGGTCATGACTTCGCAGCGATTGCAGATTACAAAATGGTGCGCGCGGCAGAAGAAGCTGCAAAGGCACGTGGTATTGACGTTAAAGTCGGTAACCTGTTCTCGGCTGAGTTGTTCTACACGCCAGATCCAGAGATGTTTGATGTGATGGATAAGTACGGCATCGTGGGTGTGGAAATGGAAGCGGCAGGCATCTACGGTGTGTGTGCCGAGTACGGCGCGAAAGCACTGACCATCTGTACCGTTTCTGACCACATCAAAACTGGCGAGCAAACCACATCCGATGAGCGTCAAACGACCTTCAATGACATGATGGTGGTCGCACTCGATTCTGTACTGATTGGCGATACTCTGTAAGTATTCTTGCTTTGTTGTACAAAGAGCCCCGCAATCGCGGGGCTCTTTTTTTGAATGCTTACTTGTGGCTTAGCGTGTGGGTGAGGAGGGTTAACTCATCTCTTTGAGCAGTAAATTCTCTTGTTTCACTTTTGGCTTTCTGCGGATGATGAGCGCAAGCAGGAGGCCGGCAATAAAGCTCATCGCCACCATGGTGACCATGTAGCGGTCACTTTTTCGGTAGTAGTGATCGGAAAACGCGGTTAAGCGCCCTGTTTCGAACGTGATGCGCACAAAGCCAATCACCACACCGTCGTTGTAGATAGGCTCGACCAGTTGCTGTTTGCCAATGCTGGCGGTTTGCAGTGGGGTGTCCAGCCCCAATGTTTCCCGCACCGATTTGGCTTGATCGCTGGCCGCAAGACGAATGCCTTCGGCATCATAAATGGTCGCATCATACACCAAACGGTCGTTGGCCAATTGGTTAGCCAGTGCCAACAGCCGCTCTTGGTCGTCGTTTAAAATCATATCGCTGGAAGAGAGTGAGGCTTGCGAGATCAAGATCTTGGTCAATGTCTCAAGCTGGTTGGCTTGGATTTCCTCATTACCCTGAGTAATTTTGACACTGTTGACACCAATCGTCACCACCATTGCAATCAAGGCTAAGATCGCGACGGCGCGAATGGCCATCCGAAATGAGAAGAGTGAGGTGTCCATGAAAGCCCCGCGAGTTTAATTCCACCAATCGGCATATTGATACTTGCACAGATAAATTGCAATAGGTTAACGTGTGGAGAGAAATTCTAGGGAAGTGATACATGGACACGTTCAACACCGATATACACGCTGCTCTCTCGGTCAGCAAACCGCTTTCAATTCGTAAGCACATCCCACTGTGCAATCGTATACCAGAAACCCGACACACCAGCCGCTTTGATATCAATAAAGCCAATTGGATTGTTTTCGGTCACTACTTAAGCGCCAATCTCTTTGAAGATATCGATTTTTACACCGGGCAGTACAATGCGATTGTCGAAGTGTGGAAAGTCGGTCAATACGAAGTAGCTTTAATGGCCGGCGAGCTCACCACTGAGCATGAAGAAATTCTCCAAGCGATTGAGCTGGATTACGCTCGCCTGAACGACATTCCAGAGCTGAGCAAACCCGGATTGGTGGTGATGGACATGGACTCCACCGCGATTCAAATTGAATGCATTGATGAAATCGCCAAACTAGCCGGAGTGGGCGAAGAGGTCGCCGAGGTGACCGAGCGCGCGATGCAAGGAGAACTGGATTTTGAACAGAGCCTTCGTCAGCGTGTCGGCAAGTTAAAAGGGGCCGACGAGTCCATTTTAGGCTCGGTACGCGCTGAGTTGCCACTGATGCCTGATTTACCCGAGCTGGTGGCGACCTTCAAAGCGTTTGGTTGGAAAACCGCTATTGCCTCTGGTGGCTTTACCTACTTCTCGGACTACTTGAAAGAGACGCTAGCGCTTGATCATGCTCAGTCAAACCAATTGGAGATTGTGCAGGGCAAGTTGACCGGCAATGTCCTTGGCGACATCGTCGGCGCACAAACCAAAGCGGACATCGTGGATAGGCTAGCCGAGCAGTATGATATCGAACCACACAACACCATAGCCATTGGTGATGGCGCGAACGATCTTGTGATGATGGAGCGGGCGGGGCTCGGTATTGCTTATCACGCCAAACCTAAAGTGGAGCAGCAAGCCCAGTGCGCGGTGCGTTATGTTGGCCTTGGTGGTGTGATCTGTATTCTTTCGGCGCTACTGGTGAAGCAAAAGCGCGTCAGTTTTTGACGGCTTGCCTCGGGCGCTCTTCAAGCCTAAGCCCGACCTTTAAAAAGAGTGAGCCGCCAGTGCGTCTCACTCTTTTGTTTATCATCCCTATTTCATCGATATGGACTTATTCCATCTCCTCCGGCTCAGACTCTTCTTGCAGCTCAAGCAAATTGATGGCGATAGAAACAAAGTCACTGTCGGTAATGATGCCGACCAAGTGGCCTTTGTGCACCACGGGCAAGCAGCCCACTTTGTGTTTTTGCATGTAGACGGCGCTCTCTTTGAGCCCTGCTTGTGGATCAACCGTCATCACGCTGGTTTTCATCACTTCGTATAGCGGCGTTTGTAGCGTATAAGATTGGCTCTCTGGTAGGGCTTGTAAGCTTGATTCTTGGGCGGCTAACACATCGCGATGTGACACCACACCAAGCAGTTTTTTATTCGCATCGACAATGGGAATGTGGCGGATGTCCAGTGCGGTCATCATGTTCTTTGCGTCGCCAAGATTGTGAGAGCGGAGAAGCGTGTGTGGATTACGCGTCATCATGTCTTCGACCTTGATCATGGCTGCCTCCTGAGTTGTTATTTTTTACTCATTAAATATAGTCACTTTCCGGCGTTGAATGTGAGAGCCCGACCTATTTTTATGCTCTTTGACGCAGCGAATTGATGCGGCGTGACAAGGTGCAAAACTTGCGCTTTTGCTTAACCTTATTCCGGCACGGATCGGAATAAATCCACTCTCTTTTCTTGCTATTGACCGTGCGGCGCATATACTAGTCGGCTGCGAAAAACTTGTCGTCTGTTTGTGACAGAATCAGAGCGAGCAAGCATTTGAATCTAACCCTGAATTGGGGCGCCTTCTTTGCGGCCTCATTCATGCACTGCGATAGACTAGTAATATGCAAGTATCCGATTTTCATTTTGACCTGCCTGATGAGCTGATTGCTCGCTACCCACAACCAGAGCGTACGGCGAGCCGTTTACTGCAATTGGATGGCAACAGCGGTGAATTGGTTGATGGCACATTTACCGATGTTCTCGACAAGATTCAGCCTGGCGACTTAGTGGTGTTTAACAATACTCGAGTGATTCCCGCGCGCCTCTTTGGGCGTAAAGCATCGGGCGGCAAACTTGAGGTGTTGGTTGAGCGAGTGCTCGACGAAACGCGCATTCTCGCCCATGTGCGCTGCTCAAAATCACCCAAGCCGGGCTCGACCATTTTTGTCGGCGACAATGATGAATTTTCTGCCCTGATGGTCGCGCGTCATGACGCCTTGTTCGAACTCGATTTTCAATCCGATCTCAATGTGCTCTCCATCTTAGAGCAGATAGGGCATATGCCGCTGCCACCTTACATTGATCGCCCAGACGAAGACTCAGACAAAGAGCGTTATCAAACGGTTTACAACCAAAAACCTGGCGCAGTTGCGGCGCCGACAGCAGGCTTGCACTTTGACCAGCCTCTACTGGATAAAATCGCTCAGAAAGGGGCAGAATTTGCTTACGTGACGTTGCACGTTGGGGCGGGGACATTCCAGCCAGTGAAGGTTGAGAACATCAATGACCACCACATGCACGCTGAATACGTCGAAGTACCACAAGAGGTGGTCGAGGCGATTGAAGCGACTCGGGCACGCGGCGGTCGAGTGATTGCGGTCGGTACCACGTCGGTACGCTCTTTAGAAAGTGCCGCGCAAGATGCGTTGAAAAAAGGCACGCCACTGGCGCCATTTTTCGGTGATACGGAAATCTTCATCTACCCTGGCTATGAGTACCAATTGGTGGATGCGCTTATCACCAATTTCCATCTCCCAGAGTCGACGCTCATCATGCTGGTGAGTGCATTTGCGGGCTACGACAATACGATGAACGCTTACCGCCACGCGGTGGAGAAGCAATATCGCTTTTTCTCTTACGGCGATGCCATGTTCATCTCCAAAAAGACTCAGAGCGCTAACGCGTAATTGGCGTTGGTGCGATATTAAACCGTCAGACTGTTTCTCTGACACTGGAGGCTTCGTGAAGTTAACATTTGAACTTAAGAAAAAAGATGGCGTTGCGCGCCGTGGTCAATTGACCTTTGAGCGCGGAACCGTGCAAACGCCAGCGTTTATGCCTGTGGGTACCTATGGTACGGTGAAAGGCATGACCCCTGAAGAAGTAAAAGGGATCGGCGCCGAGATCTTGCTTGGTAACACTTTCCATCTGTGGTTACGCCCGGGGCAAGAAGTGATGAAGCTGCATGGTGACCTGCATGACTTTATGAACTGGCAAGGGCCGATTTTGACTGACTCTGGTGGCTTCCAGGTCTTCAGTCTTGGCGATATTCGAAAGATCACCGAAGAGGGGGTTCACTTTCGTAACCCGGTGAACGGTGACAAAATTTTCATGGACGCTGAAAAGTCGATGGAAATTCAATACGATCTGGGCTCGGATATTGTGATGATCTTTGACGAGTGTACGCCATACCCAGCGACACACGATGAAGCGAAGAAGTCGATGGAAATGTCACTGCGTTGGGCGCAGCGTTCACGCGATCATTTTGATAAGCTCGAAAACCCGAACAGTCTATTTGGTATTGTTCAGGGCGGCGTGTACGAAGACTTGCGTGATGTGTCAGTGAAAGGTCTGACAGACATAGGCTTTGATGGTTACGCTGTGGGTGGTTTGGCCGTGGGTGAGCCAAAAGAAGACATGCACCGCATTCTTGAGCACACCTGTCCGCAACTGCCTGAAGACAAACCTCGTTACTTAATGGGGGTTGGCAAACCGGAAGATTTGGTAGAAGGTGTTCGCCGTGGCATCGACATGTTTGACTGTGTGATGCCAACGCGCAACGCTCGTAATGGCCACCTGTTTGTCACTGGCGGTGTGATCAAGATCCGTAATGCAAAACACAAAACGGATACGACGCCATTGGATCCACACTGTGACTGTTACACTTGCCAAAACTACTCGAAGTCCTATTTGCATCACCTAGAGCGCTGCAATGAGATTTTGGGCGCGCGTTTGAACACGATTCACAATTTGCGCTACTACCAACGCTTGATGGCAAGCATCCGAAAGGCGATTGATGAAGACCGCTTTGACGCGTTTGTGGAAGAGTTCTATGCACGTCGTGACCGCGAAGTGCCGCCACTGACGAAAGCATAACGATTGAAAGCCTTTGACCTATGGTCAGAGGCTTTTGCTAATAAAATAGGCAAACAGCGTGCATTTTTGAGAGGGTGATCTCTATTGTTTAATCTGACCCTTGAAAGTGTTTGGCTAAAGCCCAATTTGGATATCAATAAAATATAAATAGAGGATTATTTTAATGTTTATTTCTCAAGCTCACGCAGCCGCTGAAGGCGCACCAGCAGGTGGCGGTTTCGAAATGTTGATCATGCTAGGTATGTTCGCGGTTATCTTTTACTTCATGATCTACCGCCCACAGTCTAAGCGTGTGAAAGAGCACAAGAACCTAATGGCTTCTATGGGCAAAGGTGACGAAGTGCTGACGAGCGGTGGTCTAGTGGGTAAGATCACTAAGATTGCAGAAGACAACGATTACATCTCAATCGAACTTAACGCGAACAACGAAGTTGTGATCAAGAAAGACTTCGTGACTGCAGTGCTACCAAAAGGTACGCTGAAATCTCTATAAACAGCTAGAGGATCCTCGCTGTGCTTAACCGCTATCCGTTATGGAAGTATTTGATGGTGGTGCTAACCATCGCTATCGCTGCGTTGTACGCACTTCCGAATTTATACGGTGAAGATCCGGCAATTCAAGTGACAGGGGCGCGCGGCGCCTCTGTTGATCTGTCAACGCTGGACTCTGTCACTCAAGCTCTTGAAAAAGAGGGCTTATCTCATAAATCCATTGCTCTAGAAAATGGATCCATCCTTGTACGCTTTACGAGTACCGATACGCAAATCAGTGCGCGCGACGTCATCAGCGAAGCGCTCGGTAACGATACTATTGTCGCACTTAACCTTGCACCATCCACACCGGACTGGCTAGAAGCGATTGGCGCTGCGCCAATGAAGTTAGGTCTAGACTTGCGTGGTGGTGTTCACTTCCTGATGGAAGTGGATATGGACGCGGCGATGGAAAAACTCGTCGGCCAGCAAGAAGAAGCGTTTCGTAGTGAGCTTCGCGAAGAGAAAATTCGTTACCGCGCCATTCGCCCACTGGGCAAAGATGCGGTCGAAGTGCTGCTTCGTGATGGCGAGCAGCTAGCGCAAGCAAAACGTGTTCTCGAAGGTCTACACCCTGACATGTTGTTTGTGGAGTCAGGCAGCGAGAGCCGCTTTGCACTCAAAGCAACCTTTACCGAGCAACGCCTCACCGAAATTCGCAACTACGCGGTAGAGCAGAACATTACGATTTTGCGTAACCGTGTGAACGAACTAGGTGTTGCGGAGCCATTGGTTCAGCGTCAAGGTGCAAGCCGCATTGTGGTCGAGCTTCCCGGCGTACAAGACACCGCTCGCGCGAAAGAAATTCTCGGTGCGACGGCGACGCTTGAGTTCCGTGAAGTGGATGCGAGCGCTGACCTTGCTGCTGCTGCCAGTGGCCGCGCGCCAGCGGGCAGTGAAATCAAGCAAGATCGTGATGGTCGCCCTGTCGTGCTGAAAAAGCGTGTCATTCTTGGTGGTTCAAGCATCACGGATGCGAGCTCCAGCGTGGATGAGTACGGTCGCCCACAGGTGAACATCTCACTCGACAGTGAAGGTGGCAACAAGATGTCGGCGTTCTCGCGTCAAAATATCGGTAAGCTGATGGCAACGGTATTTGCAGAGTACAAAGACAGCGGTAAACGCACTCCTGAAGGCAAAGTGATTCTGTCTAAGCATGAAGAAGTGATCAACCAGGCGACCATTCAATCGGCACTTGGACGTAACTTCCGCATCACAGGTATCGATTCTGCCGCCGAAGCGCACAACCTTGCGTTGCTACTACGTGCGGGGGCTCTGATTGCGCCAATCTCGATTGTTGAAGAGCGTACCATTGGTCCATCAATGGGACAGCAGAACATCGATATGGGTGTCCAAGCGTGTATTTGGGGTATGGTCGCAGTCATGTTGTTTACCTTGCTCTACTACCGCAAGTTTGGCTTGATTGCCAACATGGCGCTGATGGCGAACTTGGTGCTTATTATCGGGGTAATGTCGATGATTCCAGGGGCAACCATGACGCTGCCAGGGATTGCCGGTATTGTCTTGACGGTCGGTATGGCGGTGGATGCCAACGTGCTGATTTTTGAGCGTATCCGAGAAGAGCTGCGTGATGGACGCAATCCACAACAAGCGATTCACCAAGGTTACGCCAACGCGTTCAGTACTATTGCGGATGCAAACATCACGACGTTGATCACCGCGATTATCTTGTTTGCCGTTGGTACTGGTGCCATCAAAGGTTTTGCGGTCACGCTGTCTATCGGTATTTTGACCTCCATGTTTACTGCTATCGTCGGTACCCGTTGTGTGGTTAACCTACTGTACGGCGGTAAGCGCATTAATAAACTGTCGATCTAGGGCTAGGAATACGTATGTTTCAGATTCTAAAAGCAGAGAAAACGATCGACTTTATGCGTTGGTCAAAGGCAGCATTCGCGCTGTCTATTGTGATGATCGCTGCGGCGCTCTTCACGCTATCAACTAAATGGTTGAATTGGGGCTTAGACTTCACTGGCGGTACGCTGATTGAAGTGGGCTTTGAGCAACCGGCAAACCTTGAAGAGATTCGTGGTGCGCTTGATGCCAAAGGCTTCGGTGACGCTACGGTGCAAAACTTTGGTAGTGCCCGTGATGTCATGGTGCGTTTGCGTCCTCGTGATGACGCTTCAGGCGAAACCTTAGGCAACCAAATCATCAGTGCCATTAAAGAGGGCACGGGTGAAAACGTAGAGATGCGCCGTATCGAGTTTGTCGGCCCGAACGTGGGTGATGAGCTGACAGAAGCGGGCGGTCTGGCGATCTTGGTGTCGCTGATCTGTATCTTGATTTACGTCTCGGTGCGCTTTGAGTGGCGTTTGGCGGCGGGCGCGGTACTTGCCTTGGCTCACGACGTTATCATCACCTTGGGCATCTTCTCTTTGATGCAAATTGAAGTGGATCTTACCATTGTCGCGGCCTTGCTGACGGTAGTGGGTTACTCGCTCAACGATACGATTGTTGTCTTTGACCGTATCCGTGAAAACTTCCGCAAGATGCGTAAAGGCGAATCGGCTGAGGTCATGAACAACTCCATTACCCAAACGCTGAGCCGTACCTTGATCACTTCGGGCACGACCTTGTTTGTGGTTATCGCCTTGTTTACCCAAGGTGGTGCGATGATTCACGGTTTTGCCACTGCGCTATTGCTTGGTATCACAGTGGGTACTTACTCTTCTATCTATGTTGCCTCAGCGCTGGCATTGAAGCTGGGTATCACCCGAGAGCACCTGATGCCACCTCAAGTTGAAAAAGAGGGCGCTGAGTTTGATGAGATGCCTTAATGGCTCTCTTACATTCTCCGTGCTCGCTACCTCTATTTGAGCTACTCCAAAGCCGCTGATGTCAGCGGCTTTTTTGTTCCTACTCACCGAAGGAAGAGTGATGAGAATTCGATTGTTGCTAGTGATGCTGGTGAGTCCACTGGCCTGCGCCAATACGCTGTTGATACCGATATTGAATGGCGATGCAATACGCCAAGAGATCCAGGAAACTTGGCTGGCGTGTGAGCGCGATACTTGGTGTGAGATGGCGCTGGACTATCATAAAGAGCACTATATTGCTGAAGCCACCTTAGACGGTGCAACGCTTTCAATCAAATTACTGTCATCGTTTTCACCCCATCAATGGAGTCAGCTGCAGTTACATCTTCGCCAAGATGGTTTTGTGCTCAACCGCGTCACCATCGATGATCAGAGTTTAGATATCGAGACAGAACTCGCGCTTGCGTCAAACCAAGAGGTCGAAACCAAAATAGTGCGGCTTCTGGGGCAAGCCTCGCCTCGGTCTACCCAGCGCCTAGTCTATCAACATCGAGATTGGCGAGCGATGATCGTCAGTCAGGATGGGGTTCTTCGCGTGACGTTCGAGCCACGATAATGTTAGAGGTCGTCGCATGCAGGAATGCGATGGGCATTGCTCAATATCTTGTTATCATGGAGCAAACTCAACAATAGGATCTTATCTATGCCTCATCTACGTTTTCGAGCGGTGGAGCCGCAAACGGTTCAAACCTTATCCTCAACACTGCTTGATGAGCTCCAACCACACATGGATTGCCCCAAAGAGGATTTCACCTTTGAATACATCTATACCACGTTTTTTTATGATGGAGAGGTCAGCCAAGCGTATCCGTTTGTCGAAGTGTTGTGGTTTGATCGCGGCCAAGAGACCCAAGATGCGGTCGCGAGCATCATTACTCGTCAGGTTCGCGGCGTGCTTGGCGAAGAGGTCGATGTGGCGGTAATTTTCACGGCGCTTGAAGCCAGCGGCTATTATGATAATGGTGACCATTATTAAACGCTGAGCGGCAACGGTAAATGGAGGGAAGGGATGAGTCATGAAAGCAGGGACGATTTGGCGACTTAGCGCCTTTCTACCTATCGCCTTGATGATGAGCTTTGGCTCATCGGTCAGTGCCACGCCTTGGGAGGCCATTTCATCTCCGTCTCAATCTCAGCCGCAGGCGATAGGAAGCTACGCCAATGGCTGCTTAGCGGGGGCTAAGGCGCTACCGCTTGAAGGGGAAGGGTATCAAGTGCTGCGCAGCCAGCGCGCTCGATACTACGCTCACCCCAGTGCGATTCGCTACATCGAACATTTGGCTGAGCAAGCGCATCGAACGTTGAACACCTCACTCTTGATTGGCGATCTTTCTCTGCCACAAGGCGGTCGTTTTTCGTCGGGCCATTCAAGTCATCAAACAGGGCTCGATATCGACATTTGGCTTAGGTTGGTAGATGCGCCATTGAGTTCTCGTCAGTTGGCCAAACCTGAGCCTCTGAGCGTGGTCAACCTTGAGCAGTACCGCTTAGTGAAAGCGAGCTGGGATCGTCGTCATTTTGACTTGATCAAGCTTGCAGCCAGTGATGACGACGTCGCTCGAATTTTTGTTCACCCCGTTATCAAAGACACCTTGTGCCGCAGCGAAGAGAGCCAAGACAGAACATGGCTTCGCAAAGTTAGGCCTTGGTGGGGGCATCATTACCACATGCATGTTCGGCTTCGCTGCCCTAAGGGCAGTGATGCCTGTCAACCTCAAGCCGCGCCTCCTGCGGGGGATGGTTGCGGCGCAGAGCTTGCCAGTTGGAAACCACAGCCCAAACCTGCCATCAAAACGCTAACACCGAGCACGACAAACAAAAAGAAAACGCCGAAAGTACCACCCGGCCAATGTTTGGCATTACTAGCAGAACAGTCTTGAACCCTGTCATTCGTTTTCATGTTTTCTTCTAAATAAGATAAAAAGTGCGCTACTCGGGCGATATTCATGAGTATCCGATCCAATACCCTCCGATATCCGTAAGAAATTTTCAGAAATTTCGATTTAATTTGGGTTATTAGCTGTTGAGGTAGTGAGATGTTAGATACCCTCATGTTGTCGCGAATCCAGTTTGCGGCCAATATTAGTTTTCATATTTTATTCCCAACCATCACCATCGCTCTGGCATGGATGTTGGTGTTTTTCAAATGGCGCTACAACCGAACGCAAGCGCCAGTTTGGCTCGATGTTTATTACTTTTGGGTCAAGGTGTTTGCACTCACATTCGCACTCGGTGTTGTCTCAGGCATTACGATGAGTTTTCAGTTTGGCACTAATTGGCCGGGCTTTATGGAGCGTGTGGGTAATGTTGCAGGTCCTCTGCTGGGCTACGAAGTAATGACGGCCTTTTTTATGGAGGCGACCTTTCTTGGCGTGATGCTGTTTGGTCGAGGCCGTGTGCCCGACTGGTTCCATACTTTGGCCACCGTCTTGGTGGCGGTCGGCACGACCATGTCGGCGTTTTGGATTCTGGTACTGAATAGTTGGATGCATACGCCAGCTGGGTATGAAGTCATCGATGGTGTGGTGCATGTCACCAGTTGGAAGGACGTCATCTTCAACCCCTCTTTGCCTTATCGGTTTGCGCATACCCTATTGGCGTCTGGTTTGACCGCAAGCTTTTTGATCGCAGGCATCAGTGCCTATCAGCTTATTAAGCAACCTAGCCATCGTGCAGCCAAGCTTGGATTGAGAGTTTCACTGTTAGCGGCGGCGTTGTTCATTCCTGTTCAGATTTTTGTCGGTGACTTGCACGGCTTGAACACCTTAGAGCATCAACCGGCGAAGATTGCGGCGATGGAAGGAGTATGGGAAACAGAGCAAGGCGCTCCGCTGCTTCTGTTTGCTTGGCCAAATGAAGAGCTGCGTCAGAACGAATTCGCGCTAGGGATCCCACATTTGGCGAGTTTGATTCTCACTCATTCGCTTGATGGGGAAATTGTCGGCCTCAATGACTTTGCACCCAATCACCCACCAGTAAAGCCGCTGTTTTTTGGCTTTCGGGTCATGGTTGGGGTCGGACTATTGATGCTAGCAGTAAGTTGGTTTGGTGGTTATCGCTTGCTCAGAGCTCGAGACCTGCCGAGGCCCTACCTCTATGTCGTGGTCGCCATGACGTTTTCTGGGTGGATAGCGACGCTCGCAGGTTGGTATGTCACAGAGATAGGACGTCAACCTTGGCTTGTCACTGGTGTACTGAGAACGGCAGAAGCCGTCACACCATTGGCACCATCGAATGTGATGATCTCCTTGTCGATGTATCTTGTCGTTTATGCTGCTCTTCTTCTGGCGTACATCCACACCTTGTTTTATCTCGCTCGTAAGGACGTTGATGCTCACAAAGTTACGGCAACAGTACAACAAGGGGTATGCTAATGTTGAACTATTTACCAGAAGTTTATCTGTTGATCCTTGGCTTCACCGTATTTATGTATGCAGTGTTGGATGGCTATGATCTCGGCGTAGGTATGCTCCTTCCTAGCAACGATGAAGATCAGCGAGACAGAATGATTGCGTCGATTGGACCGTTCTGGGATGCCAATGAGACTTGGCTTGTATTGGCGGTTGGGATACTGTTGATAGCCTTCCCTAGTGCGCACAGTCTGATTTTTACCGAGCTCTATTTACCGACCGCCTTCATGCTGATTGCATTGATCATGCGAGGTGTCGCGTTTGATTTTCGAGCCAAGGCCAAAGCGGACTATAAGCAGCGGTGGGATAATTGTTTTAAATTGGGATCATTGCTCGCGGCACTGACCCAAGGATACATGGTGGGAAGGTACATCATGGGGTTCGAAGCATCGGCACAAGCTTACGGGTTTGCGTTTCTCAGTAGTCTTTGTGTCGCGTGCGCCTATGTATACATTGGCGGTGCTTGGCTGGTTCTCAAAACGGAAGGAAGATTGCAAGCCAGAGCTGCGCGTTGGTCACGCAGAGCGGGCTGGATTGCTGCGTTAGGGATAATCTCGGTCAGCATTGTTAACCCGCTAGTCAACCAACAGGTAGCGCAACGTTGGTTCAGCTTTCCGGAAATTCTGCTGCTTGCCCCGGTGCCTTTGGTGGTTTTGACGACAATCTACTTAGTTGACCGCTACTTACGTCGAGTTCCGACCAGTGATGATTGGGGCGCGCGTTGGCCTTTTATTGGTGCTGTGGTGATTTATGCGCTGAGCTTTTTGGGGCTAGCGTACAGTTTCTTTCCTCAAGTGGTACCTGGAATTATGGAGGCTCGCCAAGCGGCCTCTTCAGATGCGACGTTGATCATCGTCGGCTATGGTGTGGTTGTGGTGATGCCGATGATATTGCTCTACACCTTTGCGGTGTATCGAATATTTAAAGGCAAAGCCACAGAGCTCAGTTATAAATAACGCTGACTAACATAAAAAAACGCCGCTTCGATGAGCGGCGTTTTTTGGTATTAGGCTAACCCTTGAATGATGACGAACTTTTCGAGCAGTTCCTCTTCGGTCTCAATATGGTTTGGGTCCGTGATAATGCATTTGGTGATCGGACACACAGACTGACAGGTGGGTTTGTCGTAGTGCCCTTTACACTCTGTACAGAGATCAGGGTCGATCTCGAATATGCTGTCACCCATAGAGATAGCGCCGTTGGGGCACTCAGGGTCACACATATCGCAGTTAATGCACTTATCCGTGATCAGCAACGCCATGGTTATTTACCTGTTGGGTTACGGGTATCCTGACCAGCATTAAGGTTACGCATCAATAGACCAAATTCCAGATCCAAATCCTGTGGGACTGGAATGAAGACAAAGTGGCCATTGCCTTTTGCGTCATCGATAGACTCAGACTTGCGGTTTTCCATCGCTTCAAGCGTGAAGACT
Source organism: Vibrio sp. R10-SG3-ISO3 (assembly GCF_059834225.1). Lineage (NCBI taxonomy): Bacteria > Pseudomonadati > Pseudomonadota > Gammaproteobacteria > Vibrionales > Vibrionaceae > Vibrio > Vibrio sp. R10-SG3-ISO3. Next base: position 86,718 of record NZ_JCBDHE010000043.1, on the reverse strand, counting down.
ACATTACCTTTAGGTGTCATAAGCTCAAGGCTATCACCCACAACGAATTTGTTCTTCACTTCCACTTCTGCCATGTCACCGCGACGTTTACCGGTAAACTCACCGACAAACTGCTGAGAATCGGAAACAGAGTAGCCGTAGTCGTAGTTTTGGTAAGCATCGTGAGTGTGACGGCGAAGGAAGCCTTCGGTGTAACCACGGTGAGCTAGGCTTTCAAGCGTGCCCATTAGGCTCTCATCAAACGGACGACCAGCAACCGCATCATCGATCGCTTTACGGTAGACTTGCGCGGTGCGCGCACAGTAGTAGAAAGACTTAGTACGGCCTTCGATTTTTAGCGAGTGAACACCCATCTTCGTTAGACGCTCAACGTGCTGAACCGCACGGAGATCTTTCGAGTTCATGATGTAAGTGCCGTGCTCATCTTCGTAAGCGGCCATCTTTTCTTCTGGACGGTGAGCTTCAGAGAGCAGCACCACTTCGTCGGTTGGTTTGCCACGACCAATCGTGGTTTCAGGGCGCTCGTCTTGAACTTCAACAGGCTGCGCCTGTGATGGATCAAACTTCTCAACGATGTCGCCAGTGTCGTTTTCTTTGCCTTGCTCAACTTTGTATTCCCAACGACATGCGTTAGTACATGTGCCTTGGTTTGGGTCACGTTTGTTGATGTAGCCAGAAAGCAGACAGCGACCAGAATACGCCATGCAAAGTGCACCGTGAACAAAGACTTCGAGCTCTGTTTCAGGGCAGTGTTCACGGATCTCTTCGATCTCTTCTAGAGAAAGCTCACGAGAAACAATCACGCGTTCAACACCGTTGGCAGCCCAGAATTTTACCGTCGCCCAGTTCACCGCGTTCGCTTGTACTGATAAGTGGATTGGCATATCAGGGAAGGCTTCACGTACCATCATAATCAGACCAGGGTCAGACATGATTAAGGCGTCTGGGCCCATTTCGACCACAGGTTTAAGGTCGCGGATAAAGGTTTTTAGCTTTGAGTTGTGCGGCTGGATGTTGCACACCACGTAGAGTTTTTTACCCAGCGCATGCGCTTCATCGATACCGATTTTTAGGTTTTCGTGGTTGAACTCGTTGTTACGAACGCGCAGGCTGTAACGAGGTTGGCCCGCGTAAACGGCATCAGCGCCGTAGGCAAAGGCATAACGCATGTTTTTCAAGCTGCCTGCCGGTGACAGTAGCTCAGGAACAAAAGCTTTCTCAGTGGTCATAGTCATTTCTCTTCAATCTGATCTCAAGTCAGGCCGATTCCACCATATGGAATCAGGGGCGCAAATTTTACGTCAAATACGCTGTGGTGACTAGGAAAACATAAGAGAGGATAATGAAACGCCTTCTAAGCGAAGGCGTTGAAGAGACTTTGGGGCAGAAGATTACGTGTTCGGGTGCGGTAGTCCGCCAAGCATGCGGTAGAGATCCGGTAAGAAAGTGCTCATTTCGCCGCACATCAGTGAAAAGTCGGCATCAAAGCGCGCCGCTTGATCTTCACGAGGAATATCTTCGTTCTGATCTCTCAGTTCATCTGAAAACTTGAGGCGTTTGATGCTGCCGTCGTCGGCCAAAATAAACTCCAAGCGCTCCTGCCACCACAAGGCGAGTTTGGTGACTTGCTTATCTGCTTCAATGTGGCTACGAATTTCATCACTGGTAAGCTCTTGCTTCTTACAACGGATAATACCGCCTTCTTCCAGTACCGATTTTAGTTCGGCCTCGTCAAGCATTTGTAGGCCTCCTGGGAGATCGCCGCTCTTTACCCATTCTGTCATTGTAAGTTCGAGCGGTTTTTCCGGGATGGCAGGCACGACGGGTAAGCTTCCCATGGTTTTACGCAGTAGAGCTAAGACATCTTCGGCTTTTTTGTAGCTGCTCGCATCCACCAAAATAAAGCCTTCGCTCGGCAAAATCAGCACATAGGTGTGGTTGCTGCGGCTAAAGGCACGCGGTAGCAAATCCATCACGATGTCGTCTTTTAAGGTCTCTTTTTCTTTCTTTTTCAGTGGTCGACCTTCTTGCGCTTCCATGGCATCCACTTTAGCGTTGAGTGACTCTTTGATCACGGAAGCGGGCAACATTTTCTCTTCTTTCTTGGCGCAGATAAGAATGCGGTTTTCGGAAACGTGCGTCATCATGTCGCCGTGTTTCCCCATGGCGGTGACCCAACCGAATTTTTGTTTGTCTTGGCTGCCACATGGCGTAAAACGAAACTCTTGGAGCTGTTTTTCTAATTGGTCTGCATTGAACTCAATATCGCGGTTAAAGCGATAAACCAGACAGTTTTTAAACCACATATGATCTCTCTAGTGCTACAAGTAAGTCGGCAATAATAAGGAATTTCAACCAGATTGTCCTAGCCGAAATGCAAAATATGAAGATGAATCCAGAATAAAAGTTATATGAAAATTTGTTTTCAAAGGTCACAAAAGTGTCATAATTGCTAGTAATAATGCCTATGCATCAAGAGGCGGCAGGCTGCCCGCCCTAATCATTGAGTAAACTCAACGAACATAAGGTTAAATGATTATGTCTAGAAGGATTCTGGTTGTTGAAGACGAGGCACCAATTCGTGAAATGCTGTGTTTTGTTCTTGAACAAAAAGGTTACCAAGCAGTAGAAGCAGAAGATTACGATACTGCAGTAACCAAATTGGCTGAACCCTTCCCAGATCTAGTTCTGCTAGATTGGATGCTCCCTGGCGGCAGCGGTATTAATTTCATCAAACACATGAAGCGTGAAGAGCTGACACGCAACATTCCGGTAGTGATGCTAACAGCGCGTGGTGAAGAAGAAGACAAGGTTCGTGGCCTTGAAGTGGGTGCGGATGATTACATCACCAAGCCATTTTCACCGAAAGAGCTTGTGGCGAGGCTTAAAGCGGTGATTCGCCGCGTGACGCCCACTGCGCTGGAAGATGTGATTGATGTTCAAGGGCTCAAATTGGATCCCGTTTCTCACCGTGTTACAGCGAACGATGAGCCTGTCGATATGGGGCCAACGGAATTCAAAATGTTGCACTTCTTTATGACTCACCAAGAGCGTGTCTACAGCCGCGAGCAGTTGCTCAATAACGTCTGGGGAACCAACGTGTACGTGGAAGATCGTACGGTTGACGTTCATATCCGTCGTTTACGCAAAGCACTCGAAGCCGCCGGGCACGATAAGTTGATCCAAACAGTGCGCGGTGCAGGTTATCGCTTCTCCACCAAAGCATAATCACATTAAACGTGTGAGGTCATAAGGAAAGCAAAACGGAGAGGTAAGTGGTAGAACGGTTAACTTGGAAAAAGCTGGCCTGGGAGCTGGCTTTTTTTTACACCCCTTGGGTACTCATTGGTTGGGTATTTGGCTATCTGCCGTGGCTGTTGTTAGCCGCGACGGCGATTCAGTTGCTGTGGCATCTGCACAATCAAATACGTTTATCTGCTTGGCTGTGGGACGAAAAGCGCCTGACGCCACCGTCGGGGTCTGGTAACTGGGAGTCGCTATTTAATGGCATTTACCGCTTGCAGCAGCGTCAGCGCAAAAAGCGCAAAGAGCTGACCAACCTTATCCGCCGTTTCCGCAACGGCGCCGAATCCTTACCCGATGCGGTCGTGGTGTTTCGCAGTGAGGGCAACATTGTCTGGTGCAACAAACTCGCCCAGCATCTGCTTGGATTTCGCTGGCCAGACGATTCGGGCCAGCCGATATCGAATCTAATTCGTACCCCTGATTTCATCAAATATCTCAATAAGCAAGATTTCTCTGTCCCTCTGGAAATGCGTTCACCGTTGAACGTCGAGCGAATGCTCGAGCTACGTATTGTGCCTTATACCGAAGGGGAGCACTTGATGGTGGTGCGTGACGTTACTCAGCTCAAGCAGCTTGAGGGGATGCGCCGCAACTTCTTCGCCAACGTGTCTCATGAACTTCGTACGCCGATGACCGTGCTGCAAGGGTATCTGGAAATGACGGAAGACCCAGACATGGTGGTCGGCCCCATGTGGAGTAAAGCACACGGCGTAATGACCGAGCAGCTAAACCGCATGAACAGTTTGGTCAATCAGTTGTTGACTCTCTCTAAGATCGAAGCGGCGCCCATGCATGAACTTGAAGATGTCGTGAACGTCCCCGTGATGCTTGATGTGCTTGAGAAAGAAGCGGCGAGTCTCAGTGGCGAGCAAAACCATCAGCTCCACTTTGATGTTGATGACACGTTACGAGTGCTTGGTGATGAAGATCAACTGCGCAGCGCTATTTCTAATCTGGTCTACAATGCCGTGAAATACACCCCAGCTGGTGCGACGGTCAATGTGCGTTGGTATGAAACGACACAAGGGGCGAGGCTTGAAGTGGAAGACAGCGGTGACGGGATCGAGAAACAGCATATTCACCGTTTAACCGAGCGTTTTTACCGAGTGGATAAGGCACGCTCGCGTGATACCGGCGGAAGTGGACTCGGTCTTGCCATCGTTAAACATGCGTTAACTCACCACGATTCGCATCTTGAAATTGAGTCGCAAGTCGGTGTGGGCAGTAAGTTCTCCTTCTTGTTGCCAAAACGTTTGGTGGTGAAGTAATGGGGCGCCAAAAAGCGTGGCCAATCATCATTACGATTGGCGTGGCGGTATTGGGGCTATTGACTGGCCCTGCTCGAGCGACAGGATTGCAAGAGTATCAAAAAGTACGCGGCGTTAGCGGAAGCCTGAGCAGTGTTGGCTCTGATACGCTTGCCGGTATGACCACCTTATGGATGGAAGAGTTTACGCTGATTTACCCCAGTATTAACGGTCAAGTCCAGGCGTCTGGCTCTTCCACCGCTCCCCCAGCATTAACTGAGCGAACGGCGCAATTTGGCCCGATGAGCCGCGAAATGCGCAACCGTGAAATTGAGGCCTTTGAGCGCGAGCACGGTTACAAACCCACAGAGTTACGCGTCGCCATCGACGCGATTGGCGTCTTTGTCCACCGCGACAATCCGATAGAAGGGCTTAATTTTTCTCAGCTTGATCGTATTTTTTCCGCAACCTTACGCTGTGGCGGTACGGAGAGTATCGAGTTTTGGACTCAACTAGGGCTTGACTACCAATGGGCAAAGCGTGCGATTCAAATGTTTGGTCGTAACTCGGTCTCCGGTACGTACGGCTATTTTAAAAACAACGCCTTATGTGGCGGTGACTTTAAAAATAACGTTAATGAGCAGCCGGGCTCGGCATCGGTTGTTCAATCGGTATCCTCGGCGATCAATACGATTGGCTACTCTGGCGTGGGCTATCAAGTCTCAGGTGTGAAGCTGCTGCCGATTGCCAAAGAGGGTGAAGATTACATTGCGCCGAGTTATCAAAATATTTTGACTGGTCGCTATCCTTTGTCGCGCTACCTGTATGTGTACGTCAACAAGCATCCTGACAAACCGCTGCCTCCTATCGAGCGAGAGTTCATTCGCTTTATTTACTCCAAACAGGGGCAAGCTTTGGTGAGCAAAGATGGTTATGTCCCTCTATCGCCTGAAATCGCGCAGCAGGAACTAGAAAAAGTCGGCCTTTCTCTACGTAATTAAAATGACGAAGACGTTGTCATCATAAGGTTAAACAAACGCCGCGTTCACTTGTAACGCGGCGTTTTTTCGTTTGATGATAGAGGCTGAGTCTAAAAGGTCAGTTCCCAGCCCACATTGTTCCAGTATTCTTGCTCGCAAAGCAGATCGGCATGGAGCAGTTTGTTGTGTTCCAACCACTGGGCTTCATCACAGTTCAAGGTCCAACTGTCGCCATCGACTTTCAGTGTCAGGGCTGGCAGAGGGTCATCGTTACGCTGACCGTTGAGCAAGATGGCGAGGCGCAGAATACGAATTAAACTGATGACGTGCTTTTTCTTAAACAGCGAAAACTCTTCCATTTCATTGAGCTTTAACGCTTTGCGCTGAAAGCGCGCTAACATGGCGAGAATGGTTTGCTGCTCTCGGTTAAAGCCGGGCATGTAGGTATGCTTGAGAATGTAAGCCGAATGGCGGTGGAAGGCTTGTAAGCTGATGCTAAGCCCTACTTCATGCAATAACGCGCTCCATTCGAGCAAATCAAACAGCTCAGAGTGTTTGTTAATGCCAAGCGCTTGGTGGGTTTGATCCAAAAACTCGCGGGCATGGCCTTTGACTTTGGCCGCATGCTCTAGATCGACCAGATGTTTACTGGCAAGGTTTTCCGTGGTGCGCATGCGGATGTCGGAGCGCTTAAAGCGCGATTCCATTTCGTAGAGTAAGCCTTCTCGCAGTGCGCCCTCTGAAAAGTGCATTTCGTTGATTTTGAAATCTTTGAAAATGGCGGCAAGGATCGCCACACCCGCCGCAAACACAGGCTGACGTTCCGGTGTGAGGCCGGTGAGGTTGATGTCATCAATCGTCTCCCACTCACAAAGCCTATCGATGACCTTATCGAGTCGTTTGCTGTCGATAATACCATCTTCAAAGCCCATTCCGACCAGTACATCACGAATGGCCTTAATGGTCCCTGAGGAGCCAAACGCGACTTCCCAACCTTTTTTGCGATATTGATGGGCAATGGACTCCAACTTTTGCTCCGCCGCTAAGGTCGCTTTGGCAAAGTTCTTCTTCGACAGTTTGTTGTTTTTGAAATAGTGCTTGGTAAAGCTGACGCACCCCATCTGTTTACTGTTAACTAGATGCGGTTCGAAGCCTTGCCCTATGATCATTTCGGTACTGCCACCGCCAATGTCTACCACCAATTTGGAGTCAGACGCCGGTTGCGTGTGGGCAACCCCCAGATAAATTAGGCGTGCTTCTTCAATGCCGGGGATGATCTCGATGGGAAAGGGCAGCACGTCACGGGCTCGCTGCAAAAAGATATGCGCGTTGTTGGCTTGACGTAGGGTGTGCGTTGCGGCGATACGCACATTGCTCTCCTCAAACCCTTGCAGTCGCTCAGCGAAGATGGTCAAACATTCTAAGCCACGTTCAATGGCGGCGTTGTCTAAATTTTTTTGTGCATCTAACCCAGCTGCGAGACGGACTCGCTGCTTGTGTCGACTTACCAGTTGCAAGTCTTGGTCTACAACTTTGGCGACCACCATGTGGAAGCTGTTTGAGCCAAGGTCAATCGCGGCAACATCACGAATTTCCGGTGTTTGGGTCATGAGTGATTGAAAGCTCTTTCTGTTTCTTTGTCTGTTTTTCTACATTCTTAAGATAGTCGTAAATGGCAATCTGTGAGCGAATTTTCTTTCGGTTTCCGCGTGGCACATAGGTATTGCTCATCTCTTTGTCTATCCACCTCGCCTTTACTGTATCGGTAAAGTGGATGTTGATGATATCGATAATGCGCTGTTTAAGACGTTCGTCACGCACTGGAGCACCGACTTCGATCCGATAGTCGATATTCCGTGTCATCCAATCTGCCGACGAGATATACACTTTGGGGTCACCATCATTGTGCGTGATAAGAACACGCGGGTGTTCCAAGAATCGGTCGACAATGCTGATGATTTTGATGTTGTCGCTTACGCCATCAATACCCGGTACCAAGGAGCACATGCCACGAATGATCATCTTTATCTCTACGCCAGCGCTGCTCGCGCCGTAGAGTTTATTTGCCAGTCCGCGATCGACTAGGTTATTGACTTTAAGAGTAATGGCGGCCTTTTTACCCTCTTTCGCATTGGCAATTTCTGCGTCGATGAGGCGATAGAGCTGCTTGCGAGAGTTTTGTGGTGAGACAATTAGGTGATTGAAGCGCACCGGACGATACGGGTTCTCAATGTAGCCAAACACATTGCGCACTTCGTTGGTGAGCTCAGGGTCTGCGGTGAGAAGCGAGAAGTCCGTATAGATACGGGCGGTTTTTTCATGGAAGTTGCCGGTGCCGATGTGCGCATAGCGGACGATGTCGTCATCTTCGCGGCGTGTAATCAAGAGCAATTTAGAGTGGATTTTTAATCCGGGCGCGCCAAAAATAACATGCACGCCGGCTTCGGTCAGAATCCGCGACCACTCAATGTTGGCTTCTTCATCAAATCGAGCCTGAAGCTCTACAATCACTGTGACACTTTTGCCATTGTGCACCGCATCGATAATCGAGTTCATCAGGCGCGAATCTTTGGCAACGCGATAAATATTGATCTTGATGCTCAGTACTTTCGGGTCGAACGATGCCTGCCTCACCATTTCGCTGATGTGCTCAAAGGTGTGATAGGGGTAATAGAGCAAGATATCTTGCGCTTTGATGGCATCAAAGGCGTTGGCATACCCGTCGAAATCAGCACATTTCATCGGCGGTAATGGTTTGTTTTCGAGGTAGTCACGGCCCACATTGGGAAAACCAATAAAGTCTTTAAAGTTGTGGTAGCGACCACCTGGGATCAAACTGTCGTAGTTGGATATTTTCAGCTTATCGCACAGAAAACTCAGCATTTCGGTCGGCATGTCACGTTCATAGACAAAGCGAACCGGCATCGCGGTTAAGCGCTGACTGACCCCCTCAGACATTTGCTCAAGAAGGCTGTGCTCGACTTCGTGACTGAGGTCGTATTCGGCGTCACGCGTCATTTTCATCGCGTAGCCGTTTAGCTCGTCATACTCAAAAAAGCCACTGAAGAGTTCATCCAAACAGTATCGGATGATGTTATCGAGAAGAATGATGGTTTTGCGCCGTTTGCCTTTTTGTTCTGGCACCATGACAAAGCGAGGCAAGTGGTCGGTGGGGATCTCTATCAAGGCATATTGATTGTGTTCGCCTTTGCGTAAGTCGACAGCGATGTAGGCGTATTCATCTTTTAGGAATTGCAGCACATCGATGTCGTCACGCATCAAAAGCGGGGTGATATGCGGAACCACTTCATTGCGAAAATATTTTTTTATCCACTTTTGTTGTGCGTCACTGAGCTGAGTTTCGTTGACTAAAAAAATCCGCCGACGCGCCATTTCGCGGATCAGCTCAGAGTAGAGCTCATCAAATTTATCATTCAGTTTGAGCGCTTTGCTCTGCATTTTACTCAGCAGGTGTTTGGGGTTGTCACTGCCTCCACGCTCTTGATTGATTAAAATTCGACGTTTGACATCGGAAAATCGAACTTTATAAAACTCGTCCAAGTTGTTGGAAAATATGCCTAAAAATCGAATTCTTTCGATGAGTGGCACTTCTTTATCTGCCGCTTCTTGGAGTACGCGTTCATTAAACGACAGCCAACTTAGCTCTTTTTCGATATACAGTTTTTCAGCACTCATAACCCAACCTTTGCAACGTGCCTTCTCTAAGGGGCGCTATAGAGTAAGGACTTAATAAGACCAAACTGGTAGCCAAGCTAAGATCTTTATATGACATTTTTATTGCAGGTTTTTATTACACTACTTTCAGTTGCTTAATGTGAGCTGTAATATAATTGTCACCTAATGGAAATATTATACACTTGGGTTAATTTAGGTAAGTGGGATAGATGGCTAAAGGCGATTTTTCGTTACGAGAACGTGACAGAAAACGACTTATTAAAGATAGAATCGTAAAACTGGCTGTCTCTGCGGGGGGCGTCGGCGTGCTTGCGGCGCTGGTGCTGATCTTTGTTTATCTGGCCATGATGGTCTTGCCTCTGTTTTCTGACGCCAAGATCACGCCCAATTTGGCGACTAAAACGATAGATGAGCACTCTATCGTTGCGCTGGGCGTCGATGACTATGGTCACTCCGCTTATACCTTATCTTCTCTTGGTACACTCAAGTTTTGGGCGCTCAATGATGAGCGCCGCTCCGCGATTTATCACTATGATTTAGGGGCGCAGCACACCTTGTTTGCCTCTGGTCTTGGTGTAAACCCTTGGCATGCGATGGCGACGCCATCAGGGCAAGTGAAGCTCTTTCGCCCTGAATTAAGCAGCAGGTTGGCAAACGGTGAGCGAGTACTCACCCCAAGTGTCGATGTGGTTACGCCGCCGCTGGATTTGCTCCTCGGTGAGTCAGCCACTGACGCTCAGTTGCGCGCATTTGCTTTTGCAGACCGCGATGCCTTCACGCACGATACTTTCACTTTGGTCGGTTACTATGACGACAATCGCATCCGTGTCCGTTGGTTAGATTCCAATGAGGAACGCCAAGAATTTGAGTTCCCACAGCCTTTTATCGATTTAGATCAGCTATTGCTCACCCCCAATGGTGACACGCTATATTTGCGCAGCGCATCTGAGTTGGTCATTGCCACCAAACAGCGTCATGGGTTCTTGGTTCGTGAAGTGGTCGATTTAAGTGCAGGCAACGTCAAACATTCGGTAAGTGAGGTGCAGCTGTTAGCGGGCGCTTACTCTTTGTTGGTCAGCCACCAAGACGGCAAAGTGTCGCAGTGGTTTGATGTGCTCAAAGAGGGTGAGCGTCACTTGATGCCGATTCGAGAGTTTCAACTCGCACCGCAGTTACAATTGCTGCTGCCTGATACCTATCGCAAAGGCTTCTACAGTTTTTATACCAATGGCACGGTTCAAAGCCACTACACCACCAGTGAAAAGTTGGTGCTGTTTAACCGAGCCTTTGATAAAGCGCCCACCTTAGCCGCGATGTCCAACAATGAACAATATTTGTTGACCCAAAGTGGCGACCAGTTGTCTGTCTCGCATCTCGATAATCCATACCCCGAAATCTCGTTGTCCTCTCTGTGGCAAAAAGTGTGGTATGAAGGCTACCCAGAGCCTGAGTTTGTTTGGCAAACCACCTCAGCCAATGATGAGTTTGAAGCCAAATTCAGCTTGGTGCCGATCGCGTTTGGCACCATCAAAGCGGCATTGTTCGCCATGATGTTCGCGGTACCGATAGCGGTATTGGGCGCCATTTATACCGCTTATTTTATGACGCCAGCGATGCGCCGAGTCGTCAAGCCCTCTATCGAACTGATGGAGGCGCTACCGACGGTCATCATCGGCTTTCTGGCGGGCTTGTGGTTTGCACCGATTGTTGAGAACTATCTCGCGTCTGTGGTGGTGCTGTTGATCGCTTTGCCGCTGTCTACCGTATTGGCCGGGGCGCTGTGGCAAAGTCTACCCAAAATGTGGAAGCGTCACTTTGCCAATGGCTGGCATGCGGTAATTCTTATGCCGGTGATCATCTTGCTGACGGTGGTGGTGCTTTCTCACACTAGCGGTTTAGAAGATTGGTTGTTTGATGGCGATGTGCGTGCGTATTTGGCGCAGCACGGGATTGGTTTTGATCAGCGCAATGCTTTAGTGGTCGGGTTTGCGATGGGGTTTGCGGTGATCCCGACCATCTTTACCATTGCAGAAGACGCCATCTTCTCGGTACCGAAACACTTATCGGATGGGTCATTGGCCTTGGGTGCGACGCAGTGGCAAACCTTAGTACACGTGGTGTTGCTTACCGCCAGCCCGGGTATTTTTTCGGCCGTCATGATGGGGCTTGGCCGCGCCGTTGGTGAGACGATGATCGTGCTGATGGCCACCGGTAACACCCCGATCCTTGATTGGAACATATTGGAAGGAATGCGCACATTATCCGCGACGATCGCGGTTGAGATGCCGGAGTCGGAAGTGGGCAGTTCCCACTACCGATTGCTATTCCTAGCAGCGTTAATTTTGCTGATGTTTACTTTTGCAGTGAACTCGATAGCGGAGTGGGTGCGTCAGAGGTTAAGAGAGAAGTATCGTGCGTTGTAAGCGAGTCAAAACCGCTCAGGCGGTGAGCCATGATTAGTATAAAACCGGGTTATCAATGGCTGAAATCCGGCTCTCCTTGGATTTGGCTCACCGGCGGTGCGGTCAGCGTGAGCTTACTCTCGGTACTGGGCTTATTGCTGCTGATTGGTTGGAAAGGTCTCTCTGTTTTTCTGGCCCTCTCCACTCTATCAATGGCAGACCTCTCAAGGTGAGGTGCTGGTGGGGCAACTCTACGCCACTGAATCGGTGCCCATTAATCATTTACAAGAGATGGCTATTGAATTGTCAGATGAGGTGGAAGAGCGAGGGTTGGTTGAGCGCTTGAGTATTAAAGTCGCCAACCGCGATCTCTATTCTGCCGATTTTGTGTCTGTACTTGAAACTGAGGTGTTAGATCGCACTGCCCCTTCCGGGTGGGCGGTGATTGAGCGCACGCGCGGCGGTGATTTTTTTGGTCGACCCATCGCTTATCGACAAGCCGATGGCGAGATGAGCCAAAATGTGGATGTGGCGATTGGTCGTGGACTGGCGTTCGCGGAAGAGGTGCGGGGCAACATAGAGAATCTAGTCGAGAAGCAGATCAAAGTGCTCAGTGCGCAGGCAGATAAGCTACGCTTGGAGTATCGAAAGCGAGAACTCAACGGAAATTTGGACGATGCCTTTTTGCTGCGTTATCAACTGCAATCCCAAGGTTTTAGCCAGCAGTTGATGGCGATGGAAGCGAGGCTTGATGATTGGCGTGATGAGCTTGATCTTCAAGGACTGGTCGTGGTGGATATGCAGGGTACACAGGTGACGATTCCACTGCGTGAGATGTTAGATGTGTGGTATCCCAATGATATGTCTCTGCTCGAAAAACTTGGCCAGTGGTCGGTGCAAGCTTGGAAGTTTCTGACCGATGATCCCAGAGAGTCCAACTCGGAAGGGGGCGTATTTCCGGCTATGTTTGGTACCGTGTTGCTGGTGATCATCATGTCGATTATTGTTATGCCACTGGGCGTGATTGCGGCAGTCTACTTACATGAGTATGCGCACAACAACGCGTTTACTCGAGTGATTCGTGTGGCGGTGATCAACTTGGCTGGGGTGCCTTCGATCGTTTATGGTGTCTTTGGGTTAGGCTTTTTCGTCTATACCTTAGGTGGCTCGATTGACGCACTCTTCTATTCTGAAAAACTGCCCAGTCCGACGTTTGGAACGCCAGGGCTACTTTGGTCAGCGCTCACCTTGGCAGTATTGACCTTGCCTGTGGTCATCGTGGCCACTGAAGAGGGCTTAAGCCGCATCCCGAATTCGGTGCGTCACGGCTCTTTGGCATTAGGCGCGACGCAGTTTGAGACCATGTGGCGCATTGTTCTGCCGATGGCAAGCCCTGCGATTATTACCGGATTGATTCTTGCTGTTGCTCGCGCCGCGGGAGAAGTGGCGCCGCTGATGTTGGTCGGAGCGGTGAAGTTGGCCTCCAGTTTGCCCGTTGACAGCCAGTTTCCCTTTTTGCACCTTGAGCGCAAGTTTATGCATTTGGGCTTTCATATCTACGATGTCGGTTTTCAGACCACCAATATCGAAAGCGCGCGTCCCTTAGTGTACGCGACCTCTTTTTTATTGGTCACGGTCATCATCGGGCTCAACTTAACCGCCATCAGTATTCGCAATAATTTACGCGAAAAATATCGAACCTTTGGACAAGATTAAGCATGTTTTCAGTGAACCAAACCTTAGGCTACCGAGCGCCGCTAGATGTGCGTAACCTAAGCGATGAACAAACGGCGATCGAGATCGATGGCCTCAACTTGTTTTATCGTCACAAGCAAGCGCTGAGTGATATTTCAATGCGCATCCCTAAAGGTCAGGTGACGGCGTTCATCGGTCCATCGGGGTGCGGAAAGTCGACCTTGCTGCGCTGCATTAATCGTATGAACGACTTGGTCGAAGGCTGCCGCGTCGAAGGCAAAGTGAAACTGCATAAAAAAAACGTCTACCATCCGGGGGTCGATGTTGCGACGTTGCGCCGCCGAGTTGGGATGGTGTTTCAGCGTCCTAATCCTTTTCCCAAATCCATTTACGAAAACGTGGTGTATGGCTTGCGTCTGCAAGGCGTCAAAAACAGCCGAATTCTTGATGATGCGGTTGAACGTTCGCTTCGCGCCGCAGCATTATGGGACGAAGTGAAAGATCGCTTGCACGAAAATGCGTTTGGATTATCGGGTGGTCAGCAGCAGCGTTTGGTGATTGCGCGCGCGATTGCCATAGAGCCAGAGGTCCTTTTGCTCGATGAACCTACATCAGCACTTGATCCTATCTCCACTTTGACGATAGAAGAGCTGATCAATGACCTCAAAACCAAATATACTGTGGTGATTGTCACGCATAACATGCAGCAGGCGGCGCGGGTTAGCGATCACACTGCATTTATTCATATGGGGAAACTGATTGAGTACTCCGATACCGACTCAATCTTTACCTCACCAATGAAAAAGCAAACCGAAGATTACATCACCGGACGTTACGGATAATCAAAGAGGAGTCACACACAGTTTATGAATTTTGGTCGTCATATTTCAGGTCAGTTTAATGTCGAACTAGAGTCGATTCGTACCCATGTGCTTACCATGGGAGGCTTAGTTGAGCAGCAACTCTCTTTTGCTATGCAAGCGCTGCACAAAGAGGACATCGAATTGGCACGAAAAGTGGTACGTGACGATCATAAAGTGAACGCGATGGAGGTGTCGATTGATGAGGCGTGTACTCGGATCATCGCCAAGCGTCAGCCGACCGCAAAAGATCTTCGCCTGATAATGGCCATCATCAAAACCATTACCGATCTGGAGCGTATTGGCGACGTTGCCACCAAGATGGCTTATGTTGCGATTGAGAGTCCATCCTCTAAAGAGCGCCAATTTCAAGTTTCCCTCGAGCCTTTGTGTCGCCAAGCGATTACCATGCTTCATCAAGTGTTGGACGCGTTCGCTCGTATGGATGTCGATGCCGCCGCAGAAGTGTACAAGCTGGATGATAAGTTAGATGCCGAGTACGAAGCCGTGATTCGTCAGTTGATGACTTACATGATGGAAGACCCGAAAAACATCCCCAACATCCTGCAAGTGATGTGGTCTGCCCGGGCAATTGAACGTGTGGGTGACCGCTGCCAAAACATTTGTGAATACATCATTTACTTTGTCAAAGGCAAAGATGTTCGCCACTTGGGCGAACAAAGCATTGATGATGCGTTGAATTCTGGACCTAAGCGTTAATACTTCTCTGGGACAAACGTCTGGTCGTCCATCGGCTTACGAATATAGCCTTCTTTGTTGATGTCCGGTAAGACGATCTCTGGATAAGAGATTTCTTGATAGTCAATTTGGCTTAAGAGATGGCTGATGCAATTGAGGCGCGCGCGTTTTTTATCATCTGAAGGAACGACCCACCACGGCGATTGTTTGGTGTCTGTGTAGGCAAACATCTTATCCTTCGCTTCTGAATATTCCGCCCAGCGGTTGCGGGACTCAAGATCCATAGGCGAGAATTTCCAACGTTTGATGGGGGTATTGATACGACCAAGAAAGCGCTTTTCTTGTTCTTCGTCTGAGACGGAAAACCAGTACTTAATCAAGATGATGCCTGAGCGCTGCAACATGCGCTCGAATTCCGGACAAGAGTGGAGAAACTCTTCGTATTGCGCTTCGCTACAAAAGCCCATCACTTTTTCAACACCAGCGCGGTTATACCAACTGCGGTCAAACAGTACTATTTCGCCAGCGCTGGGTAAATGCGCGACATAGCGTTGAAAATACCACTGCGTTTTCTCTTTTTCTGTTGGGGCAGGGAGCGCTGTGACACGACACACGCGCGGATTGAGTTTTTCGGTGATGCGCTTAATCACGCCCCCTTTTCCAGCCGCGTCTCTGCCTTCAAAGATCACCACGACTTTCAGACCTTCTTGCTTTACCCACTCTTGCAACTTGACCAGTTCAATCTGCAAGCGTTCCAGTTCACTTTCGTAAAAGGCTTTATCAAGCCTGTTCTTTGCCATGGTGCATCCCTTTAAGCTTTTATTATTATCAATATGTTAGCACTTATTCGGGACAATAGTGTTTGAATGGGCACATTTTACCGCTTTGACCACTTGGGCAATCGCATCTGGATCCGTGACTGGGATCTGATAGTCATCAATCTCGCCCATCGCCGCTTGAGAGTGTGGGCGCATTAAGCTTGGGCGCAGGGTTTTTCCTGATAGGTGCAGCTCGGTCACGCCGGTCTGGTTGATGAGCTTGCGCGCGTTGCTGGCATTCACTCCCGCCCCCGCCATAATCACAATGCGCTCGCGCGCTTGGGTCACTAACTGTTTTAGCATCGAAACACCTTCAGGGGCTGTCAACGCAAGGCCAGAGGTTAAGACTCGCTCACAGCCTAACGAGATGATGGTTTCCAAGGCTTCACCGGGTTCTTGGCATTGATCAAACGCGCGATGGAAAGTCACACCCAACTGATGGGCGTGCGCGCGTTCGACGAGTTGTGAGGTCATGTGGGTGTCCACTTTCCCATCGGCAGTCAGAGCGCCAATTACGACGCCTTGCAGGCCACTTTGCGCGGCGGTGTCGATGTCGTGCAACATGCACTCTAAATCCTGTTCGCTGAAAATAAAGTCGCCTTGGCGAGGGCGAATCATGGCGTAAATAGGGATGCCTTTTGCGTTTGAATCTAAGTCTCTCTGGATACTTTCTTTCTGGGCAATATCTCTCAGGGCACGGTAACGGCCCGCCAGGCGCATCAATCCGGCACTGGGGGTGAGGCCGCCAAGCGCTAACGCGCTGCACAACTCAATTCGTGTCGCACCGCCCTTGAGGGCGTGATGAAGAGATTCAATGTGATCGATACAGACTTCAATGTGTGTGGTCATAGGTTCTGTTACCAAAGGGATTTACGTTATTGTAGCGAGAGAACGTGTTGGGTATTAGGGTAAAGTGCTGCAAGGATACTTTCCTTGTTTATGGGGGCCTTGTTTATGGGGGCCTTGTTTCTGGGGATGCCCTGTTGGTGAGCATGGTATTTATGAGGATGTATAAAAAACAAAGCCCCTGCAATCGCAGAGGCTTGGTAACGATAAAGAGAGGGCATTACGCCGCGTCGTCTTGTTCTTCTGGGGTGTTTTCCGTGTCTACGGCCACCACTTTTTTCTTCTTCGGAGTGGGCTTGCGCTTTGCCCCTAATGCATAGAGCACTTCTTCTTTATTTTGCGCTAGGAACATCGCCAAATCTTCTTGCTTGGCTTCATCTTCCATCAGTTCACTTTTACCTAGAAGCTCGAAAAGCTCGTCCGCCATATCGAGCATTTTGTCATAGGCGTCCGCTTCCGCTTTAGAGGTAAAAGTCATTTTCTCTTCTCCGTTGCGTTCTACCACGTACTTGACGATTACAGCCATGGTTGGTCCTCTAACTTAAATTGATAGGTTTCATTACTGGCTGTTTATACAGGTTTGAGCCGCTTAAGTCTAGGTGTGCGTGCGCGCTATGAGAGACAGGTGCTTAATTTTTCCACTGCTGACAAAAAGCAATAAAGGATTTGAGTAGCGGGCTTTGATACTTTTCTTTGTGCACCAATAACCAAAAGCGGCGTGTCATATCGAGGGGCAGCGGCAACTCAATCACTCGGCCATCATTGATCGCCGGTTGTGCCGATAAGCGCGATAGACAGCCTAAACCTAAGTCAGCGGCGACACTGTTTATCAGGGCTTCGGTGGTATTGAGTTCAAATGATTCCTGCCATCGTTCTAATCGCGGCGCGATAACGCGCAGAAAGAACTCGCGAGAGCCAGACCCCGCCTCGCGCAGTACCCAGCGGCTGTGTTCCAGCTCATCCATTGCTACTCGTTCGTGACGCGCGAGCGGTGATGAGGGCGAACAAATAACGCACATCTCGTCGCGACTAAATGGGGTCGAGTTTAGAGCCGGATGAAGCGTTTTACCCTCAATCAAGGCGATATCCAGTTCATAGTCGACCAGCTTTTCACAGATCAAAGCGGAGTTGGAGATCAATAAGCTTTGCTGCTCATGGCCAGTTGTGTCACGAAAGGAGCGCAGGAGAAACGGTGCTACTTGATTGCCGATGGTATCGCTAGCGCCAATTCTCAGTTCGCCGCTTAACCCTTGAGTGTCATCAAACAGATGTTCAATATCTCTGGCTCGTTCTAACAGTTCATCGGCCATCGGCAGTAGTTTGATGCCCTCTTGATTGATCAGCAGACGGTTATTCACACGATCAAACAACGAGTGTCCAAGCTGTTTCTCAAGCTCTGACAAGGTCATGCTAACCGCCGCTTTGGAGAGATACAGCGCGTCAGCAGCGTGGGTGAGCGTGTCATACCGAGTGACAGCAAGGAACACCTTCAGTTGTTTCAGTGTGAGGTTTACAGCCATAGATTAGTGAGTAGAGGAACGGGACATTATCGTTAGTGTCACAGATAGCCAGTGGATGCGCAACCTAACGCAATCCTTCCTCTCGTAAGCGTTTATAGAGTGTATTGCGGCTGATATTAAGCGATTTAGCCGTAGCGGATACATTTCTACCATTTGCTTCATATACGTCTAGCCAATTTTCTGCCGGAGACTTGATGACGGAGAGGTGAGTGGTGACTTGCTCTCTCGCTTTTGGTTCTTTGTTGTCGACACACTCATTATTGCGTTTGAGATCGGCGAGGAAATCATCGGGTAAGTGCTCAACACTGATGCGTCCCCCCTCAGCCATGGCAGCTGCAATTTGGATGACGCTGACCATTTGACGAATGTTGCCTGGCCACGGATGGGCTTTAAACATCGCCAATACCTCCAAACTGAGAGTTGCTATAGAGTCTGATGGGGAGAACTGACGCAGCAACACCTTGATTAGCGCGTCTTTGTCGGTTCGCTCACGCAGAGGAGGGAGTGTTAAGTTGAGTCCTGTCACGCGATAATAGAGGTCTTGGCGAAAGTGTCCCTTGTCGACATCGAGCTTCAATTGTCGGTTTGTTGCGGAGACAAGTTTGAAATCTACTGGGTAAGCGGTTGTTGAGCCAAGAGGGGTAACTTTCCTTTCTTGCAACACGCGTAACAAACGTGCTTGAACATTGAGCGGCATGTCGCCCAGTTCATCAAGAAAAAGCGTGCCTTTGTTCGCTTTGCGAATCAGGCCGATGTAGCCTTTATTGCTCGCGCCAGTAAACGCGCCTTTCTCATACCCAAACAGCTCTGACTCTACCAGTTCCGCAGGAATCGCTGCGCAGTTTACCGCAATTAATGGTTGTGCCTGACGTTCACTTGAGCGATGGAGAGCGTTGACAAACACTTCCTTTCCGACGCCAGTTTCACCGTGAATTAATATGGGAATATCGGTATTTAAGATCCGCTCAGCGTGATTAATCGCTTTGGATAAACGAGGGTCACCGGTGTTGAGGCGTTTTAAGTCAATGTGCTTGTCGTTGGTTTGATGATCCGATTGTGTGGGCTTTAGACGGTAATCAAGGGCTCTAGCCTGCGGTTGCCTTGGCGGTGTGATGATGGCGAAAAAACGATGCCCAGTGTGGCTTGTTATCGATACAGGGGTGTATGCAGGGTGGGAAAGGAGTTTGTCGAGTTGAATATCAAACAGCTGATGAAGGTTCACCAGCGCGAGATCTTGACCGAGAACGACCTCGGCACGTCGATTCGCCGAAATTACAGTACCAGAACCATCAAACACTAAAATCGAAGACCATTGACTATCGATGTTTTCAGGAGAAGAGTTAAACCACAACATAAAGTGTTGCTGTTGAAAATGGCTCGTGATGAGTTGGTTTTCAATGGCTTGTGACATCAATTTAACCATACCCAACGTATGTGCCGTAGGCATGTAGGCGTCACTTGAAATCGATAATACCCCCGTCATTGTTCGTTGTGCATCGAAAATAGGTGCAGCGCTACCAGTCATAAAGCGATTGGATGTGAGGAAGTGCTCATCATGAAACACCTGTACAATTGAACCCGTTTCGAGTGCGGTTCCAATCGCATTGGTCCCGATTAAGCTTTCTTGCCAACTGACGCCATTTTCAAAGACGTGCGGCTGTCGCTGAGAGAAAAAACGTTGTTCCCCCCAACTGTTGAGTACGTGCCCTTGCGCGTTAGCTAGCGTAATTAAGCAATTACTATTGGCCAGGAGACTATCGTAAAACGGCAGAACTTTTTGTTGAGTGGTGGTGATAAGCCCTGAGTGTTCATCTTGAGCACGCGCGACCAACTGGTGGGACTGCTGTTCAATGATTGGAGCACTGCTATGACCTAGCCCGGCTTGTCTACAGCGTTGCCAAGACTCTTTGATAATGTGTTGATGTTCGTCGTTCATAGATTAGCCAAATAACAAGCGTAGATGAGATGTTTATTATTGTTTTTATTTCGAGTGAACATTAAATGTTCATAATTCGCTCAATAACCATACCATCAAGCTGAACATTTTGAACACGATCTGAACACATTTTGTTAACAAATGTGCGAGTGATCGCATCTCTGTTTTTACTGGTTAATGTTTTGTAATTTAATGAGTTGGGAAGCCATGGCAAGGTTTTTACTGAGTTTTTAATGATATTTGTTAAATAAATGTTTTAATTTTGTTTTGTTGGCACGTCTTTCGCAATTTGAGCACTAATGGATGCATAGTGCTCGAATTGAAAGGAGTCTTTTAGTGTCATTAACACTCGAACAAATCAACAAAATCGTCGACGGTGAAAGACATCTTAGCGATGTTAACCTGATCTTTGAACCGGGATCATTCAATGTACTGCTGGGCAGAACTCTAGCGGGTAAAACCTCTTTGATGAGGCTGATCGCTGGCCTAGATAAGCCAACCTCTGGCCGTGTACTCATGAATGGTATCGATGTGACGGGGATTTCGGTTCGTGAACGAAACATCTCGATGGTGTACCAGCAGTTCATCAATTACCCCAACTTAACGGTGTACGAGAATGTCGCGTCTCCGCTCCGCTTAGCGGGGATGTCTGATGATGAAATTGCGCAACGTGTCCATGAAACGGCCAAAATGTTGCGGATCACTGAGCATTTGAATAAGCACCCACTTGAGTTGTCTGGTGGCCAGCAGCAGCGTACTGCAATGGCCAGAGCGCTGGTGAAAGATGCCGATATCATTCTCTTCGATGAACCTTTGGTCAACCTTGATTACAAGTTGCGAGAAGAGTTACGCCAAGAGATGCGCGAGCTATTCAAAACACGCAACACGATTGCCATCTATGCCACAACGGAGCCGAATGAAGCGCTAGCATTAGGTGGAACCACCACGATATTGCATGAAGGCCGAGTGATTCAAGCGGGCCCGACATCTTCCGTATACCATCAACCAGACAACGTCGAGTCCGCGACTTTGTTCAGTGAGCCTCCTATCAATTTAATTGCAGGGGAGGTCAATACCAGCGAAGTGACCTTCGATCAAACGACGCATTTTCCACTCAATCATGTCTTAAGCAGCTTGAAGCCTGGCAAGTATTGCTTCGGTATTCGTCCGAGCCACTTAAGTCTGCTACCGAAAAATGATGACGATGTTGAGCTAACGGTTCAGGTTGAAGTCGCGGAAATCAGTGGTTCAGAAACGTTCCTTCATGTGCGAAACGCTCACTTAGACATGGTGCTTCACCTACCAGGTGTGCACAGCTATGACGTGGACGAAAGCATCAAGATCTATATTCCAATCCACAAATTCTACGTATTTGGTATGGATAACCACCTTATCCATGCCCCGAACCGTGATGTAAGAGGGCAATAAGATGGTCCAAATTACTTTGAATTCACTGGCGCATACATACGACAAAAAGCCCTCTCCAGATTCACTCTATGCCATCAAAGAGATGAATCATGTGTGGAAACAGGGCGGCGCGTACGCGTTACTTGGGCCATCAGGCTGTGGCAAATCAACGCTTTTGAACATCATTTCTGGCTTGATGATCCCATCTCAAGGCGATGTATTGTTTGATGAAACCCGTGTGAATGAACTCAGACCGCAAGACAGAAATATCGCTCAGGTTTTCCAATTCCCGGTGATCTACGACACCATGACTGTGTATGACAATTTGGCTTTTCCACTGCGTAACATGAAAGTGCACAAAGCCAAAATACACACCAAAGTAACGGAAATTGCGGACATTCTCGAGCTCACTAATGTGTTGAGTAAGAAGGCTCAACATCTCACCGCCGATGAAAAGCAAAAAGTCTCGATGGGGCGCGGTTTAGTTCGTGATGATGTCTCTGCGATTTTATTTGATGAGCCGCTCACCGTCATCGATCCCCAGCTGAAATGGAAGCTGCGCCGAAAGCTTAAGCAAATCCATCAGCAGTTCAACATCACCATGATTTACGTCACTCACGACCAGTTAGAGGCTTCGACGTTTGCCGATGAGATAGCCGTTATGTACAACGGCCAAATTGTCCAGTTTGGTACGCCCAGAGCGCTGTTTGAAAAACCCAATCATACATTTGTTGGCTACTTCATCGGTAGCCCAGGGATGAATCTTATCGAGGTGACGCCGTCGGCGAATGGCGTTTCGTTTGATGGCATTGAGCTGCCTGTATCTCAAGTTTATCAGCACGCTATTCGTCAACTGAATACCGATAACATCAAAATCGGTATTCGCCCCGAGTTTGTTCATGTCTGGGAGAAAGCCAACGATGCTGCCTTGCGATGTCAGGTAGAGCATATTGAAGACTTAGGCACCTACAAAATTGTCACACTCAGTATCGGTACTCAAACGATCAAAGCGCGATTACAAGAAGATCAACCTGTACCACGTGGTCACGCTTACATCAGTTTTCCTGAGCAATGGACCATGCTCTATGCCGACGAGTTCTTGGTTAAAGTAGGAGACGAGTAATGGATAAAGTGACAAATAACAAAGCATGGCTTCTCGTGCTACCTGTTTTTGCATTGGTCGCCTTCAGCGCCATTGTGCCGCTGATGACGGTGGTGAACTACTCGCTACAAGATATTTTCGATGCCAATACCGCTTATTTTGTCGGCACCGAGTGGTACCGAGAAACGCTCAATGATGAACGCCTTCACGATGCGCTGTTTCGTCAGTTCGGTTTTACCTTAACCATTTTGCTGATTGAAGTACCACTGGGCATTATCGTCGCACTTACTATGCCAACTAAAGGTCGTTGGTCGGCCTTTTGCTTAATCGTATTGGCGATCCCGTTGCTGATCCCTCTCAATGTCGTCGGTACGATTTGGCAGATTTTTGGTCGTGCGGATATTGGTCTGTTGGGGTGGACACTTAACAGTATTGGCATTGACTATAACTATGCCGGTGATCCACTCGATGCCTGGTTGACGGTGATTTTAATGGATGTG
Organism: Vibrio sp. R10-SG3-ISO3; assembly: GCF_059834225.1. Classification (NCBI taxonomy): domain Bacteria; kingdom Pseudomonadati; phylum Pseudomonadota; class Gammaproteobacteria; order Vibrionales; family Vibrionaceae; genus Vibrio; species Vibrio sp. R10-SG3-ISO3. The sequence continues at coordinate 63,704 of NZ_JCBDHE010000043.1, read as the reverse complement.
TGGCATTGGACTTCGTTGATCGCGTTGTTGTGTTATTCAGGGCTACGCGCCATTCCAGATGCCTACTACCAAGCGGCGAACATCGATCGCGCTTCAACGTGGTCCATTATCCGCTATATCCAACTACCCAAACTCAAGAGCGTTCTACTGATCGGGGTTCTGATTCGTTTTATGGACAGCTTTATGATCTACACCGAACCTTTTGTGCTCACCGGGGGTGGGCCGGGTAATTCGACGACTTTTCTCAGCCAAACATTAACCAAAATGGCCGTCGGTCAGTTTGATATCGGCCCCGCCGCCGCGTTTTCAATCATTTACTTCTTAATCATTCTTTTGGTGAGTTGGCTGTTCTACACCGCGATGACCCACGGCGAGAACAAGTAAGGGAATACTATGAATAAGACCAAATCCAAATACACACGTTATACGCAGATCATTGGTTTAGCGCTTTATATCTTATGCTTGATGCTGCCGATTTATTGGCTGCTCAATATGTCATTCAAAGAGAATCAGGAAATCCTTGGTAGCTTGAGTTTCTTTCCTCAACATTGGACGTTTAAGAACTACCACACCATATTTTCTGACTCGAGTTGGTACATGGGATACGTCAACTCTATCACCTATGTGGTGATGAACATGGTCATCACGCTCACCGTGGCACTGCCAGCAGCGTATGCGTTTTCTCGCTACAAGTTTGTCGGCGATAAGCACCTATTTTTCTGGTTGCTTACCAACCGAATGGCGCCACCTGCTGTTTTTCTATTGCCATTCTTTCAGCTTTATTCGTCCGTGGGACTCTTTGATACCCACATCGCGGTCGCGTTGGCGCACTGTTTATTCAACGTGCCATTAGCAGTATGGATTCTAGAAGGCTTCATGTCGGGCGTGCCAAGAGAAATCGATGAAACCGCCTACATTGATGGCTACAGTTTTCCGAAATTCTTTATCAAGATTTTTCTCCCGATGATTCGTTCTGGTATTGGTGTCTCGGCGTTTTTTTGTTTCATGTTCAGCTGGGTGGAACTGTTGTTGGCAAGAACCCTGACATCCGTTGACGCCAAACCTATTTCTGCCGTTATGACGCGCACGGTCAGTGCGTCAGGGATTGACTGGGGGGTGCTTGCCGCCGCTGGTGTGTTGACCATTTTGCCCGGTATTTTGGTGATTTGGTTTGTTCGTAACCACGTGGCGAAAGGCTTCGCCCTCGGACGAGTGTAAGGAGGCACACATGGCTTGGATGGCTTGGACAACACCGTCGGCGCTGTTTTTTCTCGGTATCGCTTTGATATTGCTCACCATGACAATTCGAGAGATCCGTTCTCCGTGCGTGGAGAGAAAAGGGTTTCTTCCTATATCGACAACACGAGGTGACCGACTATTTATTGGTTTGCTTAGCTCTGCATTTTTTCACTTGGGGTTTGTGGGGCTAACAGACTTATCCATTTGGGTGCCATTTACGTTGTGCGTAATTTGGCTAGGCACAGTATTGAAATGGGGATAACAACAGATTGCACCATCACTCGTGACAGACAGTGTGTGGTCGTTTGAGATCGCGAGTACTACCAATAACGACGTGAACCGAAGGAAGCTAAATCGTATGAGGGCTCTCCTGACGAAAACGAGAAGACTCAAATCTGGAGTGAAACAATAATGAAAAAGGATATTAGAAAATCGTACCTTGCACACTGCTTAGCGTTCTCTTTAGGGACGCTGGCATTGGTTCCGAGTGCTTACGCAGACATGGCGGCAGCAAAAAAATGGATGAGTGAAGAGTTTACCCCATCGACTTTGTCCAGTTCAGAGCAGGAACAAGAGATGCAATGGTTCATTGACGCCGCCAAGCCGTTCCAAGGTATGGAGATCAATGTCGCATCGGAAACTATCACGACGCATGAGTATGAAGCCAAAGTATTGGCGAAAGCCTTCTACGAAATCACAGGTATCAAAGTGAATCATGACTTGATTCAAGAAGGGGATGTGGTTGAGAAGTTGCAAACGCAAATGCAGACGGGACGCAACATCTATGACGGTTACATTAATGACTCTGACTTGATTGGTACCCACGTGCGCTACGGCAAAGTGGTTCCGATATCGGATTTTATTCAGGGTGAAGGGAAGAGTGTGACCAACCCTTATTTAGACCTGGATGACTTTATCGGGCTCGACTTTACGACTGGACCTGACGGAAAAGTATATCAGTTGCCAGATCAGCAGTTTGCTAACTTGTATTGGTTCCGCGCAGACTGGTTTGAGCGTGATGATTTAAAAGATCGATTCCGAAAAGAGTATGGGTATGAGCTTGGCGTACCTTTGAACTGGTCAGCGTATGAAGATATCGCCGAGTTTTTCAGCAACAAAGTACAAACTATTGATGGTGAACGTGTCTACGGTCATATGGACTATGGTAAGAAAGATCCATCATTGGGTTGGCGTTTCACAGACTCGTGGTTCTCGATGGCTGGGGCGGGTGACAAAGGCATCCCTAACGGTTTACCTGTTGATGAGTGGGGAATACGTATCGAAGGGTGCAGTCCTGTCGGCTCTGATGTTGCACGTGGTGGTGCGACCAATGGTCCTGCGGCGGTATATGCGACACAGAAATATGTAGATTGGTTAAAACAATATGCGCCACCTGAAGCGCAAGGCATGACCTTTGGTGAAGCTGGACCTGTGCCCGCTCAAGGCGCAATTGCCCAGCAAATCTTCTGGTATACCGCCTTCACCGCGGATATGACCAAGCCTGGGTTACCAGTCGTCAATGAAGACGGTACGCCAAAATGGCGCATGGCCCCGTCACCGCGTGGACCATACTGGGAAGAGGGCATGAAACTCGGCTATCAAGATGCTGGCGCTTGGACCTTCCTCAACAGCACGCCAGTGGATCGTCGCCAAGCTGCTTGGCTATATGCTCAGTTTGTTGTCTCAAAATCGGTCAGTTTGAAGAAGACGCTTGTAGGGTTAACACCTATTCGTGAATCGGACATCAACTCGCAAGCTATGACCGATGCGGCGCCGATGTTGGGTGGCTTAGTGGAGTTTTACCGCAGTGATGCGCGCAAACAATGGACCCCGACAGGGACTAATGTTCCAGATTACCCGAAACTGGCTCAGCTCTGGTGGCAATACGTATCTGAAGCTGCCAGTGGCGAGAAAACGCCACAAGAGGCTTTGGATGGATTAGCTGAAGCGCAAGATCGCGTATTGCAACGCCTAGAGCGCAGTGGAGCGCAAGGTGAGTGTGGACCTAAACTGAATCCGAAAAAGGACAGAGAGTACTGGTTGTCTCAACCGGGTGCACCGAAGCCTAAACTCGCCAATGAGAAACCTCAAGGCAAGACCATTGCATACAAAGATTTGATTGGCCAGTAACTCGACATTGATTTGTATAATACCCATGAGGCTCGCGCCCATGGGTATTTTTGTTTGAACGATATCAGATGGTTACAAATACTCTCTCTTACGGGCGGCTTATGCTAATCTCACCCTATCGTCCTCTTATCGTGTGAGCGCCTTGTGTTTACTGTCTATCATTCCAATCAAGTCGATGTGTTGAAATCTTTGTTGGTGGAGCTCATTCGCCATCAGCCGCTTGAGAACCCGTTTGAAGCCGAGCAGATTTTGGTTCAGAGCCCCGGCATGTCTCAATGGCTGAAAATGGAACTGGCGAAAGCGTTCGGCGTGGCTGCAAACATAGAGTTTCCTCTTCCCGCGACCTTTATCTGGAACTTGTTTACCCAGGTCTTGCCCGATGTGCCGACTCGCAGTGCGTTTAATAAAGAGGCGATGACATGGAAGTTGATGCAAGTGTTGCCATCTCAGCTAGAAAGGGACGAATTTGAACCGTTACGCCGTTACTTGGCTGACGATCAAGACAGCAGTAAATGCTATCAATTGGCAGAAAAAATTGCCGACATCTTTGATGGGTATCTGGTTTATCGACCTGAGTGGATCGCCAGTTGGGAGGCGGGGCAAGGTGTCGCTGAAATACACGATGAACACCCTTGGCAACCCATCCTTTGGCAAGCGCTCTACGATCAGACTCTGGCGCTAGGGCAATCGCCTTACCATCGTGCCAACCTCTATCAAGAATTTATCGAAGCGCTTGAACATCGAACGGGTGGTTTTGACCATCTGCCTAAACGCTTGTTTGTGTTTGGTATCACTTCTTTACCGCCGCGCTATATGGATGCGCTTAAAGCCATTGGTGAGCACATTGATGTCCACCTCATGTTCACCAACCCGTGTCGCTACTATTGGGGGGAGGTCCGTGACCGTAAATTCTTAGCAAAATTGGCGGCGAAGCGGCGCAAACATCTGGTGTGGCAAGAGGATCACTCAGAGTGGCAAGGCGAGAGCGAACCGCTCAAAGGTAGCCTTGAAGAGAATATAGTGGATGAGCTGCACACCGATGTGGTGGGGAACAGCTTGCTGGCCTCAATGGGCAAATTGGGGCGCGACAACATGTATCTGCTTTCTCAATTGGAATCCCATGAGATTGAAGCCTTTGTGGATATCGAGCGAGACTCATTGCTGCACGAATTGCAGGCCGATATCCTCAATCTTGAAGAGCATCAAGATGATACGTTGCTCGACACGAGCCACCATAAACGTCGCGTTTCGCTGCAAGACCGCTCACTGACCTTACATGCTTGTCATAGCCCAATGCGAGAAGTGGAAGTGCTGCACGATCAACTGTTGGCAATGTTTGAAGCGGATCCGTCGCTCAAACCGCGTGATGTGATTGTGATGGTGGCGGACATCAATGCCTACAGTCCGGCCATTCAAGCTGTGTTTGGCAATGCGCCGGGTGAACGATTCATCCCTTTTTCTATCTCGGATCGCAGTGCCAACCAAGAAAGCCCGATCTTGAACGCTTTCTTATTATTGACCATGCTGCCGCAATCGCGCTGTTTGGCCTCGGAGCTGCTTGAATTGTTGGAAACACCGGCGATCTTGGCGCGATTTGGTCTCGACGATAACGAGTTTATTCGCGCAAAACAGTGGGTAGAACAATCGGGGATTCGCTGGGGGCTCGACGGCCACACCGCGCAAGAATTTGATTTGCCTAAAACTGGCCAAAATACATGGCAATTTGGTATCAACCGCATGTTGCTGGGCTATTCGATGCCTGCATCGGCAGGGCTGCTGAACACCGAACAAGGTGAACTGGCGCCGTTCAACGAAGTTCAAGGTCTTGGCGCCGAACTGGCGGGCAAACTGGCTCACTATATTGAAACCGTTGCTCACTATCGCGCCAGGTTAGCGCTGAGCCAGGGGGTGGATCAGTGGCGCGAAGTGCTGACTCAACTGTTGGATGATTTCTTTTTGGTGGATTTGGATGGTGAAGCGGCGCTCAAATCCATTCGTGATACGTTGGCGATGCTCAAAGAGCAGCTGAATGATGCCGCGTTCAGTGCGCCGCTCTCTGCTGCGATTGTGACGCAATATTTGCGTGACAAGCTCTCTGGTACGCGGGTTAGTCAGCGCTTTCTTGCCGGCCAAGTCAATTTCTGTACCCTCATGCCGATGCGCTCCATCCCATTTAAGACTGTGTGTCTATTGGGGATGAATGAAGGCGTTTACCCAAGGTCTGTGCCGCCGGAAGGGTTTGATTTGATGAATGGTCGCGCCAAGCATGGCGACCGTTCGCGCCGTGATGATGACCGCTACCTTTTCTTAGAGGCGCTGTTATCGGCGCAGGATACGCTCTACATCAGTTATGTCGGGCGCTCAATTCAAGACAACACGCCGCGCATGCCATCGGTGTTGGTCTCTGAGTTAATGGAATATTGCCATCAAAACTACTGTTTGGAAGGCGATTCAGGTTTAGGCTGTGATGAGTCCGGCTCGCGCCTTGTTCACCACTTGAGCACGTCTCATCCTATGGTGCCGTTCAGCGCTGAGGCGTTTATTGGCGAGCGGGCAAGTTACGCTCAAGAGTGGTTACCTGCCGCCTTGCGCCAGGGGCAAAAGAGTGGTGATTTTCAGCGTCAGTTGAGTGACTACCTACTCGGCGCGCACTTTCCACTCGAGTTGGATTTAGTCGAGCTGCAACGCTTTTGGCGCCTGCCTGTTCAGTACTTTTTCAACCGCCGCTTGAAGGTGACGTTTGAGCCTCCGCAACCTGTGATGAACGATGAAGAGCCCTTTGTGCTGGGCGGACTGGAAAGCTATCAGTTGCGCGATGAGCTGCTTACGACACTGCTGACCGCTCACACATTAGCTGATCGCGATCCTAGTCGCTTGATGGCGCAATGTGTGGCGAAGCATCGCGCCGAAGGGCGTTTGCCTATTGGCGCTTTTGGTGACATTGAGTTTGAAACCAACCGAGTGCAAAGTGAAGAGTTAGCGAAAACCTTGCACGGATTGTGTCAAGCTCCTTGTGAGGATCATGAAGTCACTCTCACGTTGGATGTGCTTGGCGATGGCAAACCCGTACAGCTGGTCGGCTGGTTGACTCAAGTGTACCAATCTGGGCTAGTGCGTTTTCGTACTGGGCGGATTCGATCTCAAGACTATCTCTCCGCTTGGCTTGATCATTTGGCCATGGCCGCCAGTGGTCGTGCGCTGCGCACTCACCTGATCGGCTATGACAAAAAAGAAGGGGCGCAGCATCTGGTCTACCCTGCACTAGAGTCTCGTGAGCAAGCGTACGCACTACTCAATGAGCTGGTGGGTCTTTACTACCAAGGCATGAGTGAGCCTTTACCTTATTTCCCTCGTACCGCTTTAGCGGCGATAGAAGCGGGCTTTAGTCGCGGAAAGTGGGTGGACGATGAAGACAAATCGCTGAAAAAAATGGCCGATACGTTCAATGATGGCTACATGTCGAGTGGCGAAGGCAACGACAGTTACATTCGTCGTATTTGGCCGCAATGGGATGAGGAACTGGCCGCTCGAGTGCGTACATTGGCTGCTCGCGTCATTCAAGCACCTCGTCTCGCTGCACAAGATGCTGCCGATGTGTCGTAGAGGGGCAGTGAAAATGAAAAGTAAAAATAGCAGAAGGTAAAGTGGCCGCCAGAAAATCATTATAGTGTAGGGCGTTCGCTGTACGGCCACAGGTCAGAGGGACCATGATTTGTTGGGTTGATGGGCAGACACACTGCCTCAACTCGTGCTGCGAATACTAACGACTCACTCTATAGGCTGCTGTGAGTAAGATCGCAGAACTCCCCGTATTTTTATGGGGTTAACAGATAAAATAGCGTTTTATTAACCGGATCACATTGAGTATTAGCACTAATATTGTCGAGCTGAATCGTGATAGGTGAAACATCCATGAATTCATACAATGTTCGATTGAGCCAATGTGTGAACTCGAACAGTTAAAGGGCAGAATTTTATGACCGCATCGTCTCGTTCCACTCTTTCTAGTGGTGGTGATATCACACCGACCGCACTCGATACGATGACTTTTCCATTGCATGGTGCTCGGCTGATTGAAGCCTCCGCTGGGACAGGAAAAACCTTTACCATTGCAGGGCTTTATTTGCGCTTGTTGCTCGGGCATGGCGACGAGCAGACTCGGCACGCGCATCCGCTCACTGTGGATCAGATTTTGGTGGTGACCTTTACTGAGGCTGCCACGGCGGAGCTGCGCGATAGGATCAGGGCGCGTATTCATGACGCGCGCCTTGCTTTTGCTCGTGGCCAAAGCAGCGACCCAGTGATCGAGCCTTTGCTTGAAGCGGTGACGGATCACGCCCAAGCTGCGCAAATATTGCTGCAAGCGGAAAGGCAGATGGATGAAGCCGCCGTCTACACGATTCATGGTTTCTGCCAGCGGATGCTGACGCAAAATGCGTTTGAGTCAGGCAGTCGATTTAGCAATGAATTTGTCACTGATGAAAGCCATCTAAAAGCGCAAGTGGTCGCAGATTATTGGCGGCGTAATTTCTATCCATTACCCCCCCAACTGGCAGGTGAAATTCGCCGAATTTGGCGGGCGCCGAATGAGCTGTTAGCCGCGATTTCGAACTATTTGACTGGTGCACCTTTGGCGTTAAGCGTGCCTGCAATGCAGGGCAGCTTAGCGGATTTGCATGAGCGTAATCTGGCTCAAATTGATGAACTTAAGGCACTTTGGCGAGCGCATCAAGACGAGGTGCAGGCGATCATCAACGAGTCAGACGTCAATAAGCGCAGTTACAGTAAAAAATCGCTACCGACCTGGATAGAGAGTGTTTCTGCCTGGGCTGCCCAGGCGACGACAAACTATGAGATACCCACGGCGCTGGAGAAGTTTGCGCAAAACGCACTGCTTGAAAAAACACCGAAAGGCCAAGCGCCTGAGCACCCGTTATTTGCACGTATTGAAGCCCACCTCGCTCACCCGGTAGATCTCAAAGCGCCGATGTTGGCTCATGCGATAGAGCATTGCCGCACAATGCTGGCAGCGGCCAAAGCTCAGAAGCAGTGGCTCTCGTTTGATGACTTGTTGACTCAGCTTTCTGCGGCGATCGACCTTGATGATACTGAGCTACTGCGTGAGCGGATTCGCACTCTCTATCCCGTTGCAATGATCGACGAATTCCAAGATACCGACCCGCTGCAATACAGTATTTTCAGTCGTATTTACCTTGATCGCCCTGAGTGCGGTCTGTTTATGATTGGCGACCCGAAACAGGCGATTTACGCGTTTCGTGGCGCGGATATTTTTACCTACATTAAAGCGCGCCAACAGGTGACGTCGCATTTCACTTTAGGCACGAACTGGCGCTCAAGCGCAGATATGGTGGCAGCGGTCAATCAAGTGTTTTCAGTGCCGAAAAGCCCGTTTATCTACGATCAAGATATTCCTTTTTATCCCGTCAACGCCTCTCCGGGTTCTGAGCGCAAAGGTTGGACTTTAAGCGGCACACGACAACCAGCGTTGACGTATTGGTTACAAGAAGCTGAAGAGAAACCGCTGCCCAAAGGTGAGTACCTTGAGGCGATGGCGAGTGCGACGGCCAACCAGATCCAGACAATTCTTCAGGCTGCGGCTAATAATGAGGCCATGTTGGTAGGCGCGAAAGGCGATCAGGCGATTGAGGCCGGTGATATTGCTGTGTTGGTGCGCACTGGGAATGAAGGTCGGATGATCAAACAAGCGCTGGCCGATCAAGGCATTGCCAGTGTCTATCTCTCCAATCGAGACAGTGTGTTCAGTTCTGTTGTTGCAAGCGATGTGCAGCGTCTATTGCAAGCGGTGCTGACGCCCGAGTACGACAGAGCGTTAAGAGCGTGCTTAGCCAGCGAACTGTTCGCCCTTGATGCTGCAACACTTGATAGCTTGAACAACGATGAAAACGAGTGGGAAAACGCGATCGATGAGTTTAAAGGTTACCGCCAACTTTGGCAGCAACGCGGCGTATTGCCGATGTTGCGCAGCGTGATCAGCAAGCGTCATATTGCAGAGCGCCTGCTAGAAGAGCAAAACGGTGAGCGAACCTTGACGGATCTGATGCACATGGGTGAGTTATTGCAACAGATGAGTGGTGAACTCGACAGCGATCATGGCTTGTTGCGTTGGTTGGCGCAATCCATCAGCGATGCGGAGCAAGGGCTTGGTGGCAGTGATGAGCAAATTCAGCGCTTGGAATCGGAGCGTAATCTGGTGCAGATCGTCACCATCCACAAATCGAAAGGGTTGGAGTACGACTTAGTCTTTCTGCCGTTTGCATTGAGCTATCGTGAAGCGAGCGAGGCGAAGTATTACGATGCTGAGCAAGATGTGACCATGCTTGATATTACGGGGCAAAGCGCGGCTTTGGCGCTCGCGGATAACGAGCGTCTTGCAGAAGATCTGCGTCTGATTTACGTGGCATTGACGCGTGCGGTATATGGCTGTTTTGTCGGCGCCGCACCACTGCGTAATGGTCGTTCGACCAAAGAGCCGACGGGCGTACACAAAAGTGCGATGGGTTATTTACTGCAAGATGGCCAAGAGGGGGGCATCTCAGATTTGACCAAGGCGCTTTGCCGGCAAAGTGAGTCGCTTCCTTGTGTTGCTGTGGCGGATCTGCCAAATTCGCACGCTCAGCCGCTGATGATTCCTCCACCAGAGATGCCGCAACTTGGCGCCAAAGCATTTACCACACCACTGGACCGCTATTGGCGTATCACCAGTTATTCCGGTCTCGTTAAACAATCGTCTAGTCATGCGGCGCAAGGGTTTGAGGATGTACTGCGCCTTGATGTGGACTCGGCGCAGGATCACGACGAAGCGTCACTCACTGAACCAGAAAAGTCGATTTTCACCTTTCCCCGCGGCGCAAGGCCGGGCACTTTCTTACATACGTTATTTGAAGATGTTGAATTTACCGAGTCTGCCCATAGCGATCACAATCGCGCCATCATCGAATCACTATTGCAAGCGGAGCAGTTGGATGAGAGCTGGCTTCCTGTATTGCAATCGTTGGTCGATACCGTGCTAGCGACGCCCTTGGATGGTGATGCACTGCGACTGAATGAAAAAGGGCCATCTCAGCGTTTGGTGGAGATGGAGTTTTTACTGCCCATTACCGTTTTAGACGCGCCATCCCTGAATCGAGTGATCACGCGTCACGATACCCTGTCCGCGCGCGCCGGTGAGCTCGGCTTCCAAACAGTGCGCGGCATGTTAAAAGGGTTCATCGACTTGGTGTTTGAGCACCAAGGCCGCTACTACGTACTGGATTGGAAGTCGAATCACCTTGGCAGTGACGTCAGTGATTATCACGGTGAGGCCCTTAACCAAGCGATGGCCGATCATCGCTACGATCTCCAGTATCAGATTTATGCCTTAGCCCTACACCGTTTCTTGCGCAGCCGCTTAGCGAATTACGACTATCAACACCATTTTGGCGGTGTCTATTATCTCTTTTTACGCGGTATGGATGGCCAGAGCGAACACGGCATTTTTTCGGCGAAACCGAGCTTAGCCATGTTGGAGGATTTAGATCGATTGATAGAGGGTAAGCCGATTGAAACCAAATTTAACCCAGCGGGCCAAGGGGAGTTGATCTAGACATGGCGCTACTTGTTTCACAGCTGCAACTCTTGGCAGCAAAAGGCATGATTCGCCAGTTGGACTACCAATTTGCGCGTTTTATCCATCAGCAGTCTAACGATGACCACCTGGCGTTTATCGCTGGATTGACCAGCGCAGAGCAGGCGAAAGGCAATATCTGTTTACCCCTTTTTGACGCCAATGGTCAAAAGGCGGATCTGGCACACAAGCTCGGTTTGTATGGCGAGGCAGCGCTGAATCTCAATCAGATCTTACATACATTTGATTGGGCTGCCCATTTAGTGAATTCGTCGTGGGTGGGGAGTGCGGGTGAGCCGCTGCCTTTGATGTTCGATGGTGAGCGACTCTACTTGCACCGTTTCTGGCATTATGAAACGACCTTATCCGAACGCTTATTGAGCTTTGGGTTACCTATGATCCTAAAGCCTGATGAGCAAGCGAAGTTGACTGAGCTTCTTGACCATCTATTTGCGAGGAATTATCGCTATCTATTTGATGATTTGAGAAAAAATCAGTCAGTGACCCCCGTCATGATTCAGCAATTAGTGTGTGACCATCTAGATGTGGTTGCGCCTGATGAGCTCGATTGGGTTGCCATAGGCCAAATACTCCAGCAGGCCAAAACCGTGGCTGAGTTGTCTGCTTTAGATAAGCTCGTTCCCCAAGCGGTATGCGTCAGTTGGCAAAAGGTGGCGGCGGCGGTGGCGCTCACTCGTCGATTTGCTGTGATTTCTGGTGGACCCGGTACAGGCAAAACGACCACCGTGACCAAGTTACTTGCTGCCTTGATTGAGCAAGCAAAACAAGATCACACCCATGGTCATGTGCCAACCATCAAATTGGTGGCGCCGACAGGAAAAGCCGCCGCGCGCTTGACTGAATCGATTGGCCAAGCGGTGGAGCAATTGGCGGTGAGTCCAGAGTTGAAAGCGGCCATACCGACACAAGCTAGCACCATTCACCGTTTGCTTGGCGCGATTCCAGACAGCGCCGAGTTTCGCCATCATCACGATAACCCTCTGCATTTGGACATTTTGGTCGTCGATGAGGCGTCGATGGTCGATCTCTCTATGATGCATAAGCTGGTGGATGCGATGCCCAAGCGGGCTCGGCTGATTTTACTTGGCGATAAAGATCAGCTTTCGTCAGTGGAAGCGGGCGCGGTATTGGGGGACATCTGCTCTTTCCATCAAGAGGGATATAGCGCCTTGCAGGGCAAACTACTCGCCCAACTGACAGGGTTTGATTCACTCGCGCATGGAGCAAGCGCCAGCCAATCAGGGATGGCGGACAGTCTCTGCATGCTGCAAAAGAGTTATCGATTTGATGCGCGTTCGGGGATTGGTCAATTGGCCAAAGCCATCAACTCGGGAGGCGTAAACAAGGTTGAGCAAGTTTGGCGGCAAGGGTTTGAGGATATTGCCAAATACCCTATCGACACAGAGCACTACCAACTGCTGATAAAATCTCTGGTGGAAGAGTATCGCGGCTACCTTGCGCTGTTAAATGAGGCGAATCAGGCGCAGGAAGATCTCAATACGCTCGCTCGCAACGCGTTATCGGCATTTTCACGTTGTCGTTTGTTGTGCGCCGTTCGAGAAGGGGACTTTGGTGTGCAAGGGCTCAATGCCCGTATTGAGCGCGCTTTGGCTGCGCGCAAGCTGATTCAGGTACAAGATGAGCTTTGGTACCACGGTAGGCCCGTGATGGTGACGCGCAACGATCACGCGTTAGGCCTCTACAATGGAGACATTGGTTTGTGCATTCGTGATCCTGACGAAGAAGGGCACAAGCTGAAAGTCTTTTTTGAACTGCCAGATGGCAGTGTCAAGGCGGTGTTACCGAGCCGTGTGCCTGAACATGAAACCGCCTACGCGATGACGATTCACAAATCGCAGGGCAGTGAATTTGATCATACCTTGATGATTTTACCACCGGAGTTTAGCCCTATCTTAACTCGAGAGCTCATTTATACTGGCGTCACTCGCGCTAAATCACGTTTAAGTCTATATGTGGATGAGTCGGTGATGGCAAGAGGTATAAAAGTGCGAACGGTTCGGGCCAGTGGTTTGACACAGCGCTTGAAGGAAAAAGAGTAAGGTGAGAGAAGGGATGAGCAATCGTCCCTGATTGCTGGCTGCGCTTGGGCAGCGTCGAGCGCCGTCGGTTACAGCGCTTGCGTAAATGAGATGCTGCGAATCGCGTATTTTTCTTGGTAATTGAGGATAAACGCCTTCAACCCTTCTGTGACTGGGAAGACACAATGTACGTCGAGCCCGGCTAACAGTTCGTTGTCTGCCATATCCCAAAAACTTTGAATCGAGTTACAGATGATGGTTTTCATCAAGTTATATGCTCTTAGTATCGTGTTTATCTACTTCAAGCAATCCGTGCGACTTACGCCGAGTTCTCTCAGGTCGTAAGTGAAGGTAAGTCCATAGAGCCCCTGAATCGGGAGCGCAAATATTAACCAATTCAATATATTAAATAAAGTGCTTATCGATAAAAATCGATAGCTCGGTGGCTAAACTATTAAAATGGCTAATAATTTAGTTTTGAAAATCTTGGCAACTGCCGTTTCCCCCTTCATTCCTAATGAGAAAAACGGCAGTAAAAAATCAAAGTTTGATGCTTAATATCTTTGATTTGCGTTGATAGTTGTACAAATTCTGTTTTTGAGATGGTAGGCACTCAACGCCCATTTCGAAGAAACCTTGCTCCCTAAACCAGTGCAAACTGTGAGTGGTTAATACAAAAATCTTCTCAATTCCTTGTGCTTTGGATTGCAGTTTCATGTGGTTAAGTAACAGCAGGCCGCGGTTACCATCACGATATTCAGGATGAATCGCGACACAGGCCATCTCGGCCATTTTTTCCTGCGGGTAGGGGTAAAGCGCCGCACAGCCGATGATCAAGCCGTCTTTTTCTATGATGGTGAACTGATGAATCTCTTGCTCTAGTTGTTCACGAGAGCGTCTGACCAGTACGCCTTGCTCTTCCAGTGGCCTAATCAGCTCGAGTATCCCACCGATGTCATTGATGTCCGCCATTCGCACTTGCTCAGCGCTGGCATGAACGATCTGGGTACCGATACCATCAAGCGAGAAGAGTTCCTGGATCAGCGCGCCATCCACCTTATAACTGACCAAATGACTGCGTGGCACTCCAGCGCGGCAGGCTTTGGTGGCGGCACGCAAAAAACGCAGTGTCCCAGAGGTGTCGTCGCTGCTAGGGTTGGCTTCCGTTTCCAGTGAGGACAAAATGGCCTCGGCATCTTTAGGAAACAGCTCTGCCACGACATTGCCATTGGCATCAATGACCCCTTGCTCAGAACAAAAACCGATCAGCTTATCGGCTTTGAGCTTGATGGCGACTTGTGTAGCCAACTCTTCCGAGAGTAGGTTAAATGACTCGCCAGTCACTGAACTGGCGATCGGGCCAAGTAGCACAATGGAGCCATGGTCGAGCATGCGATTGATGCCTTCGACATCAATACGGCGAATGCGGCCACTGTGACAGTAGTCCACACCATCATCGACGCCCAACGGTTGGGCAATAATAAAGTTGCCGCTGACGACGTTGAGCTGTGTTCCCGCCATCGGCGTGTTGCTCATGCTCATGGAAAACTGCGCCGTGATGGCCAGTTGCAGTTGACCGGCGGCTTGCATCACGTAGCTCAAATTGGTTTCTTGCGTCACTCGTACTCCCTTGTGATAGGGGGTGTCGCTGTGATTGTGCTGCAAAATGTCGTTAATTTGTGGCCTTGCTCCATGGACGACGACGATTTTCACGCCCAGGCTATGAAGAAGAGCAAGATCACTGATAATATTCGGAAAATTTGCATCTGCGACGGCCTCGCCTCCGAGCATCACTACCATGGTTTTACCGCGGTGAGCATTGACGTAAGGTGCCGATTGTCTGAACCCTTTCACAAGGGCGGTATTTCGAATTTTCACAGAAGCGTCCAAAGTTACAAGTGAATTAGTATGTGGAAATATTGCAATTTTATTCTTGTTTCGGCAAGTGCTTTTCTTATCTCGAGCGGATTTTCTTGAGATGGAAAGCAAACAGTGACCTTGGCTAGACTCGCCAAAGTGCGCATTTTGGTCTAAGACTTACTATTAAGAGCAAGTTTGGAACCCATTCATGAAGAGTAACATCGACGCAAACGGCGCGATAAAAAACAAACTGAAAGAGCGCAGCTTCTTTTTGATGGCTGCCGGACTTGCGTTAGTGGTTGCGCTGCTGGGCACGCAGCTCTATCAATATTACTTACAGGTCACTTATCCTAAGTCTTTCCTTTACGGTACTTGGATTGAGCAAAATGTCGCGGGGTATGCGACGGATCGTTTCGTCCTTAATGAAAATGGTGTCGTGATCAACGGGCGGGTCGTGGATACCAATTTTGCCTTTGATGGTCAGTTCTTTGAATACCGTTTCGGTGATGACACCAAGCGCTTTCAGATCCTCAATCAAGAGTTCTCTGAAATGAAGTTGATTTCACAGCCTCATTATCAACCTATCTATCGTCTTGACGCCAAATACCAGCATAACATTCGCTAACGCTTTTTCGTTGCTATCGGCCAGGCACTTTGCCATGCTTAACGCCAACGACAATAAGGGAAAACCAACGTGCTCAAAAAAATCTTACCTCTGCTTGCGGCCGGTGTTTTGTTTGGCTGTGCCCAGCCAACCGATCGCGCTCAGCAGTATCTCGATGGCGAGTTGACCAATGTGCTCAATTCAGCCGATATAGTGGTGTCCGACAAACCACGAGATTTCACCGAATTTCATCGTCAGGCGGAGCAAGTGGTCATCAACTCACCAAGTATGGCTTCGCTCTATCAACCGCTTTATGACAAGCTCAACGAGTGGGTTTTACTCAGTGGCGAGCCGACAGAGCTTGGCCAATACGGCATTCAGGCAGCGCAATTAGGGGGCGGGGATAAGCAGGGTAACGTGCTATTTACCGGGTATTTTTCACCAGTGATGGAACTTCGTCATCAACCGAATGATGTCTTTAAGTACCCAGTGTATGGCAAACCTGAGTGCAGCCAAGACTGCCCAACTCGCGCGCAAATCTATGCAGGCGCATTGGAAGGACAAGGGCTCGAACTTGGCTATGCCGCGAATCTTATCGACCCCTTTTTGATGGAAGTTCAGGGCAGCGGTTTTGTCCATTTTGAAGATGACGACACGCTGGAGTACTTTGCCTATGGCGGTAAAAACAACAAAGCGTATGTGAGCATTGGTCGAGTTCTGATTGACCGCGGACTCGTTGCTCGCGAAAACATGTCGATGAAAGCGATCAAAGAGTGGGTGATGGCCAACGATGAAGCCACGGTACGTGAGCTGTTAGAGCAAAACCCATCGTTTGTTTTCTTTGAGCCCCGCGCCGATGCGCCGGTGACCGGTTCGGCAGGTATCCCGTTATTGGCGATGGCGTCGGTGGCAGGGGATCGCACTCTCTTTCCAATGGGTACGCCTATCTTAGCTGAAGTGCCACTGCTCAACCCTGATGGCAGCTGGAGTGGTGCTCATCAACTTCGCTTGTTGATCGTACTCGATACTGGTGGCGCAGTGAAACAGAATCACCTTGATCTGTACCACGGCATGGGGCCGAGAGCCGGTATTGAGGCGGGCCATTACAAACACTTTGGCCGGGTGTGGAAACTCGGATTAGAAGGCAGCGCGACTGAAGCACCATGGGCCATGCCGCCAGAGAAGCGAGAATAGTGGCCGCTGGTTAGGGGTATCTTTCCCTTCAGCTAGTTAAGCGTTGGCTTGGCCAATTCTAGACATTTGAAACAAGAGTGCGTATAAATCGCACTCTTTCTATTTACTCATCACCAAATTTGTAGCGGAGAAGCCTTGCCATGCGCCAACTTGATACCCCCGCCTCGGACAGCTATAACCAACGCTTTGGCGGTACACGCCGACTCTACGGACAGAGTGAAGTGGAGATTCTGCGCGCGGCGCACGTGTGTGTTATCGGAATAGGCGGCGTTGGCTCTTGGGCTGTAGAGGCGTTGGCTCGCACAGGAATTGGTGAGTTGACCTTGATTGACATGGATGATGTCTGTGTGACCAACATTAATCGCCAGATTCATGCGATGTCTGGCACTGTTGGGCAGAGCAAAATTGAGGTCATGGCAGAGCGCGTCAAACTCATCAATCCAGAATGCAAAGTCAATTTAATTGATGACTTCATTACGCCAGACAATCAGCATGAGTACCTCAGCAAAGAGTTTGATTATGTGTTGGATGCGATTGATAGCGTCAAAGCAAAAGCTGCGTTGCTCGCCTACTGCCGCAGCAACAAAATCAAAGTGATTACGACGGGCGGTGCGGGTGGCCAGGTTGACCCGACTCAAATTCAAGTCGCGGACTTAACCAAGACCATTCAAGATCCGCTAGCGAAAAAGATCAAAGATACCTTGCGCCGGCACCATAATTTCCCTAAAAATCCGCAGCGTAAGTTTGGCATCGATTGCGTCTTTTCCACTGAGCAGTTGAAGTACCCGCAAGCCGATGGCAGCGTGTGTGGGGTGAAGTCAACGGCAGAAGGGCCAAAGCGAATGGATTGCGCCAGTGGCTTTGGCGCCGCCACGGTGGTGACGGCCACTTTTGGTTTTGTGGCGGTCTCGCGTATTGTGGAAAAATTGATTCAGAAATATCGCTAATGAGTGGAAATGAAATGAGTGAAGCACCATCCTCAGTGTTTGGCCAGACGATAACGGCGGACGACGTCATTCTAACTATGTCAGGATTAAAAGGCTGGGAAGATCGCTACCGACAAGTGATTCAGTGGGGTAAGCAACTCCCCGTGATGCCAGATGCGCTGAAAAGTGAACAAGTGACGGTGTCAGGCTGTGAGAGCCAAGTGTGGTTAATCTGTGAGCAGCATGACGGTGTGTGGACCTTTTGTGCCGATTCTGACGCTCGTATTGTACGTGGTTTAATTGCCCTCGTGATGGCGGCTTACAACCACAAAACAGCGCAGCAAATCCAACATTTTGATATGGATGAGTACTTTGAAAAGCTTGGACTTATCGCGCATCTAAGTCCTTCGCGCGGCAATGGGCTGAAAGCGATTGTGGAGCAAATTAAGCAAATCACCGCGGCGTAAATAGCGTGTTCAATTAATAAACAAAGTGGAATTAACGCCTTAGGAGATACAGGGCTTTACAACGCTTGTTGTCGCTGAATAAAGGCTGTACAATTCGCGCCCTTAATTAATGTTCTGTCGTTTGTGAGGTTACATGAGCACTGAAAAAATCAATCTACTCGACTTCGATCGCAAGGGCTTGCGTGAATTTTTCGCTGAAGAATTAGGTGAAAAAGCATTTCGCGCCGATCAAGTTATGAAGTGGATCTACCATTTTGGTGTCGATGACTTCGACAACATGACCAACATTAACAAAAAGTTACGCGAGAAACTGCACGCGCGCTGTGAGATCAAAGCGCCGGTAGTTGCTGAGGCGCAACACTCTTCTGATGGCACCATCAAGTGGGCAATGAAGGTGGGCGATCAAGATGTCGAGACGGTCTACATTCCTGAAGACGATCGCGCGACCTTGTGTGTCTCTTCTCAGGTGGGCTGTGCACTGGAATGTAAGTTCTGCTCGACGGCTCAACAAGGGTTCAACCGCAACCTCAAAGTCTCAGAAATCATTGGTCAGGTATGGAGAGCTGCCCGTGAGATCGGCTTAGAAAAAGAGACCGGTCGTCGCCCGATTACCAACGTCGTGATGATGGGCATGGGTGAACCTCTGCTGAACATGAAAAACCTCATTCCAGCCTTAGAGATTATGCTAGATGATCTCGGTTTTGGTTTGTCTAAACGTCGTGTTACTGTCTCCACATCGGGTGTCGTCTCTGGCCTTGATCAGATGACAGGTAAGATTGATGTGGCGTTGGCGATCTCTTTGCACGCGCCGAACGATAAATTGCGCAGTGAAATCATGCCGATTAACGACCGATGGGATATCGAGGATTTTCTTGCGTCTGTGCGCCGCTACATTGCTTCTTCCAATGCCAACCGTGGCAAGGTGACCGTAGAGTACGTGCTATTGGATCACGTTAACGACGATATGGACCATGCGCGTGAATTGGCAGAGCTGATGAAAGATACACCATGTAAAATCAACCTGATTCCATTTAACCCGTATCCGGGATCGCCTTATAAGAAGCCAAGCAACTCTCGCATTGATCGCTTCCAGAAAACCTTAATGCAGTACGATCACACCGTGACCGTGCGTAAGACGCGTGGGGATGATATTGATGCGGCGTGCGGACAGTTGGTCGGCGATGTCATTGACCGCACCAAACGTACTGCCATGTTAAAAGCGGCCAAAGGTGAAACCATCGAGGTGAAAGCCGTTTAACCGCATATTGAATACTTAAATGTACATGAATCCGGAGGCCAGAGCTTTGCTCTGGCTTTTTTATCGACAATTTGTAATCAGATGTTGCGTCTTAATGTCAATTTAAGGAAAAACCTTGAGCTGGCTGTGAATTATCACCTTTTGTCATGTTGTTTCATCTCTGATATAGATTAGAATTGAAAGTTAATGCTTTTGGTGGCTTCCTCACACTTTTGATGGCGTATATTGCCTCTTTGATGAGTTAGCTGCCCGGATACTTCGCCAATTCTGCCCCATTGCTACCAATAATGAATAACGAAAAGCACGCGCGGAAGAGGCCCTGCACTTAAAAGAGATGAATTCATAATGACTGCCGAACACGAAACGACAGAAACGACAGAAACCAATCAACCACAAGAACATATTGAAGCGGGTACACTACTTAAGCAAAAGCGCGAGCAGTTAGGATTAACGCAAAAGCAGATTGCCGATAGGCTTCGTCTTCGCCTCTCCATCATCGAAAACTTGGAAAAAAATGACTTCGAATCTGACCAAGTCGCTACCTTTACCCGCGGTTACCTTCGTTCGTACGCAAAGGCAGTGGGGCTAAAAGAGTCAGTCGTATTGGCGGCGCTCGATCACAGCGGCACCGCTCAGCATAAAGAGCAATCAATGCAGAGCTTTTCACGTAAAACCAAGCGAGAGAAGCACGACAGCCGCATTATGATTCTGACGTGGGGTATTTTTGCCGTGATTGCCGGGATCTCTTCCTTATGGTGGTGGCAAAATCAGCAGGATGACATGTTGGATTTGGGCCAATCTTCGGCGCAGGAAACCACGCAGCAGAGTGCAGACCCAAGCAGCAGTGATACCTTGGACTTTGTTTCGCTTGATGAGGCGATGCCAGATGAGCCTTCGCAAGAGACTCAAGAAACGATGGAACCTATCCTTAGTGAAGATTCCGATGTGAGCAGTATTGAGACGATCGAAAACACGCAAACTGAGATGTCGTCAGAGACTGAAATCATCCGTGAAGAGAGTGCGCTAGAGTCCCCAGCTGAAACAGTGACCGCATCAGACTCAACAGAACAAGCTGATGCGCCGCAAGAGAGCACAACGGATACGGCGGTTGCAGTGACGAACCGTCTAGAGATGAGCTTTAGCGATGATTGCTGGGTTCAGGTGAAAGACGCTAGTGGTAAAACCCTCGTGACCGGCATCAAAAAAGGTGGCGAGTCGGTTGAGTTGGATGGTCAGTCTCCTTACAGCGTGATTTTAGGTGCACCAGAAAACGTTTCAATGACATTAGCGAGTGAACCTGTCGACCTTTCTGGGTATACTTCAGGCAAAGTAGCAAGATTCACCTTACCTTAGACATTACTATGCAACACGAATCTCCTATCAAACGTCGCCCCTCGACTCGTATCTATGTGGGCGACGTACCTATTGGTGACGGTGCGCCGATTGCGGTGCAGTCGATGACCAATACTCGTACTACAGACGTTGACGCCACCGTGGCGCAAATTCGTGCCCTGGAAAATGTGGGTGCGGATATCGTCCGCGTCTCGGTGCCGACAATGGATGCTGCCGAGGCTTTCAAGCAGATCAAGCAGCAAGTGTCGATTCCGCTGGTGGCGGATATTCACTTTGACTACCGTATTGCACTCAAGGTTGCGGAATACGGCGTCGATTGTTTGCGTATCAACCCAGGTAACATCGGTAAAGAAGATCGCATTCGTGCGGTCGTCGATTGTGCAAGGGATAAAAACATTCCAATTCGTATCGGCGTGAACGGCGGTTCTTTGGAAAAAGATATCCAGATGAAATATGGCGAGCCGACCCCAGAAGCCTTGGTGGAATCGGCGATGCGTCATGTTGATATCTTAGATCGCCTCAACTTTGATCAGTTTAAAGTGAGTGTCAAAGCATCCGATGTTTTCCTTGCGGTGGATTCCTACCGACTGTTGGCGAAAAAAATCGATCAGCCACTACACCTAGGTATTACTGAGGCAGGCGGCGCGCGTGCGGGTTCAGTCAAATCTGCGGTTGGACTCGGCATGCTGCTGGCAGAAGGGATTGGCGATACGCTGCGCATCTCGCTTGCGGCGAACCCAGTTGAAGAGATCAAGGTCGGTTTTGATATCTTAAAATCGCTGCGCATCCGCTCTCGCGGGATCAACTTTATTGCGTGTCCGAGTTGTTCTCGCCAAGAATTTGATGTGATTGGTACGGTCAATGCGCTAGAGCAGCGTCTTGAAGACATTATCACACCGATGGATGTTTCAATTATTGGCTGTGTGGTCAATGGACCCGGTGAGGCGGAAGTGTCGCATTTGGGCTTGGCGGGCAGTAACAAGAAAAGTGCCTTCTATGAAGATGGCAAACGTCAAAAAGAGCGATTTGATAACGACGATCTCGTGAGTCAACTCGAAGCGAAGATCCGCGCTAAAGCCGCGTTGATGGATTCGCAAAATCGCATTGATGTAAAAGTACAAGAGTAATAACTCTCAACCAACGATTACGGTAATTATTGTGGCAAAAACAATTCAAGCAATCCGAGGCATGAACGATTGTCTCCCAACTCAATCTCCACTGTGGCAAAAACTTGAAACCGCAGTGAAAAACGTAATCAGCGCTTACGGTTACAACGAAGTGCGCATGCCGATTGTTGAGATGACTCATCTATTTAGCCGCGCGATTGGTGAAGTCACCGATGTGGTTGAAAAAGAGATGTACACCTTTGAAGACCGCAATGGTGACAGCTTAACCCTTCGCCCAGAAGGCACGGCGGGTTGTGTTCGCGCCGGAATTGAAAATGGCTTGCTCTACAATCAAGAGCAGCGCCTATGGTATATGGGCCCTATGTTCCGTCATGAACGTCCTCAGAAAGGTCGCTACCGTCAATTCCACCAATGTGGTGTCGAAGTGTTTGGCCTCGATGGCCCTGACGTCGACGCAGAGCTGATCATGATGACGGCGCGTCTGTGGCGTGAGCTTGGTATTGATAAACATGTACGTCTAGAGTTGAACTCGATTGGCTCTCTTGACGCGCGTGCTGAATACCGCGAAGCGTTAATCGAGTTTCTCACTCAGCACATGGATATTCTGGACGACGATTGCAAGCGTCGCATGCACACTAACCCGCTGCGAGTTTTGGATACCAAGAACCCAGAAATCCAAGCGGTACTCGGTGACGCCCCTCGTCTGTCTGACTACTTAGACGCAGACTCAAAGCAACATTTTGCCGGCCTTTGTGAACTTCTCGACGCAGCAGGTATCGAATACACAGTCAATGAGCGTTTGGTGCGTGGTTTGGATTACTACAACCGCACGGTATTTGAGTGGATAACGGAAAGCCTAGGTGCGCAAGGTACGGTGTGTGGTGGTGGTCGCTACGACGGCTTGGTTGAGCAACTCGGTGGCAAGGCAACGCCTGCGGTTGGTTTTGCTATGGGCCTTGAGCGTTTGGTTCTGATGCTAGAAACCCTTGAGTTGACCGATGTGCGTCGCAGCGTCGATGTTTACATGGTCACCGCGGGTGAAGGCACCATGATGGCTGGAATGAAGTTGGCTGAGCAGTTGCGCGAGCAAGTACCAGGCCTGCGAGTGATGAATCACTTTGGCGGCGGTAACTTTAAGAAGCAATTCAAGCGTGCGGACAAAGTGGGTGCAGCGGTGGCGCTGGTTCTGGGCGAGAATGAAGTCGCAGACAGCACGGTCGTCGTGAAAGATCTGATTGGTGGTACACAAGAAACCATCAGCCATGCCGATGTGGCGAGCAAATTAGCGCAGTTGGTATAACCCGATAATAGGAAGTGGCGACCTTTATGCGCCACTTTTTTCGATTTTAAGAGGACAGGAAGTGGAACTCTACGATTCTGAAGAACAACAAGTAGAAGCGATTAAAGATTGGTGGAAAGAAAATGGCAAAGCGGTCATTTTCGGTGCCGTCATTGGTTTGGGTGGTCTGTTTGGCTGGCGTTATTACCAAGACTCCGTCACAGCAGCTCAGGAAGCGGCCTCTGAGAGTTACACCACAGTGATTCAAGAGTTGGCAGCCAAAGGCGCAGATGCCAGTGCTAACGTGCAAGGGTTTATTGAGGCGAATGGCGAGTCGCAATACGCGGTATTGGCGGCGATGCAATTGGCGAAAGCTCAGGTTGATGCAGGTAATTTGGATGAAGCACTAGCACAGCTCGAGTGGGCAAAATCGGCCACTAAAGACCAAGCGCTGCTGAGTGTCCTTCACTACCGAATTGCGCGTATTCAAGCTCAGCAAACAGACTTTGATGCGGCGATCTCAGAGTTGGCTAACATCAACGACGAAAGTTGGATGGGGCGCGTAGAAGAGTTGAAAGGCGATATTCTTTTACTCAAGGGTGATGAAGAAGGGGCATATGCCGCCTACACCCAAGCTCAACAGTCTGGCGAGCCAAGTCAGGCTCTGCAAATGAAGCTGGACGATCTCGCTAAGTAAGGATGCGCATGAAGACAATGCTCAATAAAGCACTCTCTACGGCGCTGGTTCTTGGCTTGCTTGCAGGGTGTGCTGGAGAGGAAGATACCATTATCATGGCGCCGACACCGGTTGTGGACAATGAGTTCACGACCAAGAGCGCATGGAGTGCGTCGGCAGGGAAAGGTGTGGGCATGTACTACTCGCAACTTTCACCCGAATACGCCTACGATAAAGTGTTTGTTGCCAGTCGTGATGGTGTGGTGAAAGCACTCAACCCTGAAACGGGCAAAGCGATTTGGCAAGCGGACCTGGAAAAAGAGGG
This sequence comes from Vibrio sp. R10-SG3-ISO3, assembly GCF_059834225.1. Classification (NCBI taxonomy): domain Bacteria; kingdom Pseudomonadati; phylum Pseudomonadota; class Gammaproteobacteria; order Vibrionales; family Vibrionaceae; genus Vibrio; species Vibrio sp. R10-SG3-ISO3. The sequence goes on along the minus strand of NZ_JCBDHE010000043.1, from coordinate 39,561 downwards.
CTCTGCACGATTATCTGGTGGTATTACCGCCGGTTATGGTCAGCTGTTTATTGGCAGTGAAAATGGTCAGGTGATTGCCCTTGATGAAGAAACCGGTGCGCTCAATTGGCAGACCGCTGTCAAAGGTGAAGTGCTTGCTGCCCCTGCAGTAGACAGTAACTTAGTGATTGTTCATACCAGTGACGGTGTGCTGATCGCTCTGGATCAAGAATCGGGCGAGAGCAAATGGACCATCAGCACTGAAGTGCCGAACCTGACTCTGCGTGGTAACAGCGCGCCAGTGACGGTGTCTGGTGGCGTTTTCTGGGGAACGGCGAACGGTCGTTTGGCGGCAGCGATTGTCGAGCGTGGTCAATTGATTTGGCAGCAACCCATTGGTACACCGCAAGGGGCGACCGAAATCGATCGTTTGGTGGATGTTGATGCTTCACCACTGATTTTGGGCAGCACTCTATACATTGTCGGTTACAACGGGCAGTTGACCGCGATTGATCTGCGTTCAGGCACACCAAGCTGGAAGCGTAACTACTCTTCATCCACTGATATGGCGAGTGAAGGCAGTCGTTTATTCTTGGTGACAGATAAAGACCACATTGTCTCGGTTGATGCGCGCAGCGGTACTGAGCTTTGGAGCAATGATCAGCTTGAGCACCGTTTGCTAACGGCGCCAGTTATGCTCAATGGTTACGTAGTCGTGGGTGATAGTCTAGGCTTCTTGCACTGGATTGATCGACGTACCGGCGAATTTGTTGCTCAGCAGCAATTAGATGACAGCGGTTTCGCGGTCTCACCTATCGCTGTGCCGGGTGGATTTGTCACGGTTACTCGCAATGGCGATGTAAAGAAACAGACGATCAACCCATAATCATGTGATATAATTCACATTCGGCTCCTAGCTGGTTACTCAGTTGGGAGCCGTTTTATTGTTAACGCTACGTAGTTATAGGTAAAAATTGGTTTCGTCATCAGTCCTTACCTATAACTACATATGAGAAAAAGATTGTAGAGGTTGTTATGGTACCTGTTGTTGCTCTTGTAGGGCGTCCAAACGTTGGTAAATCGACGTTGTTTAACCGACTAACGCGTACGCGTGATGCGTTAGTGGCGGATTTCCCTGGCTTAACTCGCGACCGTAAATATGGCCAAGCGAAACTTGGTGAACATGAATTTATCGTCGTAGACACTGGCGGTATCGACGGCACGGAAGAGGGCGTTGAAACCAAAATGGCTCAGCAGTCACTCGCCGCGATTGATGAAGCGGATGTTGTGCTATTCATGGTGGACGGCCGTGCGGGTCTGACTGTGGCGGACGAAGCCATTGCCCTTCATCTACGTAAGATTGAAAAGGCAGCGATGCTGGTGGTAAACAAAGTCGACGGTATCGATGCCGAAGCGGCCAGCGCTGAGTTTTGGCAACTGGGTATGGACAACATGTACCAAATCGCTGCCGCTCACGGCCGTGGTGTTGGCGCACTGATTGACCGTGCGCTTAACCCGTTTGCTGAGCAGTTGCTTGAAGAAGCCAACGGCGAAATTGAAGACCTCACTGACTTCATTGATGAAGAAGAAAAACTGGAATACAGCGAGGAAGAGGCGGAACAAGAGTTTAAACGCCTACAAGATCAGCCGATTAAATTGGCGATCATCGGTCGACCTAACGTTGGCAAGTCGACACTCACTAACCGTATTCTGGGTGAAGAGCGTGTGGTTGTGTACGATATGCCGGGTACCACTCGTGACTCTATCTACATTCCGATGGAACGCGATGGCCGTGAATATGTCCTAATTGACACCGCTGGTGTGCGTCGTCGTAAACGCATCAATGAAACCGTTGAGAAGTTCTCGGTGGTGAAAACATTGAAAGCAATTGAAGATGCAAACGTGGTTCTTCTGGTCATTGATGCGCGTGAAAACATATCAGACCAAGACTTAAGCCTACTCGGTTTTGCGCTCAACGCTGGACGCTCGATCGTGATTGCGGTCAATAAGTGGGATGGCCTTGATATGGACGTGAAAGAGCACGTCAAGAAAGAGCTGGATCGCCGCTTAGGCTTCGTTGATTTTGCACGCATTCACTTTATTTCGGCGTTGCATGGCACGGGTGTAGGTCACCTGTTTGAATCGGTTCAAGAGGCGTACAAGTCTGCCACCACTCGCGTGGGTACTTCTGTTTTGACTCGAATCATGAAGATGGCAACCGACGATCACCAGCCACCTTTGGTACGTGGACGTCGTGTGAAGCTAAAATACGCCCACGCTGGTGGATACAACCCACCGATCGTGGTGATTCACGGCAACCAAGTGAATGAGCTTCCAGACTCTTACAAGCGCTTCTTGATGAACTACTTCCGTAAATCGCTTGAGATTATGGGCACACCGATTCGAATTACTTTCCAGAACAGTGAAAACCCGTATGAAGGTAAATCGAGCAAGATGACCCTATCACAAGAGCGTAAACGCAAACGCTTAATGGGCATGGTGAAAAACCGTAAGAAGTAGCCCTATCTGAATAATCACATGATGGTCAAAACGCCTTAGCTTGCTAAGGCGTTTTTTTATGTCATCAATGGGCTCCACCAAAGAGCCTATCCCTCTTTTCCACTCATTTTCGAGTTACATACTGTGTATTTGGATGAGTGATCATTTTATTAAGTCTGGTTGTAGTGTGTATTTTTAATCTTTATTGGTTAATTGTGCTTTTTAAAATTGAAATGCAGCATATGTAACTTATGCTTTCGGTGTGTGGTTATATAAATGTTCTTTTAGGGGGAGATCGCTGATCACAGCGGCTTTTGCCGATGATCTTATTATGATCATTTATAGAAGCATAGAGCGATGAGAGCAAGCCAGTCGGTGTGATATTGAGTTGGAGATGGGATTTTTGTATATTAGTTTAAGCTAAATTAAAAAGGTAACACAGATCATGAACACCAATCTATGCCCAAGTTGTCAGCAAGAGCTGGAGTGGAATGGCCACTACCACTGCACACAGTGCCAACATGATTACAACAAGATCGGTTGGTGCCCACAGTGCGACAGTGAATTAGAGAAGCTGCAAGCGTGCGGCGCGGCAAATTATTTTTGTAATCAGTGCAACGAACTCAAATCGAAATCAGCGATTCGATTTGAGTTCCGTCCTATTGACTCTAAGAAATCGTAGAAAAGAGGGTGCCGTCGGCTAAACGGGTGACTAAGGTGTCACCTGATTTCATTTGCTTTGTGGAGGTCACTACATCGCCTTGTGCGTTTTGGCTGATCGAGTAGCCACGTTTTAATGTCGCCAGTGGGCTGACCGCATCTAACGTTTCCGCCGCTAACGCGAGTTGATGGCGTTGATAGGTCAAACGTTTATTCATCGCGTCGATCAGTTGTTGCTCTAAACGGATCATGCTTGCGTGTTGATTGGCGAGTTTATGTGCAGGGCTATGCAGGTTGAGTTTGTAGTGCAGTCGCTCGACTCGTTGCTCTGCACTGCGCAATCCATTATCCATCGCTCGCTTGAGGCGAATGTCGAGTTCATCTAACTGCTGGCTCTGACGTTGAAGTTGATGAGTGGGATGTTGACGTTCGAGACGATGCAGCAGGCCAGTCAGGTTGCGTTGTTGCTCAGACACTCTCTGGCGCCACGTACTGAGCAGTTTATGCTCACGACTAGCGAGCGCTTGCTCTTTATGGCTGTTGTCGCGGCTCACTAGCTCAGCGGCTGCCGAGGGGGTAGGCGCGCGCATATCGGCGACGAAATCGGCGATGGTCACATCCACTTCATGTCCAACCGCACTGATAATCGGGATTTGACTCGCCGCAATCGTTCGCGCTACGACCTCGTGGTTGAAGCACCATAAGTCTTCTAGAGAGCCCCCGCCACGACCGACGATCAAGACATCACATTCGTTACGACTGTTGGCACAGCCAATGGCTTGCGCGATTTGAATCGCGGCATCGTCACCTTGTACTAATGTCGGGTAAATAATCACCGGCAGTGAAGGGTCACGTCGCTTCAGTACATCCAGAATATCGTAGAGCGCCGCACCGGTTTTCGAGGTAATGATGCCAACCCGTTTCGGATGCTCAGGCAGCGGCTTCTTGTTAGTCTGTGCAAACAGGCCTTCAGCAGCTAGCTTCATTTTAAGCGCTTCAAACTCTTGCTGGAGTCGGCCATCGCCTTCCGGCTGCATGCTTTCAATGATCAACTGATAGTCGCCGCGAGGTTCATACAACGAGAGACGCGCTTTGACTAATACTTGATTGCCGTTAGCCGGCTTGAACGTGACACGACGATTATTGCCGCGAAACATCGCGCATTTGATTTGAGCTCGGGAGTCTTTAAGGGTGAGATACCAGTGACCAGACACCGGGGCAGAGAAGTTGGAGATCTCTCCGACCAACCAAACGATACCCATTTCGTTTTCAAGCAGCAGGCGAACTTCTGCGTTGAGGCGAGAGACAGTGAAAATGTTTTGATTGGTGGATGCAGGCACAGCTAATCCCATGGACGTGGGTATGGAAATTAGCGGCAATATAATACATAGCAAGGGGGTGATTGCAAATAAAAAGTAGAAAAATGTGTAGCCAAGCGTTTGCGTTGACCGTATAATCCGTCCGCAATATCTAATCCAAATGCAACATTGTTCTCGCACACTCTAGTGTGAATAGGTTGCCCTCATTATGCGAAACGATGAGATTGGATTGTTCTTTTTACTCCTCTAATTGTGAGATATTGCAAATGCTAAGAATTGCCAAAGAAGCGCTGACATTCGACGACGTACTGCTTGTGCCAGCACACTCCACCGTTCTCCCAAACACAGCTGATCTTCGCACTCAGTTGACGAAAAATATCACTCTTAATATTCCGATGATTTCTGCGTCTATGGATACCGTGACGGAAGCCCGTCTGGCTATCGCTCTTGCGCAGGAAGGTGGCATTGGCTTTATCCACAAGAACATGTCGATTGAGCAGCAAGCGGCAGAAGTTCGTAAAGTTAAGAAATTTGAAGCGGGTGTGGTCACTGACCCTGTTACCGTTAACCCTGAAGCGACCATCGCGGATGTGGTTGCACTGACAGACAAGCACGGCTTTGCAGGCTTCCCTGTTGTCACAGAGAACAAAGAGCTGGTCGGTATTATCACCGGTCGTGACGTGCGCTTTGTTACCGACCTCACTAAGAAAGTCTCTTCAGTGATGACGCCAAAAGAGAGCCTTGCTTCAGTAAAAGAAGGGGCAACTCGTGCTGAAGTGCAAGAGAAGATGCACGAAGCGCGCGTTGAAAAAGTGTTGGTGGTTAACGATGAGTTCCAACTCACAGGTATGATCACCGCAAAAGACTTCCACAAAGCAGAACGTAAACCGAACGCGTGTAAAGATGAGCGCGGTCGTCTTCGTGTTGGTGCGGCAGTGGGTGCTGGCACGGGTAACGAAGAGCGTGTTGCGGCATTGGTTGAAGCGGGTGTTGACGTGCTTTTGATCGACTCTTCACACGGCCACTCTGAAGGTGTTCTTAACCGTATCCGTGAAACTCGCGCGGCATACCCTAATCTCGATATCATTGGCGGTAACGTAGCAACGGGTGCCGGTGCGAAAGCCCTTATCGATGCAGGCGTTAGCGCAGTGAAAGTTGGTATCGGCCCAGGTTCTATCTGTACCACTCGTATCGTAACGGGCGTGGGTGTCCCTCAGGTAACGGCCATCGCTGATGCATCGGAAGTGGCAAATCAACACGGTATTCCCGTTATCGCTGACGGCGGTATCCGTTTCTCAGGCGACATCTGTAAAGCTATCGTTGCTGGCGCATCGTGTGTGATGGTGGGCTCGATGTTTGCGGGTACTGAAGAAGCTCCGGGTGAAGTGATTCTTTACAACGGTCGTTCTTACAAAGCCTATCGTGGTATGGGTTCATTGGGCTCGATGTCTCAAGGTTCTTCTGACCGTTACTTCCAAACGGACAATGCCGCAGACAAGCTTGTCCCTGAAGGCATCGAAGGACGTATCGCGTACAAAGGCCGCCTAAAAGAGATCGTTCACCAGCAAATGGGTGGTCTACGCTCAAGCATGGGCCTAACGGGCAGCGCGACGATTGAAGACATGCGTACCAAAGCTGAGTTCGTTCGTATCTCTGGTGCTGGGATGGCGGAATCTCACGTCCACGATGTTCAAATTACTAAGGAAGCACCAAACTACCGTCGCGGTTAATTTCTTAGACAAGAAACCCTCGACGAAAACGTTTGCTTTTTCCTTGAAGCATTGAAGAGAGGCGGGTACACTCGCCTCGTTTTCTTAACCCAGCTTAAAAAGACTGCTCAAATGACCAAAAATATTCATGACCAACGTATCTTGATCCTCGATTTCGGATCGCAATACACCCAACTTGTCGCACGTCGTGTACGTGAAATCGGTGTCTACTGTGAACTGTGGAGCTGGGACGTTGAAGAATCAGATATTCGTGAGTTCAACCCAGACGGTATCATCCTATCTGGTGGACCAGAAAGCGTCACCGAAGAGAACTCTCCACGTGCTCCTCAATACGTATTTGACTCTGGCGTGCCAGTGCTCGGTGTGTGCTACGGCATGCAGACAATGGCAGAGCAGCTAGGTGGTAAAGTTGCCGGTTCCAATGAACGCGAATTTGGCTATGCGCAAGTCAAAGTGTCAGATGAATCTTCAATATTTAAAGACCTAGACCTAACCCAAGATGTTTGGATGAGTCACGGTGACAAGGTTGTTGAGATTCCAGCAGACTTCGTCAAAGTGGGCGAAACGGACACCTGTCCTTACGCGGCGATGGCCAATGAAGAGAAAAAATACTTCGGCGTGCAGTTCCACCCTGAAGTGACACACACCAAGCAAGGCCTACAAATGCTTGAGAACTTTGTTCTTGGCGTGTGTGGCTGTGAGCGTCTATGGACCTCTGAATCCATTATTGAAGATGCGGTTGCTCGCATCAAAGAGCAAGTGGGTGACGACGAAGTTGTCCTTGGTCTATCCGGCGGTGTTGACTCTTCGGTTGTGGCGATGTTGGTTCACCGCGCAATTGGCGACAAGTTAACCTGTGTCTTCGTTGATAACGGTCTGCTACGCCTAAACGAAGGTCAACAAGTGATGGATATGTTTGGCGATAAATTTGGCCTAAACATCATCAAAGTCGACGCAGAAGAGCGTTTCCTCACCGCATTAGAAGGCAAGTCGGATCCTGAAGAGAAGCGTAAGACCATCGGTCACGTCTTTGTTGACGTGTTTGATGAAGAGTCGAAGAAGCTGAAAAACGCGAAATGGCTAGCGCAAGGCACCATCTACCCAGACGTGATTGAGTCTGCGGCGTCAAAAACGGGCAAAGCGCACGTGATCAAATCTCACCATAACGTGGGTGGTCTACCTGAAGATATGGCGATGGGCTTGGTTGAGCCACTACGTGAGCTGTTTAAAGATGAAGTGCGTAAGATCGGTCTAGAATTAGGTCTACCTTACGACATGCTATATCGCCACCCATTCCCAGGACCGGGTCTTGGTGTGCGCGTACTTGGTGAAATCAAGAAAGAGTACTGTGATTTACTGCGTCGTGCGGATGCGATCTTCATTGAAGAGCTTCATGCTGCTGACCTTTACCACAAAGTGTCTCAAGCGTTCACGGTATTCCTACCAGTTCGTTCCGTAGGCGTTATGGGTGATGGTCGTAAGTACGACTGGGTTGTGTCACTGCGTGCAGTCGAAACCATTGACTTTATGACCGCGCATTGGGCACACCTACCGTATGACTTCCTTGGTAAAGTCTCTAACCGTATCATCAACGAAGTAGACGGCATTTCTCGCGTGGTTTACGACATCTCAGGTAAGCCGCCAGCGACGATTGAGTGGGAATAATTTTTCCGATTAATGTTAAGAACCAGCCTATCAGGCTGGTTTTTTTCGTCTTTGGATGAGCTGCCAAGCAAAAAATAGAGGCAAACCTTGGTTTGCCTCTATTGATGACCGAAACGGTCGTCCACTGCTTTTTATTTATCGATTAGGTTGAAGGTTGCTCAACGCTTTTGGTTTTTGATTCCGCTTCTGCTTTCGGATCGAGTCCTGTTTTTCTGCGGTATTTTTCTTCCCAGTAGTCAGCGCCTTTGATGCCAAGTTTCACTGGGTTGAACGTGTACTCTTCAACACCTTGTTTTTGCTGCTCTTCGTAGTCATTCAGTGCTTTTAGGGCAGGTTTTGACATAAAGAAGATGATCAAAATACCGACAATGTTTAACCACGCCATCAAACCTACACCGACGTCACCCATCGCCCATGCGAGGTTTGCGGTTTTGACGGTGCCGTAGAACACCACGGCAATCAACGCGACTTTAAGGATGAACATCAAGCCGTCAACTTTGAAGTGGCGACGGATGTACGCAACGTTGGTTTCTGCGATGTAGTAGTAAGCCAGAATCGTCGTGAAGGCAAAGAAGAACAGCGCGATAGCGATGAACGGTTTGCCGATGCCTGGCAGTGCACTTTCAATCGCCATTTGAGTAAACACTGGGCCGTTCGCCGCGATATCAGCCGCGACATTCTGGATGATGAAGCCCTCTGCACCGTGAACGTTATACGCGCCAGTGATCAAGATCATGAACGCTGTGGCTGAACAAACAAGCAAAGTATCAATGTAGATAGAGAAAGATTGCACTAGTCCCTGCTGAGCTGGGTGCTCAACACTTGCCGCTGCGGCCGCATGAGGCCCTGTACCTTGACCCGCTTCGTTTGAGTAAACACCACGTTTAACACCCCAGCCAATCGCGGCACCCACACCTGCCATCGGCGTGAATGCATCACCGATGATCATTGAGAAGATGCGTGGCACTTCACCAATGTTCAGTAGGATGATGATGAAAGCGGTGACGATGTACGCCAATGCCATGAAAGGCACGACAATCTGAGTGAAGCTCGCAATGCGTTTTACACCACCAAAAATGATGAACGCAAGAATGATAGAAATCAGTGTGCCGGTGAAGATTTTCGCGAAACTGAAGGTGCCGATGGCCGTTTCGATCATGTCACCTGAGCCAAATGCTGCCTCGACTGCGTTACCGATGCTGTTCGATTGCACACCAGGAAGTAGGAAGCCACACGCAAAAATGGTCGCGACTGCGAAAATCCACGCATACCATTTCTGACCCATTGCTTTCTCGATGTAGTAAGCCGGACCACCACGGAATTCGCCGTTATCTTCTTCTTTATAGATTTGCGCCAGTGTCGATTCTGCATACGCGGTTGCCGCGCCAAAAAATGCGACTGTCCACATCCAGAAGACAGCACCTGGGCCGCCAAAACCGATCGCTGCAGCGACACCGGCAATATTACCTGTACCGACACGACCAGAGAGTGAAACGGCCAGAGCCTGGAATGAAGAGATGCCTTTAGAAGAACTTTTTCCAGACAGAAGCAAACGCCACATTTCGGTGAAGTGTCGAACTTGTACAAATCGAGTCATGATTGAATAGAACAAACCCGCGCCCAAGCACAAGTAAATCAGTGCCGGGCTCCAGATAATCCCATTCATAAAATCAACAAATGACTGCATATGAATTTCCCTGTTAGTTGTTGAGTCCCTTTAGCGACAAAACGGCATATCGCTTAAAGGGGGGTTGTGTTTAATTTCGAACAGCATATTAACCTTTTTGTAACCTTAATGTTAAATCATTTATCTATTAATCTTGTTTGGCGTGATTCCATCCACAAAATTCCAATCAGAAGAGAAATGATAGGTTAAAACTTCATCGTTTAGTCTTCTCGTGCCAAAACTGAGAATGGTAAAACGCATCTGGTGGTCGATGCGTTTTATGGAAAAGTGCAAATTCTATTTGTTAAATATGCTGATAATGCCGGTTGATTTAGTGAATGCTACTATTTGCCGTAGCGGCTCATGCTCAGTTGCGGGTATTGATGACGATCTCCGGTGACAAGGTCGGTTAATATTTCGGCGGAGCCACACGCCATCGTCCATCCTAGCGTACCGTGACCAGTATTAGTGAAGAGGTTACTCAGTGGTGTTGGGCCAATGATCGGCGTGCCATCGGGCGTCATTGGGCGAAACCCACTCCAATATTGTGCATGCTCAAAAGAGGCACCGCGAGGGAATAGGTTGCTGACGACATGATTGAGCGTCGCCAGGCGTTTGGCCGTTAGCTTACCGTCAAAGCCAGCCAATTCAGCCATACCCGCCACGCGTATTCTGTCATCAAAGCGCGTTAGGGCGACTTTGTAGGTCTCGTCCATAATGGTGGAAGAGGGGGCATACTGATCATCGCTGACAGGTAAGGTAAGCGAATAGCCTTTGACGGGGTATATCGGGAGGGTTAGCCCTATTGGCTCTAACAATGCCTTGCTGTAACTGCCCATTGCGACAACGAAGGTATCGGCGGTGAAATCACCGGCATCGGTGTGAATGGCGCAGACACGTTGCTGAGACGCAGTTAGACGTTGAATACGGGTATTGAAATGAAACTGCACGCCAGCTTCTTCACACAGACGCTGGAGCTCTTGGCAAAAAAGGTGGCAGTCACCGGTTTCATCGTCCGGTAAATAGAGGCCGCCGACCAGCTCACCCTGCATATGAGCCAAACCGGGCTCTTGGTTAAGGCACTGATTAGCATCGAGCAGTTCAAAGCGAGTGCCTGCCTCGGCAAGCAGCGCCATGTCCTTTTCTACCGCTTGCAATTGCTGAGTATGACGAAACAGTTGCAGTGTGCCTTTTTGGCGTCCTTGATAATCGAGCTTGTGCGTTTGGTTGAGCTTTTTTAAGCTCTTCTGGCTGCGAGTTGCTATCATCAACATGCGGGCTTTGTTCACTCGATAGCGCTCTAGCTGGCAGTTACGCAGCATTTGCGTCATCCAAATGAATAGCTCGCGGCTCACCATAGGTTTGATCTTTAGCGGCGCATGTTGCTCGAATAACCATTTGATGGCCTTGAGCGGAATGCCGGGAGCGGCCCAAGGAGAAGAGTAGCCATAAGAGATTTGCCCTGCGTTGGCAAAACTGGTTTCTTCGCCTGCGCGAGATTGACGATCGATAACCGTCACATCACATCCTGCTTGATTGAGCATCCAAGCGCTCGTGAGTCCGATGACTCCACTGCCCATCACCACAACCTTCACATCATTCTCCTCATTGGTATTTTGGCTAAGAATCTGCGATTTACATTTACGTAACAATCGATAAAAATTAAACACATCATTTAGAAAAACTAAAAGCGCGCTCATGACCCAGATGTTATTTCAAGGTGTTCATTTACTGTGCCAAGTCGCGCAGTACCCGACGATAAGCCAAGCAGCAAGTCGTCTAAACCTCACGCCGGGAGCCATCAGTCAGCAGGTAAAGTCCATTGAACAACATTTGGGTTTTAGTGTTTTTGAACGTCATCCGCGCGGGATTCGCTTAACCGAGCAGGGGAAAAAACTGATCGAGGGGGTAACGCCGCATCTGTTAGCCATTGAAGACGTGACCGCGCAAGTGAGATCCTCCGGCGAAGCAGCGCAGATTCGTCTGAAGCTAACTCCCTCTTTCGCGTTTAAATGGCTCGTCCCTCGTTTAGAGAGCTTTTATCGTTTACACCCGACGATTCAGGTTCACACCTTTGCCGAGGGCGCATTGGTGGATAGCCAGCATAAGGACTTTGATATTGCGATCGACTATGGTCCGATCCCCTACAAAGATGATCGCGCTGAACTGTTAATGGCGGAGTCACTGCTCCCTGTGATGAGCCCCCATTACTATCAGCAGCATTTTTCGTCGCATTCGTCCAATGAGGTGTGGTCGCGGGTGACGTTGCTGCATGATGCGATGCTTTGGCAAGGGGCCGTTAGAGATCATGAGTGGCGCTATTGGTCTAAGCAGCAAGGGATGGATTTTGACTGCCAACGTGGTCACTTTTTCAATCGCACCGATATGGCGATGTCGGCAGCAGAGGCGAACGTGGGTGTTGCTTTGGCTCGTATGGCATTGCTGGGCGATGAAATCTCAATGCAAAGGTTAGTCGCACCTTATGAGCCCATCCCTGCTGGCGCGGGGTACTTTGTGTTGACCCATGTGGACAACGCACACACGCGGGTCTTCAAACAGTGGTTAAGAGCGCAGTGCGATGTGGGTGAGTAAACCACGGTGACGGTCACCATCGCTAATTAATCAGGCGCTGCGTCTTATTGGCTCTACACTTAAAAAGTCAACGGGATAGCCCTTTGTTGGCAGAGTGAGGGAGCGGCATGTATGAATTCGAATGAGCAGTTATGCAGCTATCGTAATCCAGATGGTTGGTGCTGCGATCAAATTAGTGGTGAGTCAGGACTGTGCTATTGGCATGATCCGAACATCGATAAAAGTAACGACGACATCAAACAGCAAGTGGAGCAATGGGCCGCAGAGGGCAAGCCACTGGATGGCTTTCAGTTAGCGAAAACCGATTTGACGGATGTAGACTTGGTCAATCGAGGCAGTAAAGACGGGTATCTTTGTCGTGAGGCCGATTTTTATCGAGCAGACCTCACCGATGCGCATTTTTTCGGCTTAGATCTTCGCGGCTCTTCTTTGATGAAAGCCAAGATGCTCGGCGCCAATCTGCACTGTGCGAAATTGGATAAATGCAATTTATTGGGCGCAGATCTTGGGCGTGCCAAGCTAGAAAATGTCGAGTGGGGACGCTTCCTAAAACAAGAACTCGATGCCAGGCAAGCAAAGAAAAAGCACGATAGAACGCTCACCGCCAGTCTCTATCAGGAGGCGGAAGAGGTGTGTCGTAACATTCGTAAACAGTGCGAAAAACAAGGACTGTTTGAGATGGCGGGAGACTTCTTTAAACGTGAGATGCGTTTTCGTCGCTATCAGTTACCCAAATTCAGTACCAAACGGTGTATATCCAAAGCGGTTGATCTGTTTTGCGGCTATGGCGAAGACCCCGTGCGCGTGGTGCTATTTTCGATCTTTTTGATCATGGTGTGCGCGATGGCCTATTTCTTTCTTGATACCACAGGGGCGCATCCGATTTACGAAGGGGTGACGGGCTGGCGTTTTTATCTGTTGGAGTTTTTTAACTCACTCTATTTCAGTGTGGTGACCTTTACCACGCTCGGTTACGGTGACATCTCACCGGTTGGTGTTGCGAGGTTTATTGCTGCGCTTGAGGCCTTTTTAGGCAGTTTCACCATGGCCCTGTTTGTGGTGGTGTTTGTAAAAAAATGACCCGCTAGCGCAGCCTGTACTGATTACAGCTTGGATTGTGCACGGCCAAGGCGGTCGTGCACCGCGACCCACTCGTCACCGCGAGGTGGCGTTTCTACCCAAATCTCATCGCAGTGCCATTGGTCAGCATCATCAAGCGCGCGGTACAGATCGTGTGCGTACTGAGCCACGTTATCCGCCATTTTCATTGCGCGAACATTCAAATCCGTAGGTAACGGTGAGTAGTGCAGCAAAGCCACCTCTCCCTTTACTTCCGGTAGATGATCAATGTCGACCAACTTCACTGAGGTGTTAGGTTGATAATGGCTGGTCACGTTACCCGGGACGGCGACATTATGCGCTTGAGGCGAACACACTTCTTCACCTAATGTGTGTGACAATTGCGCCGCGCTAATGGGACCTGCGCGAAGGATTCGAAATGGACGTTGCGTGAGATCGACAATCGTTGACTCAAGGCCATGAGCACAATCTCCGCCATCAAGCACCGCAGCGATATAACCGCCTAGCGATTTGAGTACGTGCGACGCTGAGGTTGGACTCAGTTTCTTATAAGGGTTAGCGGATGGGGCGGCAACGGCCAGCCCGCTAGAGAGCAGCTCGTTAAACACGTCGTGTGCCGGCATGCGAACGCCAATGGTCTCTAGACCGCCCGTGACAACAGAATTAGCTTGTGGCGATTTCTTTAGTAGCAGGGTAACCGGACCAGGCCAAAAGACATTAGCAATGGTGTACGCTTCCTCTGGGATCTCCGTCGCCCAATCGGATAACTGCTGCACTTGGCCAATGTGTACGATTAACGGGTGATTTGCCGGTCTGCCTTTCGCCGCGAAAATCTTCTTTACCGCCTCTGGGTTGGTGGCATCTGCCGCGAGTCCATAAACGGTTTCGGTCGGAATAGCCACCAACTCGCCAGAAGCAAGAAGCGACTTCGCTTGTTCGATATCGTTTTGGTTTTGTGCGGAAAGATGTAGCGTTTTCAATGTCACTTCCTCAGAAAAACGGACGGTTACATAGGCATGTTTGCTCTGACCAAATCAAAGCAAACGCACATTTTAGCTATCTTTTTCAAATTTGCGATGCTTATTTTCCTTTTTACATTGCTAGGCGAACCTCGTTTTGCGAAGTGCTTGATTCTGTGTAAGGTTTCCATCAAATCTTGCCACAACCCACAACCCACAACCCACAACCCACAACCCACAACCCACAACCCCAAAAAAGGTGCAGCCGAACTCTACACCGTGAGATAAGCACGTGATTGCTTAAATGGAGAGCGCCAGTAATTAACACTCAGCAGCGTGAGCTGAATCGAGTTTTCGCAAACGCAGAGACATCGACATCAAGGCAAAACCGCATACCAATATCGCTCCACCGATCGCGACGAAAATCGTGCCGTCGGCAAAGTTGTCAGTGGTGACAGCAAACAGCGCCACGATGATGCCCAGCGCCGTCATTGCTTTCCCCATAAAAATGCCGTTGGCGTGATCAATCGGCGTTTGTTCTTGCGTGGAAATCGGAGTGTGGATTCGCTCACTCACGGTGTGATTGAAATAGGGGCGTTTGGTCATCAAAGCGGTAGAAAGGAAAAAACCACCAGTGACAATAACATGTGCCAAGAGACTGCACACCACCATCATATCAACGCTTTCTCTATGATTGAGCGGGCCGATGAAAGGCTCAAGCCAATGAACATCGAACACAAAATGCATCCAAGCGGAAACCAGAATGCCGACCAGAACCGTTGCCCAGCCAGACCAAGGTGGCGTACGTAAGTTGAGTATGGCCAATAGCGAGGGAATCGACATCGGCATGTGCAGCAAAGCAGAGAAGATCATCATGATGTCGAACAGGCTGTAGTCTTCGATACGAGCAAACAACAGCGCTACGCCGCAAGCCAACAGACCGGTCAGGACTGTGGCGATTTTACCCAGACGCATCTGTTGTTCGCTGTTCGCGTGCGGATTGATTAGGGAAAGATAGACATTGTTGACCACAATGCCGGCGTTGCGATTGAGCGCAGTGGTCATCGGAGACACGGTCGCCGCTAACATCGCCACCATCACCAGCCCTAATAGCCCTTGTGGCATGTAGTGTTCGATATAGTAAAGGTAGGCGGCGTTGTTGGCTCCACCTCCGAGCTCTGGGTAGCTCAAGCCCAAATCAATATTGAGTGAAGCAACAAACCAAGGCGGGGCAAACCAAAGCAGCGGTGCGACGAGAAACAGCGCGCCAGCCAGCAACGCCGAGCGTGATGCTTCTTTCTCATTGCTGGTGGTGAGGAATCGATAGCTGCTGAGGGCATTATTCGTGGTTAGGGTTTGTTTCAGCAGCATGATGGCCACCCAAGCAATGAAAATCTGCCAGGTGTGCATGCTCTCGCCCATGACGGTGTTTGACAAAGATTCAACCGGTAGGCTCACGACGTGCTTGGCCGCAGTGGCCCCAACGACCATGGTGATAGTGACCAACAGCACCAGTTGGATCACATTGGTCGCAGAGACCGTCCAAACCCCTCCGGTGAGGGCAATAAAGGTGACCAGCAGAGAAATAGAGACGATAGTGATGTCGATACTAATGCCAAAGGTGGCCGACAAAAAGGCGCCCAATCCATTAAGCCAAATCGCTGCGCCAATCAGTGTGATGGGAAAACTCGACCAAGTGAAGACTTGCTCAGACAACTTGTCAAAACGCAGACGTACCACATCCATCGCCGTAGCAACCCTTAAGCGGCGGTAACGCGACGCAAAAAAGAGCGCTGAAACAAAAAAGCCTAACGCATTGCCCCAAAAGACAAACATGATGCTGAGACCATCTTCAAACGCTTTGGCTGCCGCGCCAGTAAATGTCCATGCCGAAAACTGCGTCATGAAGGCGGTGGCGCCCGCCATCCACCACGTCATTGCGCCATTGCCTTTAATAAAGCCGTCGGCATTGGAAGCGTGGCGTTTGAACGCGTTGGTCACGATCAGTAAGAAAACGAAATAGAGCGCAAGTACGAACCAGTCGAGATGTGTCACAAGGGAACCTAACTATAAAAGAGGGAGTGAAGTTTTTTAAAATCACGTTTCACTTCATATTGTACGACAAGATTAACCTGCATTGGGAGAGCTGGATCATATTTGCTGAGTCAAGTAAGTGAATGAAACGGCTGCACGTAAGTATGGAAAGCGGTGATGTTGCCCGCAGACACCTCAGTTATCTCCTCTGAATTGATGCGCCTATTGAGGTAGGATAGTGGTACTGTCTTTCAAACTTTGGATATTCGCCGTGCATCGCCCGACCCCGTTAGAGGTACTCAATTCTGTATTTGGTTACGATCATTTTCGTCATCAGCAACAATCGATCATCGAGACGTTGGTTGAAGGCGGTGATGTGCTCACCTTGATGCCGACGGGCGGGGGAAAGTCGCTCTGCTACCAAATCCCAGCCATTGTGCGAGAAGGCGTGGGGGTGGTTGTGTCGCCGTTGATTGCCTTGATGAAGGATCAGGTTGATGCATTAGCGCAAGTCGGTGTGGCCGCTGCCTACCTCAACTCCACATTAGATCGCTATGAACAGCGTGAAGTTGAAGATCAGATTCGACGTGAAGAGATTCAGCTTCTCTACATCGCCCCAGAGCGTTTGATGATGCCGCAAACCCTCGACTTGCTCTCCGAGTGCCGCGTATCGCTCTTTGCGATTGATGAGGCACACTGTGTGAGCCAATGGGGACATGATTTCCGACCAGAATATCAACAGCTTTCTGTTTTACATCAACGCTTTCCGAACGTGCCGCGCATTGCACTTACCGCAACGGCTGATAAGCGTACGCAGCAAGAGATCATCAGTCAGCTAGCGCTTCAATCGGCCCAAGTGTTTGTCCACAGTTTTGATCGCCCCAATATTTGCTACTACGTCAGTGAGCCAAGCAATGCAAAGAATGACTTGTGGTCATTCATCTCTGCGCATCACGCGAACGATGCGGGCGTCGTCTACTGTCTATCGCGTAAAAAAGTGGAAGAGACAGCAGAGTGGTTAGCGAGCAAAGGTCGAACCGCATTGGCGTATCATGCCGGAATGTCGGTTGAAAAGCGCAATGAGCATCAACAACGTTTTCTGCGTGAGGAAGGAGTGATCATCGTCGCGACCATTGCGTTTGGTATGGGCATCGATAAACCCGACGTGCGTTTTGTCGCTCACTTGAGTTTACCGAAAAGCTTGGAGTCCTACTATCAAGAGACGGGTCGCGCGGGCCGAGATGGCGAACCCGCCAATGCTTGGATGGCCTACGGGATGCAAGATATGGTGATGCAGCGCCAGATGGTAGAAAACTCAGACGGTGGTGACGCCTATAAACAAGTGCAAATTCAAAAACTGAATGCCCTGCTTGGTTACTGTGAGTTGGTGACGTGCCGCAGGCAAACCCTTCTCGCTTACTTTGATGAGCAGATGAAGGAGCCGTGTGGCCACTGCGACAACTGCCTGACGCCGCCAACCACTTGGGATGGCACAGAGGCGGCTCAAAAGGCGTTGTCGACGGTATACCGATGTGAGCAGCGTTTTGGTGTCACATATCTTATCAATGTCTTGTTAGGCAAGCGCGACGATCGCATTGAACGATTTGGTCACGACAAGGTGTCTACCTTTGGGATTGGCACCGAGCTCAATGCCAATCAATGGAAAGGCGTCTTTCGTCAACTCATCGCGATGAATTACCTACGGGTGGAAGGTGAGTACAACCGTTTAGTGCTCACGCCGCAATGTCGTCCCATCTTAAAAGGCGAGCAGAGTGTCCAGTTGCGCGCACTGCGCAAAGCGAAGTCGAACCAATCGACGAAATCGAGCGCCGCAGAGTCGTTGTCTCCTTCAGATACGGATCAATTTCTTGCTTTGAAAGCCGTACGTGCTCGCTTAGCGAAAGAGCAAAACGTGCCAGCGTATGTCATCTGTCAAGATGTCAGTTTGAAAGCCATGGCCAAAGCTCGACCCCAAACATTGGATCAGCTTCGTCATATTTCAGGGTTTGGTGATACCAAAGTGAGTCAATATGGTGAAGCGCTGTTAGCCGTAATGGAAGACAAACCCGTTGAGCTGCGCCGCTTGAACGATACCGAGCAACAGTCGGTTGAGCTCTTTCACCAGATGGCGTCGGTTGCGAGTGTCGCTGCCCACCGTCAACTGGCCGAGACCACGATACAGAGTCACCTCAGCGCCGCCATTGAGAGCGGGGCGTGCCAACTCGAACAATTAGTGGAACTTAGCCCTGATGCGCTCAGCGACATTGAACAGAAAGCGACTGCGCTTAACAGCATCAATGAAAACAAGTTAAAGCCTTTGTTTGAAGCGTTCAATGAACAATACGACTATGGCACGCTGCGCTACGTACTCGGTCATATGAAGCATAAGCTAAGCCAACAAGCCGTTGAGGCTCAGTGAGCATCATAAGCCTAATTTAGTCTGCTTGTTTATCATCTATCAGCGATTTTAACGTACTGACAGAAGTAGGGATCAGTCCGACTTTTAAGCCAAATGGTTTGAACACCTTGTTGAGAATCTCAGTGTTGTAGCTGCCCCGATCATTCTCTATATCTGAGACTGTTTTTCTTGAGACATCGACAAGTCTTGCGAACACATCCTGTTTGAGTCCCAGTATATTAACGCGTAAGCTTTTCAACGCTTGGCCTTGTGTTAGCTCTCCAAGCAATAAGTGTTTGATGATTTTGTTTGCCTCTGTTTTGCGTTCTGCTGCACTGACTGCTTTGGCGTTTTTTGAGGTTTTCGATCTCGTCGGAGTATTGAGTTGCGATCGTTCTTTGGTCGAATGAGTTGCATTCGTCCCAGTCTTGGGCTGATATTGATTTCGCTTTGCTCTTAGACGAGCAACTGTATCTTGTACGGACTCTTTATTGCTTGGCTGATTCATAGTAGCCCCCATTTAGTGAGCTTTTCTGATATATGATTAAGTCCAACGGCTGGCATCTCTAAGATTTGTTCTGGCACTCCTCGTAATGCTAGTCTCTGCTTTAAGTCAATGCATTTACTTGCTGTAACCTCTAGCTCTTGTAATAACACTTCTTTTGGCACGAGATCAGATAAGGTGTCCGCTATTCCTACGAAGTCGTAAGTTCCGCCAACCTCTAGTGGGGCTTTCCATTTTGTTGTTCTTGGAATGCCTTCAGGATCAGCTTTCATTGGTGCGAAGTCGTAAACGGGAGCAAGCTTTATGACTCCATCACCTTTTAAGAATGAAGTGTTTCTGCCATGGTTATCACTATTACCAAACAATATGTTGAGCAGATCTCTCTTCACCCATTCAATGACGAAAGCTTGAGTATCAAACCTATACCCTTGGTGTTTAACTATATTGCTTTCAGTGATTTTTTCTATGAGAGTTCGGATTGTTGTTTCGTGATCAAGCGTGACTCCAGCGCCTTTGTTCAAAATGGAATACACAGATTCCATGCCAAACCTCTCGATTTGTTGCTCAATAATTTGAACATCAAATCGAGGAAGCCACAAGGAAGGGTAGTTTAATCCTTCCTCCAAGCGCATGCCGTCGGTGGAGATCGTTTCAACTCCCATTTCTGTTAGCTCGTGGTAGAAGTAGAACTCAGCTCTTAGAATATTACAGTCGATGGTGCTTCTTGAGCCTCTAGGGTACTTTACTAAGTAATGTAAGTCGTGGTTGCTATTGTCATCTTGGTATGGATCAATCCATATTTTTTCGCTGCCCGATCCATGATCGAAACCGCATCGGAGGATCAGTTTTGGCGCTTCACCTCCAGCCCCTGTCGCACCACCCGCGGCGGCCCCTCTTTGCTGTGCATAGTCGAGGAAATCACCAGCTCGATTTTTAACATCATCAACAGAGAAGTAGAGGTTGTCTGCTACTTCGTAGCGCTCAGGAAGAGAGTCTTTTACTCTTAAGTTACCAATAGGCGACATTGTGCCAAACTTGAGCAAAACATAGTCTTGTTCATCAGAACTAAGGTCGTCAATATCTAGGTGTTTGACCCAGTATCGTCTACTAGCACCACTAGGCATAATATCGTCTAGAAACGTTAACCATCCAGGTTTACCCATGTCATTAAAAAAGAATGAGACAGGGTGGTTTAGTGAAACAGCGTGAAAGTCATCTTTATCGTGATGTTCTAGCGCATAGTCGCTGAGGTAGTTGAGTTCAGTCACTCGGAAATTATGTCGGCTACTTTTAGGGAATGAGATGATACCGATATCTATCCATTCACCTCTGATAAAAGCTTGTATGGTTAGTTCTTCCATTGACAACACCTCTACTTATCAATGAGTAAAATTTTACTCGTAAAGTCGTTTACTTTCAAGTTGTGAGTAAAATTTTACTCATTAATATGCAGTTAGACTATTTATGAGTAAATGATTACTCATAGAACGTAAGTCAAAATTATTGATGAGCAGAATGGATTTTTTTAGCTATGAAAGCTGCGATAGGGGCGAGTTAATTGCCAAATACCAGACGAGGATATCTTTAGATAGTGTATGTTTAGTACCAACTTTTAGTACAAGTGGTACACGAACGAAAAATAAAAACAAAAAAAGGCGGTAAGTCAATAACTTACCGCCTTTCCAAACGTTTGGTGGAGCTGGCGGGAGTTGAACCCGCGTCCGAAAATCATTCATCTTTGGTACTACATGCTTAGTCGATCTTTAATTTCGCCACCCACCTGCGAACCGACACGCGAATGAATGACTAACCTGAATTATAATTCGCCGTTCATCTCTCAGGTGGGAGAATCCGGGCTAGCGCGTTTGGGTTTGATCCCTCGTTGGTCCCCGTCTTACGTGCGGAAGCTAGGGCGAGAGAGCTCTCAGCAGGGTATTAAGCTGCTAGTGCGTAGTTTTCGTCGTTTGCGACTATTTTTTTGCGGTTTGTTAACGAGGCCTACCGCACCTCGGCATGCACCTTAGACTGCAAAATTCCCGTCGAATCCTGAATCAGCCCCAAGGTTGTTGGTGCATAGTACCAGATTAGTGATGCCTGTCTAGCACTATGCGTTTAAGTGGTTAAGATTAGCGCAGCGCGCTTTTCATTACTCGAGCTTTTTGACGCTGCCAGTCGCGAGCTTTGATGTCATCACGTTTGTCGTGTAGCTTTTTACCTTTTGCTACGCCGATTTTCATTTTGACCCAAGATTTAGACCAGTAGAGAGACAAGGCGATAAGCGTCATGCCTTCACGGTTGATGCGTCCGGTTAAGTTGTCGAGCTCTCGACGGCTCATAAGTAGTTTTCGCACACGAGTAGGGTTCGCCACTACGTGTGTCGATGCCTGATTTAGAGGAGTGATCGTCATTCCACTCACAAAGGCTTCACCGTTACGCATAAATACGTAACTTTCTGAAATATTGGCTTTACCTTGGCGAAGGGCTTTCACTTCCCACCCTTGTAGCTCTAGACCTGCTTCGATCTCATCTTCGATGAAGTATTCGTGGCGAGCCTTTTTATTGAGCGCGATGGTATTGCTACCCGCTTTTTGTTTTGAGTTTTTCTTTGCCATAATACGGTCATTATAAAGAGGGTTGAGTGCTTAGCAAATCCCTTTGTTTGCGCTGAGTGCAAATAAAAGTAAAATTATCGCCAGCTTGATGCCCAAGCTTAGTCGTAAGGAGTCAATATGAAGCAAGTCAGTCGCTCAGCGCTGGTATCTTTTAGCGCAGAGCAGATGTATGAGTTGGTCAATGACGTGGCGAGTTATCCCGAGTTTCTTCCAGGCTGTTCCGGTTCTCGAGTGATTGAAGAGAGCCAGGATGCCATGGTAGCGTCGGTCGATGTGTCTAAAGCGGGTATCAGCAAGACATTTACTACCTCAAACACGTTGCGCTTTGGCGAGGCGATCATCATGAATTTGGTCGATGGCCCATTCAAAACCTTGAAAGGGGGGTGGTATTTTACACCGCTGGATGAGCGAGCCTGTAAAGTAGAGCTTAAGTTAGAGTTTGAGTTTTCCAGCAAAATGATTGAGATGGCCTTTGGTAAAATCTTCAATGAGTTGACGAGCAATATGGTCAATGCTTTTACCGCAAGAGCGAAACAGGTTTATAACTGCTATGAGTATTGAGTCTGATATGATCCATGTTGAGGTGGTGTATGCGCTACCCAATGAGCAGCGGGTCTACACTTTGGTGGTCAACAAGTCGATGACGGTTGAGGAAATCATCAAGCAATCTGGCGTTTTGGAACGCTATCCCGATATTGACCTAACAATAAATAAAGTTGGGGTGTTTAGTCGCAATGTGAAGTTGGATGCGACTGTCCGAGACAAAGATAGAATCGAAATTTATCGACCTTTATTAGCGGACCCGAAAGAGATCCGACGCAAGCGAGCAGAACAAGCCAAAGCGGCCGGAAGCGCAGATCCAGTGACAGGGGGCAAAAAGAACCCGCTTAGGAAAGAACAGGCCTAATCAAAAAACGCTGACATCTTGTCAGCGTTTTACGTTTTTGCGCGAATAGCGCCTCAACGAATAGGCACTTTATTAATTGATACTTTCAAAAAAATCGTCACTGGCGGTGAAGTCGCCAGTCACATCAACCAACTGACCATTGCCATTGAAGTTGACCACTAAGTTTTTCTGAATCGAGTCATGGTGGCCTTTTGTGTGATGGTAAATATAGTACCAAGTGTCAGGGTAGCCATTTTCAACCAACATCGGTGAGCCCATCACATAACGTACTTGCTCTTTGGTCATACCGAATTTAAGTTTTTCTACCGCTTCTTGCTCAACATAGTTGCCCTGGTTGATGTCAATGCGATACACCAGCTTCTCTAATAATGAACAGCCAGTCAGGGTTGTGATCGCGAGTGGTAATGCGATAAGCCACTTAGTTAGTTGCATACGAGTATTCTTACTGCAGAGGGTTCTAAAACTGAGCCGATAATAAACAAGCTTGCTTGTAATGTAAAAAGCTCATCGGCATTTGAACTGTTTCAGACCATGATTTTTGAATTAGGTTGCAAATTCGAGCCAAAATTCCTGAGCTAGGGAACTTTGGCTACCTAACCTGAGCGCGATCTATTGTTGAGTCACCCTAAGCGGCGACTAGGAGCTCTTTTGCATTGGCTAAGGTTGAGTCGGTAATTTCACTTCCACCTAACAAGCGGGCAAGCTCGCTAATGCGCTGATTGCGATCGAGAACACGCATCTGTGTCTCCGTTTTACCTGCTTTAGTGTTTTTGGCAACAAACAGTTGCTGGTGACCACATCCGGCAACCTGCGGTAAGTGAGTCACACAGAGAACCTGGGTAGATTCGCCTAATTTTCGCAGCATTTTACCGACTACAGCGGCGGTTGGCCCACTGATACCGACATCCACTTCATCAAAAATGAGGCTTGGTGTGTCGACTTTCTGCGCGGTAATGACTTGAATGGCTAGGGAAATGCGTGAAAGTTCCCCCCCAGACGCCACTTTGGCAATCGGTTGAAGTGGTTGGCCGGGGTTCGTTGAGACTAAGAAGCATACTTGGTCGAGGCCAAGTGGTGAAGGATGCGCCGTATCACTGACCACATCGATACAAAACTTCGCTTTTTCCATACTCAACTCGTGCATGCTGGCTGAAATCAGCTTGTTGAGCTCTTTGGCGTATCGTGAACGTGATTTACTCAGTTTTTCTGCGTGCTCGACAAAAGTTGCAAAAGTCTGGCTCACCTCATTTTCCAGTTGCTCGAGTTTTTCATCGGAGCAGTCTAGCGCGTCGATTTGTGCCAACAACTCTTGGTGATGTTGATATAAAGCTTCAGGCATCACATGGTGTTTACGTGCGATAGACATCACTTTGGAGAATCGCTCTTCTACATAAGCCATGCGCGCAGGGTCAACGTCAATATTGTCGAGGTAGTTGCGAAGCTCATTGTTGGCTTCTTCAATCTGAATCAGGGCTTCCGCCAGCATATTAGGCAGTGCAGCCAACTTATCGTCGAGTTCTGCAAGTTGAATCAAGGACTGACTGGCTGATTGGAGAATACCAAGCGCATTAACTTCTTCACCTTCGTAAATAAGCTCAATGGCTTGTTGGCAGGTGGTGGCGAGCTCTCCGCTGTTGGAGAGGCGTTTGTGTTCTTGTTCGAGCTCTTCATATTCTTCCTCCCCTAGAGAGAGTTCGTTTAACTCTTTAATTTGGTATTCAAGCAACTGTTTTTGCGCAAGGTTAGCTGCGCTATTTTCTTTAAGTTGCTTGAAATGAATGTCCGCCTGACGCCAGAGTTGGTAAGCATTACGAGTGCTTTTGAGCAAGTGTATATGCCCAGCGTACTGATCGAGCATGGCGAGTTGGTGCTCAGGTTTCATCAATTGATGATGCGCGTGTTGGCCATGAATATTGATCAGCAGTTGTCCGAGCGACTTGAGCTGAGAGAGAGGGACTGGGCTACCATTAATGAAGGCTCGTGAGCGGCCTTCTTTGCTAATGATACGACGCAAAATGCAGTCGCTCCCATCGAGCAGGTCGTTATCTTCTAGCCATCGTGTTGCGTGAATATTGTTTTCTAGTGAGAACGCGGCACTGACTTCCGTTTTATCTTCACCTTGGCGAACCATGCTGGCTTCCGCTCTGCCACCAAGGCATAAGCCGAGCGCATCGATCGCAATGGACTTGCCTGCGCCCGTTTCACCTGTGATGGTTGTCATTCCTTTAGAGAGTTCAAGTTGTAGAGATTTTACAATCGCAAAATTATTCACACTTAGATGAGCCAGCATTTTTAGCACCTGTTTAAATGAACAATACTGTATAAGAAAACAGTATATACTGTTTCTTTATACAGTAAAGATGGTGGCAACAAATTTTGTGAGGGCGATTAAAAAAGGTTGATGTGTGTACATCAACCTTTCAAGTGTTCATCTCTATTTAGGGCCGCTTGTTAGAAAAGCTTGCTTGACCAGCCCAGTTTGTTTCTCAGCACATGATAGTAGCTGTATTCCGTCGGGTGGATAAGTTTCAGGACGTTCGGGCTTTGATAGATATGGATTTCATCCCCCGGTGAGACGGGCAACGATACTTGGCCATCACAACTGACTTCCTGTGTGCCTCGGTTATCAGGCGACACCAGTAGCTTGATACGCCGTTTTCCGTCAACGACCAAAGGTCGACTCGACAAGGTATGGGGAAACATAGGGACAAGCGAGATAGCGTTGAGACTAGGCGACAGAATTGGTCCGCCCCCAGAGAGAGAATAAGCCGTAGAGCCGGTCGGCGTTGAGACTATGATGCCATCCGCACGCAGAGAAAACGCGAAGCTATTATCGATATAAACCTCGAATTCAATCATGTGCGCAATTTGCCCGGGGTGAAGTACCGCTTCGTTTAGCGCAGCGTTGTGGCTTTTAACTTGGCCATGACGATGGACTTCCGCTTCAAGTAAAAAGCGCTCTTCTTCAATGTAGTCTCCCGCTAGCACGGTTTTCAGCGCCGCTTGAAAGTCTTCGGGATTTAAGTCCGTCAAAAAGCCGAGATTTCCGCGGTTCACACCAATGACGCGCACGTCAAAGCGCGACAGCACACGAGCGGCGCCTAGCATGTTGCCGTCACCACCAACGACAATCGCCAAGTCTGCGACGTTACCCAGCCGAATCAAACTGGCGAAATCTTGTTGCGGTAGGTCATCTAAGATCTCGCTGAGGCGATCATCGATAAGAACCTGATAACCTTCTGATTTTAACCAAGTGTACAGTTCTCGGTGCGTTTGGATAGCCTGCTGATCTCTGGGCTTACCAATGATAGCGATCACTTCAAAAGGTTTTTTCATAAGTTTTCCGCGCTAAATAGGCTTGAATCGACAATCTACATCCCCATAATAATGGCAAGTTAGCTAATTGTGCGAATTTTTTGTATTTGGTGGTGGCAAACTGAGCCGTTAAGTACAAAGAACATTGAATTCTGGAGAGACCATGAGCAACGAAGAAAACAAGATTAAAGAAGAAGAGCTTGATCAAATCATCGAAGAAGCGGAAAAAGCCGAAGCGGCAGCACAAGAAGTGGAAGCTGAGCTTGAAGAGATGGGTGATGAAAAAGACGCGAAGATTGCTCAACTAGAAGCGGCGCTACTGACAAGCGAAGCGAAAATTCAAGAACAGCAAGACGGTGTATTGCGTGCGAAAGCAGAAGTCGAAAACATGCGTCGCCGTACGGAAACCGAGATCGACAAAGCACGTAAATACGCATTGAATAAGTTTGCTGAAGAGCTGTTACCGGTGATTGATAACCTAGAGCGTGCGATTCAAGCGGCAGACGGTGAGAATGAAGCAGTCAAGCCGATTCTTGAAGGTGTTGAACTGACGCACAAAACGTTTGTCGATACCGTGTCTAAGTTTGGTTTGAAAGAGATCAACCCAGAAGGTGAAGCGTTCAACCCTGAGCAGCACCAAGCGATGTCCATTCAGGAAAGCCCTGATCATGAATCGAACACGGTGATGTTTGTGATGCAAAAAGGGTATGAGTTGAACGGACGCGTGATTCGTCCTGCCATGGTGATGGTAGCGAAGTAAACCGAAATGGTAGCGAAATAATCGCGACATTATGCGCGAT
The DNA here is from genome assembly GCF_059834225.1 of Vibrio sp. R10-SG3-ISO3. NCBI lineage: Bacteria > Pseudomonadati > Pseudomonadota > Gammaproteobacteria > Vibrionales > Vibrionaceae > Vibrio > Vibrio sp. R10-SG3-ISO3. Next base: position 12,841 of record NZ_JCBDHE010000043.1, on the reverse strand, counting down.
AGAGTAGCGAGCAAAGCGAGGCTTCGGCCTCGCTTTGTTGTTTCTAAACAAAAATTACGATTTTTTTCATTTTGTCCCTTGAAAAGGTAATTCCAGACCTTATCTAAGGGGCATAGAGAAGCAAACATGATTATTTTTGTTTGTGAGCAAGGGTTGAAACCCGATTCTCCATCCCCACATAGGGGATATAGCACAACGAAAATAGAATTTATTCGGAGATAGCCTGATGGGTAAAATCATTGGTATTGACTTAGGTACTACTAACTCTTGTGTTGCTGTATTAGACGGCGACAAACCACGCGTGATTGAAAACGCAGAAGGTGAACGTACTACTGCATCGGTAATTGCTTACACAGACGGCGAGACATTGGTTGGTCAGCCAGCGAAACGTCAAGCAGTTACTAACCCTGAAAACACGCTATTTGCAATCAAGCGTTTGATCGGTCGTCGTTTTGAAGACGAAGAAGTTCAGCGCGACATCGAAATCATGCCATACAAGATTGTTAAGGCTGATAACGGTGACGCTTGGGTTGAAGTGAAAGGCCAGAAAATGGCAGCACCTCAAGTTTCTGCTGAAGTTCTGAAGAAAATGAAGAAAACAGCGGAAGACTTCCTGGGTGAAGAAGTGACAGGTGCGGTCATCACTGTACCGGCTTACTTTAACGATGCTCAGCGTCAAGCAACCAAAGATGCAGGCCGCATTGCAGGTCTAGAAGTAAAACGTATCATCAACGAACCGACAGCGGCAGCGTTGGCATACGGTCTAGACAAGAAAGGCGGCGATCGCACTATCGCGGTTTATGACTTAGGTGGTGGTACGTTCGATATCTCTATCATCGAAATCGATGAAGTTGAAGGTGAGAAAACGTTCGAAGTTCTTGCAACCAACGGTGATACTCACCTAGGTGGTGAAGACTTTGATAACCGCCTTATCAACTACCTCGTTGAAGAGTTCAAGAAAGAGCAAGGCATCGATCTTAAGAAAGATCCTCTAGCGATGCAGCGTGTGAAAGAAGCGGCAGAAAAAGCGAAGATCGAGCTTTCTTCGACTTCTCAAACTGACGTAAACCTACCATACGTGACAGCGGATGCGACGGGTCCTAAGCACATGAATGTGAAAGTGACGCGTGCGAAACTAGAATCTCTAGTTGAAGACCTTGTTCAACGTTCACTTGAGCCACTAAAAGTCGCACTAGCGGATGCGGATCTTTCAGTGAACGAAATCACTGACGTTATCCTAGTCGGTGGTCAGACTCGTATGCCTATGGTTCAGAAGAAAGTTGCAGAGTTCTTCGGTAAAGAAGCGCGTAAAGACGTAAACCCTGACGAAGCCGTAGCTATGGGTGCTGCTGTTCAAGGTGGCGTACTTGCGGGTGACGTGAAAGACGTACTGCTACTTGACGTTACACCTCTGTCTCTAGGTATTGAGACAATGGGGGGCGTAATGACTAAGTTGGTTGAGAAGAACACCACTATCCCAACCAAAGCGAACCAAGTTTTCTCGACAGCGGAAGACAACCAGAACGCGGTAACCATCCACGTTCTTCAAGGTGAGCGTAAGCAAGCGATGTACAACAAGTCTCTAGGTCAATTTAACCTAGAAGGCATTCAGCCTGCGCCACGTGGCATGCCACAAATCGAAGTGACTTTCGACCTTGATGCGGACGGTATTCTACACGTGTCAGCGAAAGACAAGCAGACTGGCAAAGAGCAGAAGATCACTATCCAAGCGTCTGGTGGTCTAAGCGATGAAGACATCGAGAAAATGGTTCAAGAAGCAGAAGCGAACAAAGAAGCGGACAAGAAGTTCGAAGAGCTAGCGACTGCACGTAACCAAGCGGACCAAATGATTCACGGTACTCGTAAGCAAGTAGAAGAAGCGGGTGATGCGCTTCCAGCTGACGAGAAAGAGAAGATTGAAGCTGCGATTTCTGAGCTAGAAACAGCACGTAAAGGCGAAGACAAAGAAGCGATCGACGCGAAAGTTCAAGCACTGATGACTGCGGCTCAGAAACTGATGGAAATCGCTCAGCAGCAAGCTCAAGCGCAAGCACAAGGTGGCGAGCAAGCAAGCAGCGACGCTCAAGACGATGTGGTTGACGCAGAGTTCGAAGAAGTCAAAGACGACAAGAAGTAATTCTTGATTCGGACTTAACTTAACTATGATGCGGGCGTTTGAGGAGACTCTTACGCCCGTATGTTTGTACATTATGTCCATCTAACTAAAAGTGTCTTTTTGGTGTGGGATCGCTAAAATCCAGAGCCATTAGTTAGGTAGATATAACACCAAGCGGTGTTGACCGTTTGCAGTAATAAATTTGGTGACGAGAAACATGTCAAAACGTGATTTTTACGAAGTATTAGGCGTAAGCCGCGATGCATCAGAGCGTGATATCAAAAAGGCGTACAAACGCCTAGCGATGAAATTCCACCCAGACCGTAATCAGGGTGATGACAGCGCTGCAGATAAGTTTAAAGAAGTAAAAGAAGCGTACGAAGTTCTGCTCGATCCACAGAAGAAAGCCGCTTATGACCAGTACGGCCATGCAGCCTTTGAACAAGGCGGTATGGGAGGCGGCGGCTTCGGTGGCGGTAGTGCCGATTTCGGTGACATCTTTGGCGACGTGTTTGGTGACATCTTTGGTGGCGGTCGTCGTGGCGGCGGTCAAGCTCGCGCTCAGCGTGGCGCTGATTTACGCTACAACATGGAATTGACGCTTGAAGAAGCCGTACGTGGTGTGTCGAAAGAAATTGAAGTTCCTACGTTAGTCCATTGTGACAGCTGTGAAGGAAGCGGCGCGAAGAAAGGCACATCACCTGAAACATGTGGTACTTGTCATGGTCATGGCCAAGTTCAGATGCGCCAAGGTTTCTTTGCGGTTCAACAAACCTGTCCGACCTGTCACGGTAAAGGCAAGATCATTAAAGACCCATGTAATGTGTGTCATGGTCAAGGTCGTAAACAGAAAAGCAAAACCCTTAACGTTAAGATCCCAGCCGGTGTGGATACTGGCGATCGCATTCGTCTTTCAGGTGAAGGTGAAGCGGGAGAGATGGGCGCACCAGCGGGCGACTTGTATGTACAAGTACACGTGAAAGAACACCACATCTTTGAGCGTGATGGTAATAACCTCTACTGTGAAGTGCCTGTGAGCTTTGCTATGGCAGCGCTCGGTGGTGAGGTGGAAGTCCCAACATTGGACGGCCGAGTGAACCTTAAAGTGCCAACGGAGACGCAAACTGGTCGTATGTTCCGTATGCGCGGCAAAGGCGTAAAAGGTGTTCGTGGTGGTGGTATTGGCGATTTGATTGTCAAGCTTGTGGTAGAGACGCCAGTGAACCTCAGTGCCCGTCAAAAAGAGCTACTTAAAGAGTTTGAAGAGTCTTGCGGTGGTGAAGCGGCGACCAAGCACAAGCCGAAATCAGAAGGCTTTTTCAATGGTGTGAAGAAGTTTTTCGATGACTTGACCAGCTAACGCACAAGCTGAATTCAAAGCGGTAACACAGCAAAAAAGGTAGGAAACCGAAGGGTTATCCTACCTTTTTTAGAATGTGCAAGCGAAGGTGTTACAAAAACATCAGTAACGTTAGCGCAACACCGACACTCAGCCAGTTCAACTGGTTTAATGACATAGTCTTATCCGAATGTAACGCTGTAATAATGAATTTTTATGTGGCCAAACCCAAAACGATGGGAGTTCGTCAGTGGCACGAAGGCAACGATTTAAATCTTACTGTCTCAATATTACGATTAAATTACATACAGACGATTTTTTATGCAGCCTTGCTCAATAGTCGATCCAAGGCTCGGCTCGATAGTAGACGTTTTAGCCACCAAAGCACTCGCGTTGGCGTGGTAATTCTGTAGCGGATTTTGGGTTTTTCGGACTCCAAAGCATGAACCACAGGCGCAATGCAGGCAGAGGCGGGAAGAACAAAGCGGTTGCTTGAAGTATCGTTGCCAAGTCTTGCTAATTGTTGCTCATAGTGCGCACGATGCGCGCTCTCTTCCACCTTGATCCAGCGTTGAAATGCCACCAAGGCGTTGGCGCGAAACTGCGTCTCTATGGGGCCTGGTTCGATGAGGCTGATGTGAATGTTGGTGTCGGCCAGTTCAAGTCTGAGTGTGTCTGTCCAGCCCTCAAGAGCAAACTTGGAGGCGTTGTATGCACCGCGATATTTCATCGCTGCAAAGCCAAGTACCGAGCTGTTTTGTACGATTCGCCCAGCGCCTTGCGCTCTCATTATCGGTAGAGCCAAAGAAACAAGATGATGCCAGCCAAAAAAATTGCTTTCAAACTGGGCGCGCAGGGCTTCTGTCGGGAGATCTTCCAATGCCCCAGGTTGACCGTAGGCCCCATTATTAAACAGAGCATCAAGTCGGCCGTTGCTTAATGCTAAGGCTTCATGAAAGCCTGCTTCGATACTTTGTGGATCAGAGAGATCCAGTTGCACCGACAACAACCCCTCTTGTTTTAATCGCTCGACGTCTTGTGCTTGGCGACAAGACGCGATGACTTGGTATCCTCGCTGATGAAGGGCGTGGGCAACTGTATGGCCTATGCCGCTCGAGCAGCCTGTAATCAAAATGTATTGAGTCATGTTTTTCGTATTTATGATCCGTTGTTAGCGCCCTACGGGCTGCAAAAGGTGCTTGAGGGCGGGTTCAAGTCGTGAGTATTGGAAGGTGAAGCCCAGTTCGGTGAGCTTTTTGGGTTTCGCGCGGATGCTATCAAACAGCAAGGTCGCGCTCTCGCCCATCATCAGCTTCATTACCCATGCCGGTGTAAAAAGTACATGCGGCCGTCGCAGGCAACGAGCCATCGTCTGACTAAACAGAGTATTGGTGACAGGGTGAGGCGCAGTGAAGTTGAACACGCCTTGGGCATGTTCGGTATCCAACAAGTAGACAATGGCACGCACCATATCCATCAGGTGTATCCAAGGCATATACTGCTTGCCAGTACCTATTGGGCCGCCTAATCCGAGGCGATAGGGGGGCAGCATTTTCTTTAGTGCCCCACCATCAGGACCAAGTACAATACCTGTTCTCATCAAACACACTCGCGTGTGCTGAGATTGTGCGCGCAGAGCAATCTGTTCCCAACGTGCACAGACTTGATGAGCGAAATCGTCATTGCTTTGCACTTGCAGACTTTCGTCAAACGGATGCGCTTGTTGGTCACCGTAGTATCCCACCGCAGAGCCACTGAGAAATACCGAGGGCGGCGCGGTGCTTGCGTGAATCAAGGCGACCAACTGCTCTGTCAGCTGCCAGCGACTTTCACAAATTAAGGATTTTTGGGTGTCAGTCCAGCGTTTGTCGGCAATGGGCTCTCCGGCTAAATTGATGACGGCGTCGAAGGGATTGAGATCATGAAAGTCGTCCAAACTGTCGATGAAGGAGAGATTGCCTTGTTTTAGGTGGGCGAGGACTTGCCGAGCGCGCGAGGGAGATCGGGTCAATACTGTCACTTCATGAGTGGTCAACTGCTTAAGCAGCTCTCTGCCAATAAACCCGGTTCCTCCGGTGAGCAAAATTTTCATTGCTGTCCCTTCTTTTTGATTTCTCGAATCATTATAGCGATCTCAAGCATAAATAGATCGCTCTTCACTCGGTTTGACCGCATCTTTGCTTATTGGCTCACTCGCCAACTCACAAAATGAAACATTCGTGCGTTCTATCGTGAGAGATGCCAGATTTATCACACTTAAGGATGAATTCCTTTGCCATGATAAATAGTGTGGATTTCCTCGCAGCGGAGAGAGTATGGAAGCAATAAGGGCACTATTTCGTTCTTTAATGGGCAGCTTACGTGACTTACTGCCCATCATCGCTGTAATTGCTTTTTTCCAATTGGTCGTTTTGCAAGAGCCACTTCCCAACCTCCCTTCAATCGTATTTGGACTCGTGTTGGTGGTACTTGGGCTGAGTTTTTTTATTTTTGGCTTAGAGATGGGGCTGTTTCCCATCGGTGAATCCATGGCGCAAGCGTTCGCGCGCAAAGGGAGTGTCTTTTGGTTGCTGCTGTTTTCTTTCTGTTTAGGATTTGGGACCACCGTTGCTGAGCCTGCTCTGACGGCTGTTGCTTCAGAAGCCGCGCAAGTAGCGGCGCAAGGAGGGATGATTGCCGACAGGCCGGAGGCGATGGATGATTACGCCAATGGCTTGCGCTACACCGTCGCCCTCTCGGTGGGCTTTGCGATCATGTTGGGTGTGCTGAGAATTTTAAAAGGTTGGCCCATTCAATATCTGATCATTGGTGGCTACATTGGTGTAGTGGTACTGACGATGTTTGCGCCGGAGAGCATCATTGGCGTCGCTTACGACTCCGGCGGTGTTACGACCTCCACCATTACGGTTCCTCTCGTCACGGCACTAGGGGTTGGGCTTGCAAGCGCGATCAAAGGACGTAACCCCATGATCGATGGGTTTGGCTTGATTGCGTTTGCCTCATTGCTGCCGATGATGTTTGTCATGGTATACGGCATGGTGGTGGCATGATGGAATGGCAACACTTTTTTCATACTCTGCTTGGTACCATCACCGATGTGGTGCCGATTGCGACCATTATTTTCGGATTCCAGTTTGCCGTGTTACGACGCCCGGTCACCAACCTTGCTAAGGTATTGCTCGGTTTTGTCTATGTCATTCTCGGCTTATCTCTGTTTCTTATTGGTTTGGAGCTTGCGTTGTTTCCGCTTGGCGAGACGATGGCCACTCAATTAACGGCGCCCAGCTTTATCGATCAGTTTCGAGACAACCTAACCGTACCACTAGAGTGGTTTGACTACTATTGGGTCTACTTGTTTGCCTTTTTTATCGGCTTTAGTACCACTATTGCAGAGCCGTCACTGATCGCCGTTGCCATCAAAGCTAATCAAGTCTCGGCGGGCAGTATCAGTGTCAATGGGTTGCGTATCGCGGTGGCGCTTGGGGTTGCGTTTGGTATCTCGCTTGGTAGCTACCGAATTGTGGTTGGCGATCCTATCCACTACTACATCATCGTTGGTTACATTGTGGTGGTGATTCAAACCTTTTACGCCCCTAAGCTGATTATCCCATTGGCTTACGACTCTGGCGGCGTAACGACCTCAACGGTCACCGTACCTTTGGTGGCCGCGCTTGGTCTTGGACTTGCTTCTACCGTACCGGGCCGAAACCCAATGATCGATGGCTTTGGCCTTATCGCCTTTGCCAGCTTATTCCCCATTATTTCAGTCATGGGCTATGCACAAATGACAGATTGGCTGAATAAACGCGCCAATCAGGAGGATGAAACTAATGCGCTTTAAACTCATTATTGCGTTTGTCGAAGACAGCAAAACCGACGTGGTGCTTGATGCGGCGCGAACTGCGGGCGCTACGGGGGCCACGGTTATTAACAATGCCCGTGGCGAAGGATTAAAACAGAAGAAAACCTTTTTTGGTCTGACGCTCGATGTGCAAAAGGATGTGCTGTTGTTTGTGGTCGAGGAGCACTTATCGCGACACATACTGGAGACGATCAACGAGGTTGGAGAGTTTGATCAAACCTCTGGACAAGGCATCGCGATTCAAATTGATATTGAAGATGCGGTGGGGGTCGCCCACCAAGTAGAAACATTGACCAAAGTGGTGGAGGATGAGTTATGAATAGTCATGATAGAGTGCAAGTGCGGGATGTGATGGCCAATACTTATGTCATCATTGATGGCTTAACGACCGTCAAAGAGGGAATCCAGCTTGCGCGCCAACACCAAGTCAAAGCGTTGGTGGTTGATAAGCGGCATGAAGGGGATGAGTACGGCATTGTGCTGATGAACGACATCGCGAAAAAAGTGTTGGCGCAGAATCGCTCGGCAGAGCGGACGAACATCTATGAAATTATGACCAAGCCTGCACTCTCCGTCAGCCCTGATATGAATGTGAAATATTGCGCGCGCCTCTTTGAGCGTTTTGGTATCAGCCGAGCCCCTGTGATCGAGCATGGCCAGATTATTGGGATGGTCAGTTACAACAACATTGTGATTAACGGCATGCTCAATGATGACGATGTGTAGCTCAGTGCGTACAATAGCCTTATTTACGTTAAGGGTAAGCATTAGGTGACTATTTTTATCGCGTCAGACATACACGGCAGCCTTCCTGCCACCGAAGCACTGTTATCAGCCTTTTCAGCATCGGGTGCTAAGACTTTGGTGCTGCTTGGGGACATACTGAATCACGGACCAAGAAACCCGATTCCTGAGGGGTACAACCCGGCTGAGGTTGCCAGTCGGCTCAATGAGTTTGCCGCGCAGATCATTGCCGTGCGTGGCAACTGCGACAGTGAAGTGGATCAGATGTTGCTCGATTTCCCTATTATGGCCGATTACGCCTGGCTGGTCTTGGAGTCGGGCACTCGACTGTTTTTAACCCACGGTCATCTGTACAACGCGGACAAGCGTCCAGCTCTAAGCCCCAATGATGTGCTGGTTCATGGTCATACTCACATCCCAGTGGCGCAGCGAGATGGTGAACACTTCGTCTTTAACCCAGGTTCGGTGACCTTCCCTCGTAACGGTTTTTCGCCTAGCTACGGACTTTATGACGATGGCGAGCTGAAAACCGTCACTTTTGACGATGAGTGCATCGTGAGCTGTCAGCTTTAAACACGGAATATGTGAGAATAAGGCTAGTACACCTTTTTGGGCTACTTGGTATCACTGTGGCCCAAATCTCTTTGTGGATCAATGATGTCGCGCACTCGTTGTTTCAACACTTTTGCTTCTGGGAAGCCACTATCGCGCTTTCTTTCCCACACCATCACGCCATTGCAGTGAATTTCAAATCGGCCACCGGTGTCTGGGTGTAACGACAGCGTATCGATCTCTTCACTAAAGGTGTGCAGTAGCTCCTGGCTGAGCCAAGTGGCACGCAGCATCCAATTACATTGGCGACAGTAGTAAATATCAATGTGTGCTTTTAGCATATGTTCTCCACAAAGAAGGGAGCCGAAGCTCCCTAGAGGTATTAATTGGTGAACAGCACCGTCGAGCCGTGGCTGAGGCTGGTCAGAAGCAAGGTCTTCTCATTGACAATATCTATGCGGCGGCTTTGCTGAGCATCCATCCTGAAGATCTGTGTGATAAGCTCTAACTGCTGCTCGGAAAAGTCTCGCGTTTGCGCAGACGAGACATCTTTGAACTCACTTGGAGAGATCAGCAAGTAATTGTCACTGATGTCCCACTTACCGCTTTCCGAGATATTGATGATGCTTTCCAGTGAGTCGGTGTCTGGAAAAAGGCGGACGGTAGAGACGCGGATGTAGGTGTTATTCGGTAAATATTTAACGTTTGAAACCACGTCCACTTTACGCAAAGGACCGATATCTTGTTCATGGCGCATTTGGTCAATTAGGGTGACCATTTTCGATTGCCATTCACTTGAGGTGAGGATTTTCTCAATTTTTATATCACTGCCCCAGTAGAGCCAGCTACTTAACGCAGCAGAGATAATGGCGAGGCCAGCGGCGATTCTATGATTCATGGGTAACTCCTACTGGCATACTCGAGAGAGATCGTCTTGCTCGGCAACAATGCGCAAGGTGATGTTTTCACCTGATTGTTGAAGAGAGTGAATGTAGTTCAAGACTAACTGATTGTTTTGACCACCCGTAGCGATCACCTCTACAGGCGCTAAATCCCCTTGGCGTGTTTCGTTGTAGCGTTTGACGCACTGCTCGATAGAGGGCATCCACACGCTTAAATCTGGGTGGTTCAGCGGCGTTCTCACCGGTGTGCTATCGACCACTGTCAGCTCACGAAACTGCGTTTGCGCCGGTTTTGCTAGCAGGATGGCAAGGATAGGCAGCATGACGGTAATGACAAGCAATACCATCATCAAGGGCTTGTTGTTGGTTTTAGGTTTCTTGGTGTCCACCGTGCCGGCAGTGGTGTCAACGGTCTGGGACAATGACGCTGTTACATTCTCGTTGGTGTCGAACCCTGAAAAGTTAGTATCTTGGCTGTCGTCCATCTCGTCGAGATCGTCACTGGTGACTTGAGGCAACGCTCTTTCAACCGGACAGATCAACTGGTAGCCGCGTTTAGGCACTGTTTTAACGTATTGAGGCGACTTGGTGGAGTCTTGCAATAGCTTTCTTAGTGTAGAAATGGCTTGAGTAAGGCTAGAGTCGTCAACTTCAAACCCTTGCTCTCGCCAGACGAAATCGTGCAGCTCGTTGCGGGAGACAACTTCATTGGGTTTTTCTGCCAATAAAAGGAGAATGCGACTTTCATTGCTGCCCAGACGAATCACCTCGTTGTCACTCTCTTTATCGGTCAGAGAGTTGGTGTTTGGGTCAAACGTGAAGCGGTTCGCGAGGTTGAACTTAGTACCTATGTTGCTCATTGAGGTTGGCCATTTCTATAAAAAGGTTCAAGTAACGTAATGCGCATCCATTCGCCACCAAGCTGTGCTGATTGAACAAAACCGCGCAAATCTTGGCGTCTCTTTATGATTTATTCATTTTTAGATGTGTAAGAATAATCAAAATAAAACCAAAAAAACACTGTTTTTATGTTTTTTGACCTTGAATTTACACTCTCCACCCTCATCTTAACTGTCAGATTTAGCGCCAATATTCCTGCGAACAGGCAGGTGGCCTTGGAATAAAAAGCACCAAATGTGGAGTTATCATGAGCGAAACAGCAACGAATAACAAAGAAACTCGTGGTTTTCAGTCTGAAGTCAAACAACTGCTTCACCTGATGATCCATTCTCTCTACTCAAACAAAGAGATCTTTCTTCGTGAGTTGATTTCTAATGCTTCAGACGCATCGGATAAACTGCGTTTCCAAGCCTTGTCCAATCCCGATTTATATCAAGGTGACGCCGAATTGGGAGTGAAGCTCTCTTTTGATCAAGAGGCAAACACTCTGACCATTTCCGATAACGGCATCGGTATGAGTCGTGATGACGTGATTGAACACCTAGGTACGATCGCTAAGTCGGGCACTGCAGAGTTTTTCTCTAAGCTGTCGGAAGAGCAAAGCAAAGATTCGCAATTAATCGGTCAATTTGGTGTGGGTTTCTACTCCGCCTTTATCGTCGCAGATGCCGTGACCGTGCGCACTCGCGCAGCTGGCCTGGCTGCCGAACAGGCGGTGCAATGGCACTCAGCAGGTGAAGGTGAGTACACCATCGAAGACATCGTAAAAGAACAGCGTGGTACCGATATCATTCTTCATATGCGTGAAGAGGGTAAAGAGTTCCTAAACGAATGGCGTTTACGCGATGTGATCAGCAAATACTCCGATCACATCGGTATTCCAGTCTCAATCCAAACGGCCGTTCGTGATGACGAAGGCAAAGAGACCGACGAGAAGAAGTGGGAGCAGATCAACAAAGCGCAAGCACTATGGACTCGTAATAAGTCGGACATCTCAGAGGAAGAGTACCAAGAGTTTTATAAGCACGTATCGCACGATTTTGCCGATCCACTGGTGTGGAGCCACAACCGAGTGGAAGGTAAAAACGACTACACCAGTTTACTTTACATTCCATCAAAAGCACCTTGGGATATGATGAACCGTGACCACAAATCGGGTCTTAAGCTGTATGTGCAGCGTGTGTTTATCATGGATGATGCTGAGCAATTCATGCCGTCATACCTGCGCTTTGTACGCGGCTTGATCGATTCCAACGATTTGCCACTCAACGTGTCACGTGAAATTCTTCAAGACAACAAGGTGACTCAATCCCTGCGTAATGCGTGTACCAAACGTGTTTTGACCATGCTTGAACGCATGGCTAAGAATGACAGCGAGAAATATCAGTCATTCTGGAAAGAGTTTGGCTTGGTGCTCAAAGAGGGCCCAGCTGAGGACATGGCGAACAAAGAGAAAGTAGCCGGTCTGCTGCGTTTTGCGTCCACGGAAGTGGACTCGGCAGAGCAAACGGTTGACCTCGCTTCTTACGTTGAGCGTATGAAAGAGGGCCAAGATAAGATTTACTACCTCACCGCAGACAGCTACGCGGCGGCGAAGAACAGCCCTCACCTTGAGCAGTTTAAAGCCAAGGGCATTGAAGTTATCTTGATGTATGACCGCATCGACGAGTGGCTGATGAACTACTTAACTGAGTTCGATGGTAAGCAGTTCCAGTCCATTACGAAAGCGGGTCTCGATCTTAGCCAGTTCGAAGACGAAGCGGAGAAAGAGAAACAAAAAGAGACCGAGGAAGAGTTTAAGTCGGTTGTCGAGCGCACTAAGGCTTACTTAGGCGATCGCGTGAAAGAGGTTCGCACCACCTTTAAACTCGCATCGACGCCAGCGGTCGTTGTTACCGATGATTTCGAAATGGGGACACAGATGGCCAAACTGCTGGAAGCCGCAGGTCAAGCCGCGCCAGAAGTGAAGTACATCTTTGAACTTAACCCAGAGCACGCGCTGGTTAAGCGTATGGCGGATGAGGCCGATGAGGAAGCCTTTGGCCGTTGGGTCGAGGTACTGCTTGGTCAAGCCATGCTGGCAGAGCGTGGTTCGATGGCGGACCCGTCGCAGTTCCTTGGCGCCATCAATACCCTTTTGACTAAAGGATAATGGCATAACGTCGTGCAAAAGCCCGTATCTTGCGGGCTTTTTACGTCTATTGGTTCGAACCTGCAGGAAATGGTGAGGACCTTGCACTCAAAATGCATAAAAACTCATGATGTTGCAGGCGAATGTGAGTGTTTAAGCATTCTTTAGTCGTAATAGGCGCGTTGCGCCTAAATTGTATGATAGAATGCCAACTTGAAACCGATCAAACAGGCGTGTAATGTGCACGCCTGTTTTACTGTTTATTATGACAGTATCTATTGTAAACCGTGTTTGT
>NZ_JCBDHE010000042.1:0-134873 GCF_059834225.1 Vibrio sp. R10-SG3-ISO3 | reverse complement strand
TTTTGCCTTGATGCTGCTTGGCCTCTCCGCTGTTGCGGCGTTTGCTGGCAAAGGGCAAGTGATCAAAGCATGGATGATGACGGTCCTCGGTTTGATGCTCTCTACCGTCGGAATTGATAAAGGCGTCGGCGTTGAACGCTTCACCTTTGGCCTAACTGATCTAATGGATGGCTTTAGCTTTCTTCTGCTTGCCATGGCCACTTTTGCACTCGGTGAAACTTTAATGGGTATTCTCAAACCGGAGCAAGATACCCGCAACGAAGAGCAAAGTAAGATGAGCGACATCGGCAGCATGAAAGTGACCAAGGAAGAGATCAAAGAAGTGGCACCAGTCTCGATTCGCTCTTCCATTTTGGGCTTTTTCACCGGTGTATTGCCGGGTGCAGGGGCAACCATTGCCGCGTTTCTTAGCTATGGCATGGAACGAAACTTAGCGCCAAAAGAGAAGCGTGAAGAGTTCGGTAAAGGCAGCATTCGTGGTCTGGTGGCGCCGGAGTCGGCCAACAACGCCGCATCGAGTGGTTCTTTTGTGCCGTTGTTAACGCTGGGTATTCCGGGTTCGGGCACCACCGCCATCATGCTCGGTGCGCTGATCGCCTATGGAATTCAACCGGGGCCGCGTTTGTTTGTTGAGCATCCGGATGTGTTTTGGTCGGTGATTATCTCAATGTACTTTGGCAACATCGTGTTAGTGATCTTGAACTTACCGCTGATCCCTTACATTTCACGCCTGCTGGCCGTGCCGCGCACCGTGCTGCTACCGATGATCTTATTTTTCTCGATAACCGGTGTGTACTTGGTCTCGTTTAACACCATGGATGTGTTCATCATGTTGCTGATTGCCGTTGGTGCCATCGCATTGCGTTTATCCAACTTCCCACTCGCGCCGCTGCTGCTTGGCTTTATCCTTGGCGGCCTGATGGAAGAGAATTTACGCCGCGCTTTGATGATTAGCGATGGTGAGCTGAGCTTCCTTTGGGAACGCCCTATCACCTTCACCTTTACCGTGCTCGCCGCGCTCGTACTACTCAGCCCACTACTGGTCAAACTGTTACAAGCCTTGAAAGGTTCGCCAAAACAGATTGAGCAGTAATCAGTCGAAAGTAGTCATTCGAACGTTGTTTTCTCCCGAGGGCGTTATCGCCCTCGTTTTCTTTCCTTACGCATTAATTTCCTTACGCATCAAACCTCATAGATGGATTGCTTGAACAAAAATTAGAGTATAGACTCTAATTTATCACTTTCATTTAAGCGAGGACCGCACACGTCATGCCTATTCGCCCTTTAGCTTTGATGCTCGCCTGTTGCGGCGCAGTGTCTAGCGTGGCGCACGCTGCCCCGATCAGTTTTGAACAAGCGTGGACGCTGCTCCAACAAGAGAACCACTCACTCGCGGCCTCGCGCGCGAATGTTGACCGTTACCAAGCGCTGCACTCCGCAACCGATAGCCTAAATTTGCCGTCTGTCACCCTAGGCGCCAACTACACACGCCTCGATACCGACGTGACCCTGTCTGGTGAGCAGCTCTTTGACAGCACAGGGGCAACGATGCCCAACCTTGGCCCCACCTTCGGTGGATTGGTCTCACAGCTCGGCAGCGTGACCTCTACCATCACCGAGCGCGACATATTCTCCTCCTCCATTCGCGCCGTTTGGCCAATCTTTACTGGCGGTCGCATCGATGCCGCGCAAAGCGCCGCGCAAGGGAAAAGCGAACAGGCAAAGAGTGAGCTAGCAATGGAAACCCAAGCGCGCTTTGAAGATCTCAGTAAATACTATTTTTCCGTTTTATTGACACAAGACGTACTGCACACCCGACAACTGGTGGAAGCTGGGCTAACCAAACACAGAGACAACGCACTCAAGCTCGAACAACAAGGGCAAATCGCCCGCGTCGAAAGGCTGCAAGCGGAATCCGCGTTGGACAAAGCCGTGATTGAGCGCAAGAAGGCGCAAAAGGATCTCGATATCGCCCAAGCGGCGCTGACGAAAATTCTCAACCAAACCGACGGCGTCGAGCCCTCAGACCACTTGTTTATAAATCCAAGCCTGCCGCCACTGGATCTGTTTATCGACCGCACGTTAGCCACCTACCCAGGCCTCGCTCTGCTTGACGCCAAAGAGAAGCAAGCCAACAGCCTGATCAAAGCGGAAAAAGGCCGTTACTACCCAGAAGTGTACCTCTATGGCGACTACAGCTTGTATGAGGATGATTCCCTCGCAAGTCAGCTGAAACCCGAGTGGCTCGTGGGCGTTGGTGTCAATGTGCCTCTGATTGACACCTCCGGCCGCTCAGAGCAGGTCAAAGCGGCGCACAGTGCGGTGTCTCAGGTTAAATATCTCAAAGCGCAGGCGAAACAAGATCTCTCCGTTCTGGTCCAGAAGACCTATTTAGAAGCGCAGCAAGCGCGAGAAGAGGTCCAAGGGCTCGATTCAAGCTTGTCACTGGCGCAGGAGAATCTCAAACTGCGCGAAAAAGCCTTTTCGCAAGGGCTTTCGACGTCAACCGATGTCGTCGATGCCCAGCTCTATGTCGCCAGTGTTGAAACACAAAAAGCCGCCGCCAGTTTTCAATACCTTGTGTCACTGTCCAAGTTGTTGGCTCTGTCGAGTGAAATGGACAGTTTTAAACAGTATCAATATAACGCCATCCCGTTGTCGAATCGTTAAGGATCAAAGATGAACCAAGCCAAACCTTACCTGCTTACCGCAGCTGCAATCGCTCTGACATCTTGGGTCGGCTACAGCGTTTACGACGCCTATCAGCCTCAGCCAGTTCGCTTGCAAGGTCAGATTGAAGCGCAGCAATACAGCATTTCGTCGAAAGTACCAGGGCGTATCGATCAAGTGCTGGTGCGCAAAGGTGACAATGTCACTAAAGGGCAACTCATTTTCACCCTGCACAGCCCTGAAATCGCGGCAAAATTAGAGCAAGCTAAGGCCGGAGAAAAAGCCGCCGATGCACTGGCTCAAGAAGCGGAAAAAGGCGCGCGTGCGCAACAAATCCAAGCCGCAAAAGATCAATGGCTCAAAGCGCAAGCCGCCGCCGATCTGATGGAAAAAACCTATCTTCGAGTCAACAACCTATTTAATGATGGTGTGGTGGCAGAGCAAAAACGCGACGAAGCCAAAACCCAATGGGATGCGGCAAAATACACGGAAAGTGCCGCCTACCAGATGTATCAAATGGCGCAAGAAGGTGCGCGCAGCGAGACCAAAGTCGCCGCCGCAGAGAAAGCCCGCATGGCCGCTGGTGCGGTTGCCGAAGTAGAAGCCTACGCGCAAGATACCCAAATTCACAGTTGGTTTGACGGCGAGGTTTCGCAGGTGCTGCTGCAAAGCGGCGAGTTAGCGCCGCAAGGCTTTCCCGTTGTCACTGTGCTTGATACCGAAGATATGTGGGCCGTGTTTAACGTTCGTGAAGATTACCTGCGCTACTTTAGCAAAGGCACACAATTTAACGCTTACGTTCCTGCGTTGGATAAAGAGATAACCTTCACCGTGAGCCATGTCGCGGTCATGGGCGATTTTGCCACTTGGCGCTCAACCGATGCCAGCCAAGGGTTTGATTTACGTACCTTTGAAGTCGAAGCCAGACCAAGCGAGCCCGTACAAGGCTTGAGGATGGGCATGAGTCTCGCCGTGGAAATTGCCCCTTCACCAATCGAGCAAGGCGCGCAATGATGATACGCCAAGCCATAGCGCAGCAGTGGGCGACCATGACGCGTGATCGGTGGCTCCTCGCTAGCTTGACCTGGATTCCCATCGCACTCGCTTGGTGTATCTGGTCGATATTTTCCCAAGGCATCGCGCGCGATCTGCCTATTGGTGTGGTTAATCTGGATAAGAGTGCGCTCTCTTACACACTTGAACGCGACTATGACGCCACCTCAACCATGCAAGTGACGCGTCATTTTCAAAGCCCCAGTGAGGCGAAAGCGGCACTGGTACAGGGGGAGATCTACGCCTACGCCGTGATCCCGAACCGTTTCGAACAAGAGGCGATTAAACAGCTCGCCCCGCAAGTCAGTGTGTTTTACAACAGCCAAGCGATCTTGATTGGCAAACTGATGAACGCCGCGTTTGTCCAAGCGCATGGGACATTCAATGCGCAGTTAGCCACGTTCGAAGGTCTCGCCGGTGGCAATACAACCCTACTCTCTGCGATGGGCAACGCTGTGCCCGTCTCGACCCAGGTCACTCCGCTGTTCAATAAGAATTCCAATTACGCCCAGTTTTTAGTCAGCGCGATCATCCCAGCGCTGTGGCAAATCGTCATTGTCGTTAGCACGCTCTTAGTGCTGGCCGCCAATCAACGCGATCATGGCCTAGTGCGTTGGTTAGCGCCTTCGCCGGGCGTGGCACTGTGTCGCACTTTACTGCCCTACTTTCCACTATTTTGGCTGCAAGGCGTGGCGTTTTTAGTCTGGTTTAATTCGGGCTTACAGTGGCCGATGCAAGGCAACCTTTGGGTGTTGTTCGCCGCGCAAGTGCCGACCATACTCGCGTGTATGGCCATGGGCAGTGTGTTCTTCTTTTTGACCTTAGATCCCGCGAGAGCGATGAGCTTTGCCGGCGCGTTTACAGCGCCAAGTTTTGCCTTTATGGGTATCACTTTCCCGGTCTCTGACATGTCGCCGCTCGCCCAAGCTTGGCGTTCACTCTTGCCCATCAGTCACTATATTGAAGCGCAGGTGGGCCAAGTCAGCTATGGCGCATCGGCGCTCACCACACTGATGCATCTGACTCCACTGCTTGGCTATCTGCTACCAGCGCTGCTGTGTCTTCTTCTCGCTCGCAAGCACCTCAACAGTGCTATTAACGCTGCAAATGACACAAAAAGGCACGCGCGCGCGGAACTTAAGGAGCACCAATCATGACGTTTACCGCACTGCTGAAAGCGGAGCTAAAGGCGCTGCTGCATAATCCTGTGGTACTTCTCACGGTGTTTGGTGGCGTCGTGTTTTACTCGTTTCTCTACCCGATGCCCTACTCTTACCAAACCCCACGCGAGCAAGTCATCAGCGTGGTGAACTTGGACAAAAGCCAAACCAGCTATCAGCTAGAGCGCATGGTAGATGCGACACCCCAAGTGCACATCGTGCGGCGTGACTCAAGCATAGAAGCGGCCAAAGTGGCCTTTTTAAGCGGCGATATTAGCGGCATTTTGGTGATCCCAGAGCATTTCTATAAAGATCTGATGTTAGGTAAAAGCCCGACCTTGGCTTACGCGGGGGATGCCTCTTACTTTTTGGTCTACGGCACCATTGTCGAAGGCTTGGGGCAAGCGGGTGGCACGCTAGCGGCGCAAACCACAGTGGCGAAATTGCTTGTTGATGGTGAGCCACTGAGCGCAGCGGCCAATCACTTCGCGCCCACCAAGCTCAGCCTCAAACCCACTTTTAACCCGCAAATGGGCTATGTCGATTATGTGGTGCCTGCGGTGTTTGTGCTGATTTTGCAGCAAACGCTGGCGATGGCAGCGGGGTTGATGCAAGGCACACAAAAGCATGGTCGTGGCTATTGGTCTAACGTCAGCCCTCTCGCCTTGATGGGGGGGCGAATGGTGCTGCTGACGAGTATTTACTTGGTACTAAGCGGCTATTACTTCGGGCCGAGTTTTCGCTTGCACGGCGTCGCGCAGTTGGCAAACCTTGCCGAGCTTGTCACTCTATTGCTGCCTTTCTTATTGGCATCCTGCGCGATAGGCATCTGGCTAGGTACGGTAGTACCAAGACGAGAGTTGGTGACATTAGTGGTATTAATCAGTTCAATGCCGCTGATTTTTAGTGCGGGGTTTATCTGGCCACTCGAAGCGATTCCCGATGGCATCGTTTGGTTATCGCAGCTTTTTCCTAGTACGCCCGCCATCCAAGCATTCTTGCGCTTAAATCAGATGGGGGGAGAATGGCATCAAGTCGCGGCGCAATACACACTGCTGTGGGTGCAAGCACTGGGTTGGAGCCTCATGGCTTGGCGCGCATTGCGTGAACATCGCCGCGATAACGTTTGAGCGCCGCGTTTAAAAACCTCGGCGGCGCCAAAACTCATTTTCATCCCGGCCAAACACATCGAAGGTCTTTTGTGCAATCACGCGTCCGTCCATCTCGATGCTCATGTGCCAACGCCCCAAATTCGACTCTAAACCGCCGTCTGGATGAAGCAGTTGAATTGTATCGCCCAAGTAGAAATCCCAATCGTTGCTGCCCACGTGCAACTCGCCGGTGAAAGGCGCTAACGTCTGGCCTTTTTTGCCTAAGATACCGGGATGATCGATACAAAACTCAATCAGCGCACCTTTGGCTTTTTTGATGTTGACGATAAAGCCAAACTCGACGTCCTCGTCAGCCGGAACCTTAGTGGTAAACGCTTGTATTTTAGGAAGATGTTTTGATTTGGAGTCCCATTGGTCGTAAATACCGTAAGAGGTCATTTCAACAACGGGCGATCGCTTTGCCATGTCTGCCACCGTTTTTTCATGTGTTCGATTGTACTGCGCTCAACGCCGTGGATATTTTGAAATTGCCCAGTGCACTCCATCACCACAAACTCAGCGCCAAATTGCTTGGCGAGGCGGTAGTACGGCGCGATTTCCCAGCGCTGGACAAAAGTATTGGAGACAACCACGTCCTGCTTGTTGGTCAGCGCACGTTTGACCTCAGCTCTGCACCACTCGTGCGCATCGGAAATTTTCGCTTTGTCATAGCGGTAAACGCCATCGTCAGCGATAAAATACATATCCGCTTCAAGGTGCACCGCTGGCAGTGTTTTCGCTAGGGTGCTTTTGCCAGAACCTGGCAGACCACGAATTAAGGTCAATTTCACCGCTCTATTACTCCCTTGCGGCCGATGTCCGCTGATTTGTCTGTGGCTGCGCCGACATAGTCTCACCAAGTTCGAGGCGCAGATAGTAAACCAATTTGGCCTAAAAATGCTATCGACATCTCATACTGATTCGGGTAAGTTTAGATGTATAGACGTCCATAACAGAGCTTAGGGAGAAAGCTGTGCCGATTAAGATCCCCGATCAATTGCCTGCCACTGATGTACTGCGTCAGGAAAATATCTTCATCATGAGCGAATCGCGTGCCTCTACGCAGGAAATTCGTCCACTTAAGGTGTTGATCCTCAATCTTATGCCAAAAAAAATTGAGACAGAGACGCAATTTTTACGCCTCTTGTCCAATAGCCCATTGCAGGTCGATATTGAACTGCTGCGCATTGATGATCGCCCGAGTAAAAATACGCCAACCGAGCACCTAGACAACTTTTACCGACAATTTGAGATGATCAAAAAACGCAATTTCGATGGTTTGATCATCACCGGTGCGCCGCTCGGTCTGGTCCAGTTTGAAGACGTGATTTATTGGGACCACCTCAAAACCATCATGAACTGGGCGAAAGAGCACGTCACCTCGACCTTATACGTCTGCTGGGCCGCACAGGCAGGATTAAAGCTGCTCTACAATTTGCCTAAGCGCACTCGCAAAGAGAAGCTCTCCGGTGTGTATCAACATCAAATTCATCATGAGTTTCACCCCATTCTGCGTGGTTTTGACGACACCTTTTTAGCACCGCATTCTCGCTACGCTGATTTCTCACCGGAGTATCTCGCCGAGCATACGGATCTCGACATCTTGGCCACCTCAGACGTGGCTGGCGTTTACTTGGCGGCTACCAAAGATAAGCGCAATGTGTTTGTGACGGGCCATCCAGAGTATGACTCACACACCCTGCACAATGAGTACATCCGCGATCTGAGTGAGGGAATGGAACCGGCGATTCCGGTCAACTACTACCCCAACAACAATCCTGACAACAAACCGTGCGCAAGTTGGCGCAGTCATGGACACCTGCTATTTGCCAACTGGTTGAACTACTGCGTCTACCAGCAAACGCCATACGATTTGGATCACTTCAGCGAAGCCAACTTCACCAAAGACGATTAACGCGTCTAGGGCAACACCCTGTCACCGAATACGAGGGCGCAAGCGCGCCCTCGCTCGCATTCTTTTTCCGCCCACACTAAGAAACTGATAAACCCCTCGCAGAGTCTCACTCATCGGCGCAAACACCAGATGGGATCAGGTATAAAAAAGCACAAGCTTGTTATCTGTTACTGAACCACAAAAGTTGAACGAATATGCGTACCCTTCTCCTTCCTTTGGTGTTACTTCTCTCTGCCTGTGTCACGGTGGACAATAACGCTGAGCCTGAGCTCAATGCCAACCCACGAGAAAAAGCCGATGCGCGCTTAGCCCTTGGCATGGGTTACTTACAGCAGGGTGATATGGTTAAAGCCCGCGAAAATCTGGAAAAAGCCCTTCAGCACGATAAAAGTTATTACCGAGCACAATTGGCGATGGCGCACTATTTCGAGCAAGTCGGTGAAGAAGCGGACGCTGAAAAACTGTATAAAACGGCGCTGAGACAGCACCCGAGAAACGGTAATGTAATGAACAACTACGGCACGTTTTTATGCAAACAAGAACGCTATCCTCAGGCTGATCAACTGTTTAATCGAGCCATTGAGCAGCCCTACTACTACCTGATTTCCGCCAGCTATGAAAATGCGGCACTCTGTGCATTGAAAGCGGGCAAACCCGAACAAGCCATGGGTTATTTCAAACGCACATTGGATCACGACCCGCGCCGTGTCACCTCGCTGCTGCGCCTGACTAAACTTGAAATAGAGCAAGGTGAATACACATCAGCGCGAATACGCTTGATGAACTTCCACCAGCAGTTTGGCGTGCAACAAGCCTCATTGGCCCTACTGATCGAGTTGGAAGAGCGCGCCGGGAACAGCGCGTTAGAAGAGAAGTATCGTAAGCAGTTAGAAGCGCTCTCGAACGGATAAACTGATCATTTTCGTTTGTGAATTTTTTTGTATTCTCGATACAAGATCAGCACAAAATAACCCAGTCCCCACAACAGCAGCAACGCGAACAGCGCAAGAAAGCTATCGCAAATCCAGCTGGGCTCACAGGGCATATAAATCTCAAACTCCATATGCCCTCCTCATCTATTGGTATCAGTGGTTAACGGGGTTTGGTATCAAACCAAGTGGCGCGCTTGGCTTTATCATGAAACGTCCAAGCCATAAAACGGCTCACTTTCTGCCCTTGGCTCATCTCAACCACGCGCACTTCCAGCGCTCCGGCTTTTTCAAGATTTTTACGCAGCCAACGGACATTCTCTTTCTTTGAGATCAAGGTGGAGAACCAAAGGACTTGCGATGCCACATCTCGACTTTCAAACGCCATCTTTTTCACAAACGCGGCTTCACCACCCGGACACCACAGTTCCGCTTTCTGCCCACCAAAATTAAGTATAGGCGAACCTTGCTGCGTTTTGTGTCGTGGTGCATTGGCGGCGGCGGCCTTGTTGCTGCCTTTTTTCGTCCTATTGCGACTTAAATTAGCCAGTTTTTTCTCGCTGCCTTGCTGCGCCTCTTCAAGGGATTTATGAAACGGCGGATTGCAGGTCGTCAGCGCATAACGCTCGCCTTTGGCGATAATGTGTTTAAACACAAACCGAGAGTTACGCTGCAATCGGCTTTCAATTTTGCCTTTCAACACCCCATTGGCGCTCGCGATCTGATTGGCATTGTCCACTGAAACCTCGTCCACATCACTGCCAACGTAGTGCCAGCCATAATCCACCGCGCCAATGATTGGATAGATGCAGTTGGCGCCAACGCCGATGTCTAACGCATGCACGCTCGCGTGTTTCGCCTCAGGCACATCCGCCTCAAGCAGCTCAGCAAGACGATGGATGTAGTCAGCACGCCCTGGAATAGGCGGGCAGAGATACCCTTTAGGAATATCCCACTCACTAACTTGGTAGTGATGCGCCAACAAGGCTTTATTGAGCAGCTTCACTGCGATAGGGTCAGAAAATGGAATGCTCTTGTCACCGGCTGGGGTGGTAATAACATACGGTTTCAGCGCAGGCAGCGCTTTGACCAACGCGGCAAAATCATAGCGTCCTTGGTGTTTATTGCGAGGATGTAATCCCGGCTTGCTTGGCTGCTTTATAAACGTCATCTCACGACTCGAGCGATGCTTGGGCTCAGACTGAGCAGCGCTATTTCGTGTTTTCGGCGCACGTTTGGTCGAAGGGTGCGAATCTTTACGGTGTGTAGCCATGATCTGTAATGCGTAACGTGTTGTGAGTGATCAACAACCAGGCGTTTATGCCTAGTTCGTCGGCTCGTCTCGGGTCTCGAGATAAATCATAAACAATCGAGCGTCGAGTTCCAGTTGATGGTAGTCGGGCTCCATGTGGCAGCACAACGAATAGAAGGCTTTGTTGTGCTCTTTCTCTTTCAAGTGCGCCAGTTCGTGCACCACCAACATGCGCAATAGCGGATCAGGTGCCTCTCGAAATACGCGAGCGATGCGAATTTCATTCTTTGATTTGATTTTTCCGCCATGCACTTTCGACACATAGGTATGAAGGCCAAGCGCATTGTTGATGATGTGGATTTTATTGTCGTACACCACTTTGCTCAGCGGCGCGGTTTTCTTCATATAGCGGTTTTTCAACGCCATGGTGTAATCGAACAGCGCCTTTTCACTCTTAATGGTGTGATTGTTAGGGTAACGCTGGTGAAACCAGGTCGCCAGTCTGCCGGAATCTACCAGTTGCGCCACTTGATCAACGATATGTGGCGGATAACCTTGCACATACCTTAATGCGGGATTGATACTCATCGCTCTACCGAGTTGACGAAAAGGCGCTAGTCTAGCCTATTCGCCCTTGTCATTCACTGACTTTTCATTACACTCATCGCGATCAACCTCACTGGAGAAACCCCATGAAACGCCTCGTGCTTTACGTCAAAGATAAGTGCCCGCACTGCAAAGATGCTCAACGATACTTGGAAGAGAAAGGCTACCCATATCGTTTGACCAACGCGAAAATGCAGCGCGGTCGCAAAGAGCTCGACGCCATTGGCGCTCGCTCCTTACCGGTACTGAAAATCGGCGATCGTTACATGATCGGTTGGAATCCAAAAAACTTCGAGCGCATGTACAGCGGAAAATAGTACCGCTGTTTCTACTTGGGCATCACCTGAGCAAGCACTCGATTAAGCTGCTGAGAATTGATCGGTTTCGTGATCACCTCTTGGCAACCGGCGGCAATCATATTTTCTCGCGTCTCTTCAAACGCATCGGCGGTGCAACCAATCAGCACTGGCGGGGTTTGCAGATTAAGCTGAGTAATAATTTGAGAGGCTTGAATACCGTCCATTTCTGGCATGTGGTTGTCCATAAAAATCACCTCAAAGTGCTCAGACTTGACCCTTTCCACTGCCTCAACCCCATTAACCGCCACCTCGCATTCAAACCCGAGCTTAGAAAGAAACCGCGACAGCACCAAGGCATTCATGCGTGTGTCTTCGACAATCAAGGCGCGCATTCCATCACCCAAGTAATCACTGACGACAGCCTCAGTAGACACCGCCTCTTGCTGCGCTGCAGCGCGTATTATCGGTAAGCTGACAATGAACTCGCTGCCGTGACCGAGTTCGCTCTCTACTCGTATTTCACCGCCCATTGCACCCACCAGTTCAGAGACAATAGACAAACCAAGCCCAGTACCGCCAAAGCGGCGCGTAGTATCCGACTCGGCCTGACTGAACGGCGCAAAAATCACCCGTTGCTTGTCTTGGCTGATGCCAATACCACTGTCTTTAATGCGGATCTGCATCGTTTCGGATGAGTCAGAGAGTGACAAAGACAAATCAATACCGCCCTCGGCGGTAAATTTCAGGGCATTGCCGAGCAAGTTTTGCAATATCTGGGTTAATCGGGTCTCGTCTACCCGAATGACTAAATCCACTGGTAAGGTGCTATCGACACGAAAACTCAGCCCTTTCTCCTCGCATAACGGCTGATAAAGCTGACTGAACTTGGCGACAAAAGGGGCGATCTCCACGTCCGTTGCCACCAATTTCAGCTTACCCGCCTCAATTTTAGAAAAATCGAGGATGTCATTGAGTACCGCCAGCATATGTTGACCGGAATCGAGCAAAGTGGTCATGTACTCGTGCTGCTCGTCAGTAAGGTCTCCTTGTTGCAGCAGCTCACCCACCCCTAAAATCCCGTTCATTGGGGTGCGCAATTCGTGGCTCATAGCGGCAAGGAATTTCGATTTGGCGACGCTGGCCGCGTTGGCTTCCTGCGCTTTTTGCTTGAGTGACTTTTGCAGCTCAACGCGTTCGGTAATGTCACGTTCGACCGCCATAAAGCCCTCAATCTGGTCATCTTTGTCATACAGTGGCGTCAAGGCAAGTTCAATCCAGTACGCCTGCCCCGCTTTGTTGTAATTGACCAACTCGAAAAAGCCCTGCTCTCGGTTATGAATTGCGGTGCGAATCTGGCTGATCACCTCTCGATCACTAAGCGGACCTTGCAAGACATCCCCGGGTTTCTTACCGATCAATTCTTGCTGCTGGTAGCCCGTTAAGCGCTCGAAAGCACTGTTGACCCAAAGAATGTAGCCATTGATATCCGCAAACACCACCGCATCACGCATGTACTTCGCGACCCGAGCTAAGCGTGCAGACTCTGCCTCTCTTCTTTTGAGCTCTTCCGATTGGCGCAGTAGCTGCTGCTCCGAGCGATATAACGCTTGAAATGGCGAGACCAGCACCTTACGCCCCAAAAAATAGAGCACAAAGAGCGCCACACCGGTCGCGGTAATCATCCCAGTCAATAGGCTTTGCACAAACTCTCGTTTGACATCCTCAACCAAACTCGGTGAATAACTGTAGAGCAAGGTAAAGGTGGTATCAGGAATCGGGCGCTCGGCGATGGCCCAAGGGAAAGGCGATACCATACGCCAATCAAACTGCGCTTGGCGGATGCCAAACCATCGCGCGTCATCATGGCCAAAACCGTTGAAAAACTCCGTGCCTTCTAGAGGCGTGACGTAGGCGGCGATGCCCTCTGAGTAACCGTTGTATTTGACAGGTAGGGTTACGAGCAGAAAATCCGCGTCATGATGAGAAAAAATCGAATAGGAGACTGACTCGAGCAACTGACCACTCGCCACTTCCTGAGCGATAAACGTGCTCACCGCCTGCGGTAACACAAGTTCGGAGTAAACTTTATCACCCACAAAGTCATACACGTTGACGAAAGATTGTGAATCGACCGGTTTAAAGCGCGCCAACTTATCCGAGAAGGACGCGGAGTCAGCAACGCCCTCCAACACAGCGCCTAGCAGAATCGGCTGCTCTACGATGTTGGCTAAGCGATCTCGTCTCGACTCTAAATAGGTCTTGAGATAACTGTCTAACGTGGAAAATTTGCTTTTTAAACTCTCGTTAATCACCACTTGCGCCGTTTGCTGTGCTTGATGCTGAACAAACAAAAAACTGGTGAGAAAAAAGACACTCGCGCCCAACAAGATAAACATGGTGAAGAGTTGCATGCCATTTTTTTTGTCAAACTTTAGCATTGAGCGTGCCCTAACCAAACTGGATTCACTATATTGCTCCTCGGGAACTGCCTTGGATGCATCCCTTGTTGTTATTGTTATTTGTTGCCTGCTACTGAGAGTCGGTCAAGCGCAATTTGACGCCATCGTGCTCGTCGTACATCGCCATACACAAATCCTGTGCCGATAAGGCTTCATGTGCATCCATGTTCTCCCTAGAGATCGGGCTAAACGGGTGTTGGTAGCGTTTGACCAAACCTTGCACCGGCGTCTCTAGTGACTCTAGGGCGACTTTCAATGCGCGTCGGTTGGCAGGCATCTCCTGTTGCCACTCGATGCGGTTTGCTGCTGCGATGAGAACGCGTGTCAGGTCATAACCATGGACAAAACCCGCCGGCGCTTGAATATTGGTTGATGTAAACTGCTCCGGAAACAAGCGGCTTGCACGCTCAAACACCCCTGCTTGGAATGGCGTGAGCGCGTTGCTGTAAAAATTAAAACAAGACTGAACAAAGGTCAGTTGCGCTTTTTCTCGCACCTCAAACGGCACATTTTGCGCGAACTGTCCGCCGGTTATTCCCCAGTGACTGTACACGGGCAGGGAGGCATTGAGCTCGGCCACCGCATCAACAACATTTTTGCCTTCACGAGCGTTACCCACCAAAAGCAAACATTGCGCCTTGTCTTGCTGTGCTTGGCGAACGATGTTTCGCGCGTCTGACGCTTGTATGCCCCAGTCAAACCAAGAGACCTTGACCTCAGCATCCACATCACTGGGCAACGCGCGCATCATCGCTTTGTAGTTTGATTTGCCCCAGCCGGTGTTTTCAAGCACTAGGTGGGGTACTGTGCAACCCTGCTCAAAAGCGACGTTGAGAAGAAATCCGCCCACTTTGGAATCATCAACAGAGAGTCGAAAAATAAAGTTCTGATCACTTTCGAGTGAGCGCGTGATTGGCGTTCCTGCAGCCCAAGGCACTAACGTCAATATGCCTTGCTGGTTAATAAAATCACGGTATTTGATCAACGGCGGAGAGTGCATCCCAGCGACAAACACTAAGGCATTGGCATCGCGCAAAAACTCATCCATATGGCGCTTACTGCGTTTGACGTTGCCTCTGTGATCACGCACGACAAAGCGCACAGGTACGCCGTTGAGTTGGTTGTCGACTTCCGCCAGTGCCACTTTCACACCTTGTTCAATCGACTGCGCCGATTCAAGGTGCCCTGTCCTATCCGCATCCAAATAAAGAGTCACGAACTCCGGCTTCGCCGCCCAGGTTACACAACTTAACACCGTGGCCATTATGGCCGCAGAAAACCGCATCATATCGACGCTACTCCCTGAATAATAAGACTATCTTAAGCGTAGATGAGCCGAGCCCGTTTGTCAGGGTGACACACGCCGTTTATGCGCCACTGGATTCACCAATGACAACCCGAGGGACATAACAGCCCATCGACTCATCAATCTCAAAGCTGAGCTCATTGCGGATCGCCTCCAGCTTGTCGGCCTCATAGTGCGAGACATACAAGAGTTGGCTAAGATTTTCACGCGCGATCATCTCTAAACTGTTTTTCACTAACCGACGCCCTAAGTAGTCAACTCCTTGATAGGGCTCATCTAAAATCAACAGGGCGGGTTGTTTCACCAACGCGCGAGCGATTAACACCAATCGCTGCTGGCCGTAATCCAGTTCACGGAACGAGCGCTTGGCGCAGCCAGTCATGTGCAGCATGGCGAGCCACTCGTGCGCGGTTTGCAGCTCGCGCTTAGTCGGCTGCTGATAAAGTCCGATGGAGTCATAAAAGCCCGAGAGAATCGCGTCTAGTACGCTGCAACTGACTCGATACTGCAGATGCAATGAAGAGGAGACCATGCCGATGTTCTGCTTGATTTGCCAGATGGTTTCACCGCTGCCGCGCTGGTGGCCGAAAATGGTGATATCGTTGGAGTAGCATTGGGGGTGGTCGCCAAAAATCAGCCCGAGCAGTGTGCTTTTGCCACAACCGTTCGGGCCTTTAATCTGCCAATGTTGACCTTTATCGATTTGCCAATTGAGCTGGGTGAAAATGGTTTTGTCGGTGTACGCGACCTCGCCATCCTTGATGGCAAACACTGGACTGGGCAGATCATTACTGTGCTGATGTTTGCGCACCAACGCCAACATGTGCTCGCTTTGTTGCTCTGATTGCGATTGCAACTGAGCAATTACTGGGTGCGCATGCCAAGCGGCGGAGGCCATCGTGCTCTCCAATTGACCGTGATGAAACAGCGCGACTTGGTCAACCCAAGGGGGCAAATCCTCTTCACGATTGAAGGTGACGATCATCTGCACTTGCTGCGCCATTTCTGCCAGCGTTGTCGACAGCGACTCACGATGGGCCACATCCAGACCGGAGAACGGATTATCGAGTACCAACAGATCAGGCTTGCTGGCCAGTGCGCGCGCCAACATCACGCGGCGGGTTTCTCCCGTCGACAACTGACGAAAACCACTGTTGGCTAAATGGCACAAATCGAGCTGACTCATCAATTGATTGGCATACTCAAGATCATCACACTGCTGTTTAACCAAGATTTTAACGCTCGTCCCACTATCGATTCTGTCGAGAAAATCGGTGTCATCATTAGCAATTTCTTCTTCGAGTAATTGCTGCTGGCTCGCTAGCGAGACTTGTGCGACGCGGCCTTCACTCCTGTCAACCGCATCCTGAACGCCTTCAAAGGGGGCATCGCCGCACAGCAGTGCACCCAGTTGCGATCCGATATCGCCTTCAGAGCTGAATACGCCCCATGAGTGGCCGTCTTCAATCTCCCATCGTTCAATCTTTAGCGGTGTTAAGTGTTCTGTTGTGTTGAGCTGATGAATGGCAATGCGCATACACGTCCTTTGTTGAGTGTGTTGTTATCCTTATTCGTCCATCATACATAACGCTTTACGAAGTCGATAAAGGTTCGATCCGCAATTGAGAGGTAGCCATCCTTGCGCCAGGCGAGCGCCAAACTGACAGTAACCGGTTGTGTGAACGGCACACCCACGACCGCTTTTTCATGCTCAGGCACCAATTCCAGCAAAGCGGTAATGGCAAATTCCTGTTTGACGATACTAAGAATCATCGGCAACAAGTTGGTCTCAAACGAGAATTTGAGCAGCTTTTGACACGCCTTGGCTTTTTGCTCCAGATACCCACGGTGAAAATAGCCGGGCTTAAACAGCACCAGTTCGTGCTCAAAAAACTCATCAAAATCGATCGCTTGGCGCTGGGCAAACGGATGCATTGGGCTGACCACCGCGACCATTTCCGAATCCAGCAAATGATCGGTGGCTAAGTCCTCGGGCACATTTTCACTGTCAATCACACCAATATCAAGCTCCCCATCGAGCAACATTTGCCGCACCGAGCGCGCCCCCGCATCCACCAGCGTCAATTTAAGATTGGGATAGTGGCTTTTGAACGCCATCATAATGCGCGGAAAAAAATAGGACCCCATCATACTGGGAGCGCCAAGCCTGACTTCGCCTTTTTCCAGCCCCTTCATCTCATCAATAGCCAATTTGGCGTCATCTAGTTGCTGGATGATGCGTTTGGCATGCTCGTAGAGCACCTCTCCCTCTGGGGTTAAGGAGATGCGACGGTCTTCGCGGCGAAACAGCTCAACACCCAGCGTCTGCTCAAATTTTCGAATCGCAATACTCAAGGCAGGCTGCGCAATGTGCAAGGCTTTGGCGGCTTGAGTAAAGTGGCCATGCTCAGCCACCGCGACAAAATAACGCAAAGGTTTACTCTCCAAAATGGCACTCCTCTGGCCGCCTTAATGAGATCAAAAACATATGACAACGATATTTTTAATATATTTTATAAATCAAGATGAGACTGATAATGTGATCACACTCTCCTGACTGATCACACCCATACGAGTAACCATGATTGAACTGTCTAGCCCTGCGTACAAACGAGTGACTTTCAGCCTAGCGCTGGGCTCCTTTCTGGTGTTTTGTAATCTCTACCTATTTCAGCCCATGCTGCCTTTTATGGCCGGTCATTTCAGCGTGTCAGAAACCCAAGTGAACTGGATTTTTGCAGCCAGCACCCTAGCGCTGTCCTTTTTCCTTGTGCCTTGGGCGGTCGCATCCGAGTCCACCGGCAGACGCAGCGTTATGTTGCTTGGCCTGTTTGCGATGCCCGTGATTGGTCTCGCCATGTTCTATACTGAGTCTCTGCTGGGCTTGGTTTTACTGCGCGCGATGATGGGCATCGCGTTGGCGGCCTTTGCCTCTGTCGCCGTCGCTTATATGGTTGAAGAGCTGAGCAGCGCTGCGTTTGGTCAAGCGATTGGTGGCTACATTGCCGCGAACTCACTCGGCGGTATCACAGGGCGTATTGTTGGTGGTACCCTCACCGACCAACTGGGCTGGGAGTACGCGGTACTGGTGATGGCGCTGTTCACCTTAGTTGGCGCTATCGCGGTCGCGTTACTGCTCCCCAAGCAGCAACATTTCCAGCCCGCCAAAGGGATGCTTCGCTACCACAATCGCGCACTGGTCGAGCACCTCAAAAACCGCACTATTTGGCTCGCAATGTTGATTGGTGGTGTCAACTTTGCGCTGTTTGTGAATCTCTATTCGGTGATGGGGTTTCGTCTCGTGGCCGAACCGCATTCTCTTCCAGTTGGGTTGGCGGCGCTGATCTTCCTGTGCTATCTGCCCGGCACATTGAGCTCCAAGCTCACCTCGGTTTGGAATAAGCGTTACCCGCCGCTACTTGGCATCAAAGTGGGCGCGCTAATCAGTATGCTTGGAATGTGGAGTGCCTACGTCGATACCCTACCTTTCATGCTTCTGGGGTTGATGCTGATTAGCTTTGGCGCCTTTTTCACCCACACACTGGCCTACGCGTGGGTGAGCCAAAAAGCGACGCAAGCCAAGGCGACGGCAACTGCACTCTATCTCGTGCACTATTACGTCGGGGGCAGTATCGGGGGCTTTTTCTTGATTTACTGTTGGCAACACGGTGGTTGGGCAACCGTCATCGCTGGTGGCATGCTGCTCTATGTGATGATTTTCTTTCTTTGTGCGGCGCTGTCGCGGCAGACTACCCACACAAGAGTGCCGCCTGTAAAGGCAAATTCTGATATGCTTGGCTCAAATCATAATTTGGAAGCAAAATGACTCTCTCAGCCAACCCTTCTCCTATCATCAGCGCCGTTGAGCAATGGCTTAATCAGGTCGTGATCGGTCTTAACCTTTGTCCGTTTGCCGCAAAACCGCAGCGCAATGGACAAATTCATATCGTGACCAGTGACGCCACCGACGAAGCGTCTCTTCTTGAAGACCTATTGAGTGAGCTTATCGCTCTAGAGGCACTTTCAGTCGAGGAGCGGGAAACCACCTTAGTGGTGGTGCCAGAGATGTTGCAATCGTTTGATGATTACAATCTGTTTATTGATTGGGTGGAAGCCTTGATTAAACAGCAAGGCTATGAGGGCATTTTCCAACTGGCCACATTCCACCCCGACTACTGCTTTGGCGGCACTGAGCCAGACGATGATGAGAACTTAACCAATCGCTCACCCTACCCCGTGTTTCATCTCATTCGTGAAGAGAGCATGGAGAAAGTCTTGCGTCACTACCCCAACCCAGAAGCCATTCCTGACACCAATATCGACCGAGTCGAATCACTGACTGTTCAAGAAAAGCGTCAGTTATTCCCTTATCTGTTCTCCTAAAGCTCTTTAACGCAGTCGCCGATCACGCCGCGGCGTGGTCGGTATGGTACTCGCGCCACTCGATGCGGTTGCGACCACTGGCTTTGGCGCTGTAGAGCCCCTCATCGGCAATGGCGAGAATCTCATCAAGCGTGGATTTCTGGCAGTCTGTCACCCGAGCATTCGCAAAATCGAAGTGGGTCGCGCCAACGGAAACCGTAATGGGTTTACCGTCGAGCAGCGTATTGTTGACCGCACGGTGCATCGCATCAATCACGGTTTTACGTGCGGTCGGATCTCGATCGGGTAGCCAGACGACAAACTCCTCCCCGCCAAAACGGGCGATAAAATCACTGTCGGTTAACTGCGCTTTTAGCGCGTCGGCGGTTTTACGTATCACGTCATCACCAATTTGATGACCAAAGGTGTCATTCACCTTTTTGAAGTGATCAATATCGATGATCGCCAAGCTGCCCTGACCGCCCGCCAGTTTCATGCGTTCCAAATCCACATGAATGGTTTTAAACATCGCGCGGCGATTGGCTAATTTAGTTAAAGGATCGTGGAATGCTTGAAACTCGAGAGAGGCATTGAGCTCTTGCAGGCGCGTCTCCTGCTTACGACGAATCAACTCGACCTCAATCCATGACGCCATCAACTTAAGCGCGTCGATATCAATATCTTTAAATTTACGTGGGTAAGGAATCGGTGAAGAAAAGTTCAAGGTGCCAAAGATTTCATCATCCACAAAAATGGGCACACCGATGTAGGACTCCAAACCAAATGCGTTGTAGGCAGGGTGAATCGCGTGTGCATCGTCCTGGCCCATGTGCTCAATCGCCACAGGACCAAACGATGAGCAGGTGATTTCACAATAGGTGCAATCGTATTCAAAGGTGTCACCCGCTTTAAGATCCGCGCCTTCAGGAACGACGCAGTGCAACACCGTGTATGTGCCGCCATCGATGCGTGACAAAATGCCGATATCTAAATTAAAGCGCTCTAACCCCATCATGATGAGCTGACTCACCTGAATATCAAAGCCTTTACTGTAATCATTGGTGATTTGATACAGACGTCTGATCACTTTTTCACTTTCGCTTTCTATTACCATGATGTTGCCCTATCAGCGTGAAGTCCTTAATAGAATTATAAGCATCAACTCCCATACAGAAAGAGGGGTTCTCTTGCTTTTCATTCAAAATGGAAGCGTGGTAGCCATTTTATCAGCGGTCAATGGACGAGCTCGAACGTATCACAGGGTACGAATATCAAATGAGTCGTACGAATACAGAGTTACTCTGGCGGGACATAGGGCGGTTTGTTACTATTGCCGCACGTCTTAACCTTTGCTTACTCTCTTCACGTTTGGCAATACTTCGTAACCCTAGGCTTAGCTGATATGCAATTGACCCAACTCACCACTGAACTTTTCAATCACCTGTACCAAGACATCACCGAATTTCGTAGCACTTTCGATTTACCTGTCGCCTCACCTGAAAGCTTAGACGACAAAGCGGATACTCTCCATACGTCTTTAATCATTGAAGAAATGACCGAACTGGCTGAAGCGGATTGCAAAACCGAACAAGCCGATGCGATTGTCGATAGCGTCTATGTTTTGATGGGTCGATTGGTGCATCTAGGCCAGCAACGTATTGAAGATAACCTTGCGATCAACTATTTGATTGATGTGTTGCTTAATGTGGCCGTTAACCGTGGTATCGACTTTCTGCCGTGTTGGGATGAAGTACACTCGAGCAACATGAGTAAAGTGTGTCGTAATGAGCAAGAATTCGCTGACACCGAAGCGCACTACGCCAAGCAAGGTATCGAGCTGACCGCAGTGAAAAAAGGCGATTACCTGATCGCGAAATGTGCCAAAGATTTTGTGTCAGACGCAAAAACCATCCGCCAAGGAAAGGTGTTGAAATCGGTCTATTACCGTCCTGCGGATTTGGCACCGCTGACTCAATAACCCGTTTTACAGCGCTCGTTTTTCCTGAACAAAAAGCTTCCTCTACAATAAGCGCTCATCAAGAAAAGTTGCGCTAGAAAAAAAGCCGCCACCTACGGACGGGAATCCTTAGGTGGCGGAAGCTGCCATAGTCATAATTTGACGACGTTCAATTTTTCTGGGGTACTGAAAAATTGAATCAGCCTAACAAGAACGAGAATGTATCCCTTTCACTAATGCCAACAGCGTGCCAACTTTTTAAAAATAGTTAAGTTATTGTTTTTAATTAAATTTGTGTGAGAGCTAATAATTTACCGACTCTACTGCTTTGGCACGCGAACCGATTCAGTGCAACGCTGCACTAGTTCAGTTCGACTATTTGCTCTAAAGGCGAGTTCGTGAGGGATAGTGTGGATGATAATGAAATAGATAAGGAGCGCTAAAGCACAGCGAAGTGCGATAAGCGTTAGAACAGCAGAACCCGCTTGCCGCGAATCGATTCGCAGCGAACCTCAGTATTAAACACGCGCGACAGCTGCGCCTCATTCAATACCTCTTCAGGCAGACCAAATTGTTGCAACACGCCGCGATCGAGCAGCGCCACCTTGTGCGCATGAGTCAAGGTTCGGTTCAGGTCGTGGTTGGACATCACCACTGTAATGCCTAATTGGGCGATTTTATCGATCAAACGGTAAAGAAGCGTCTCTTGACCAATATCGAGCGGCGCCGCCGGTTCATCAAGAATCAATACCTTCGCCAACGGATTCAGTGTTGGCCAGACTTGCAGACAAATCCCACATAGGCGCACTCGTTGCCACTCCCCACCAGACAACTGATGAATCGAACGATGCAGCTTATCCTCTAACTGCAACCACTGAGCGAGGGTGTGGACCGCCGCATTTACCTCATCAAGCACGCTTTTCGCTTGGCTTGGCAGCGACAGCGCCAGGTACTGCACGACTTCAATGTTAAACGCTGGGCGATCGCTTTGGCTTAAAAAAGCCCGGCAGGAGGCTAAAGAAGGCATCGACGCCTTGGCCACATCAAGCTCACCAATCCTCACCTCCCCTTTCGCCGTTAATAGCCCTGCGATAGCGGTCAACAAAGTACTTTTGCCACTGCCATTTGGGCCAATGACATGAACGATTTCTCCCTGATTGACCTCAAAAGAGAGTGGAAGCAAACGCGAGCCAACAGAGAGATTATTAATATGAATCATGATTTTTCAGCAACATCCAAATGAACACCGGTGCGCCTATTGAGGTGGTCACAACGCCAAGCGGCAGTTCCGCCGAATGCAGCGCGGTTCGCGCAATAAGATCCGCCACCAGCACTAATAGTGCCCCGCAAAGCGCAGAGAGTGGCAACAAAAAGCGGTTTTCGCTCCCCAGCGATAAACGCAGCAAATGCGGGACAACCAAGCCGACAAAGCCAATCACTCCACCGAGTGCGACCGCGCCCCCGACCAAAATCGATACCGCCAAAATGAGTTTCCAGCGTACGGCGTCAGTATCGATACCCAGCTGCCTAGCATAAACGTCACCGAGCATCAGGCGATCCAACAGCGCTCCCTTAGTACATAGCCAAACCACAACCGGGATGAGGGCTAACGTCAACCAGTGATGAGACCAACTTGCGCCACCAATGCTGCCCATCAGCCAATACATCAACTGCCTGAGGCTTAAATCATCACTGAAATAGAAAGCCCAAGTGACCACTGCCCCCGACAAAATGCCCAGCGCGACCCCCACCAAGAGAAGACGTGCTGTCGTCAGCTTCATCATTTTGGCAATCGAGACCAACAGTAAGGTAAAGCAGAGCGCACCGACGATCGCTGCTAGCATATAACCTAACGGCGTCGCAAACGCAGGGAAACAAAACAGCACCAGCACCATCATAATGCTCGCGCCACCGGAAATGCCGAGCACACCGGGCTCTGCGAGCACATTGCCAAGCAAGACTTGCAGCACTGCCCCCGACAACGCGAGCGCCGCGCCGATCGCCACGGCAGAGATCAATCTAGGCAGACGCAGATGAACAAGCAACTGGGTTTGAATGTGGCTGAGCTCGCCAAGCGGATTAATGAACACTTCCCCGACCATGACGTAAAACAGACTCACTAGAAGAAACAATCCGGCACCTAACCATGCGGCGCGTGTCCAACGGTGCTGTTTACGATGTAGAAGTTGGCTAAATTCCATGCAAGGTAGGTCAATTTGGCGGGCTAGAAAGAACAGTGGCCTAACGATAACGCTAAGCCACTAAAATGAAAAGTGTTAGAAGACGATTAATCGTAAACGACCTGTTCCTCTTCGTAGCGGACTTTTACCGGACAGACCATCAGTGCCGCGCGCTGTCCAACCGGGACATGACGATTTGGAAAGACGACCGCTTCTCCTTCGTTTTTCGCCAGCAGCGGTTTGTCTCCATCATGGCCAAACACTTCGCCATGTTTGAACGCAGTAAAGTTCTCAACGTCATCGGCAAACAAAAAGTCGAAATCGTCATGCAGGCGAACGATAGTACGACTGACGCGATACATAGTCGGCTTACGCGGTAAGTGCTCTGCTTTACTGCGTGAAATCAAATCGCGCATCGCCAAATCAAACGCAACCAGCTTGCCCAGTTCGTTCTCACCGATTTTGGCCACTTGCCCCAGCTCGACCGTCAGAGCTTGCGCCGCAAAATTCTCTGCGCTGAACCAACTAAAGGTGCTTGAGGGTGCGTTCGAAAACATCACGGCTTCTAAGTGGCCACTGGCAACAAAGTCCATGAGGGCTTTACTGCGCACCGGATGTCGGACTTTCGGGCTGACGGCAAAGGTATAGTGCTTCGATAAACGAATCGCGCAATGCAAATCTAAATGCCAACGGGCGGCAGGGTCAGTACCGTGGTAAAAGCGCCCAACGACATCTTTCAATTCATTAGCAATCGATAGCTCAATGCTCGGCTCGTAGTCTTTATCGTCAAACAGACGATTCAGATTCACGTCAATAAATCGAGTATGAGCATTGGTGGCTTGCGGATGGGCAACGATCAGCAGCAAACGCTCCCTGACCGGCTGGAAACCTGTTTGAATGTCATCGACAATCTTGTCAATGAGCTCCATCGGTGCAGTCTCATCACCATGAATGCCGGTAGACAATACAATATGCTTGGTGGTCTCATCAAAGTCGGCAGGAATCACTTCCAAAACGCCACGTTGATGAAGCCGGAAAACGACGCCATTGGCGACCGTCATTTCACCCACAGGCATCTCTTGATCGACATTGAGGCTGTCAAAAAGAAAAGATTGGCGAAAGAGGGATTTCGTCATGCGCTACTCCTTTATTGCACAGCGGTGTATGTTAATGAATTGAACCGACAATTTATGTAGAAGCGATCAAACTTATCGACACCAATTGTGTGCTTCATCGAAAATTATCCATCAACTGGGCATCACCCTACCCACAAGACTCACTGTGCAGGCAACCGAACGGCGCCCCGTTCAGCTACGTAAAAACTTCAATCATTTAAAGAGGTTGTTCATGACGCGCCGTCGTCCCATTCTGACAACGCGCCAAGCTTTAGGCAGTGTAATCGAATCACAATAAAACGCATCCTCTTTTGCGTCTTTCGATGCGCTTTTGTGTGCTTAAATGCAGCCCATTGCGTATCGATTGATGTGACTTGATACCTGCTCGCCATTGTTAAGTCGCTATCGGTGACAAGACAGCCTTAAGCGATTAAGAGATAACCCTTACCCAGTCCCTAGCGGCGCGCCAATCATTCGTACCCGTGCGTGCTGAGCTTGGACCTGACCGCTCTCATCGGTGTAAAACTCAAGCTGCGTGATCGATTGGTTCTCAATATGCAAGGTTGAAAACAGCGCCGGATTTTGCCAATCGAGTCCAAGCACATAAGCCAAAATCATCCGAATCGTGCCGCCATGCGTCACCACTAAGGTATCGTGTGAAAGCTCAGCAACAAACGCTTGCCAAGCGTTCACGACGCGATGATAAAAACGCTCTAACGTTTCTGCGCCGGGTAACGGGTGCTGAGCCGGATGCTGCCAAAACGCCTCCAGTGCAGACCACTGCTCACCCACCTCATCAAAAGGAATGCCATCGAGTTGACCAAACGAAATCTCGCGCCATTGAGGCTCTATCGTCACAGGGACCGTAACTGGGGTTGAGACCGAATGGGTGAGTGGACTGGCGGCGCTTTGTTGCTCTTCACCCAACGCCTTCAGGGCTTTAGCAAGATCAGCGCAACGACGCAGGGGTGAGGTGACGATCGGCAGCAAAGCGTATCCATTGTCCGCCAACGCACGCGCGAACGCCTGTTGGCGCTCCGCCGCCACCGCCACATCCGTATGACCATACAAAGCAGGCTTGCCATCCACTTTGGCGTGACGAACAAGCGAGACTCGGATTGAAGACATCCGCACTCCTACGATTTCAATGAAACAGGCAAACCAGCGGCCACCAGCGTCACCTTGTCTGCCACTTGGGCAATGGCTTGATTCATCCAACCGGCATGATCGACAAAGCGGCGCGAGATTTCGCCCAATGGCACCACGCCCAACCCTACTTCGTTGCTGACTAAGATAATATCCGCGCGGCAGCGCTGAATGCTCGTTACTAACTGCGCCACGCTTTGTTGGGTGTTTTCATCGCTGAGCGTCTCGCCGCCGTTGTAAATGACATTGTTCAGCCACAGCGTCAAACAATCGATCAGCACCACATCGTACTGACCAAAGTGGACCAGTTGCTCACTCAACTCAGTGGGACACTCATGCAGGTGCCACCCTTCACCGACGCGCTGAGCTTGATGGTGCGCAATCCGACTGGCCATTTCTTGGTCGAGATGAGTTGCCGTGGCGATGTAGTGTTTTTTGACTACCTCACTCCCCAGCGCGGCGTTACCCGCTTCACACAGCGAGCGAATTTGCGCTTCGGCAAAGCGCGATTTGCCTGAGCGAGCGCCGCCAAGCACCAAATGAATCGTCACCCTGCACCTCCAGTGAGAATGGGGCCACCGAGCGCAAGCAACGTGAGATAACAGAGCAACTCCATGATCTGCTGCGCCGCGCCCAAGCAGTCACCGGTAAAGCCGCCGAGGCGCGCCTGCAACCAGCGTTTAAAGCCAAAGCGAAACACCACAGCGACAATCACTAGCGCTAGCACCGCGCCCGCGGATAAAAACAGGCAAGACGCTGCGGCTGTCATAACGAGAATGGCTAATTCAAGCCGAGTTTGACGCTGCGCCAAGGGCTTACTTTTACTGCCACTGAGATCGCTGACGTAAGGCATATCGAAAATGAACGAGGCGGCCACCGCACGACTCAAGGTATAGCCGACAATAAGGATCACACCGATGGCAGTGATACTTTGACTCACTTGCTCGATGAGTTCACTCAGCAAAACAAACTTACCCAATAGCGCCATGATAAGTGCACTGGCGCCATAAGTACCGATGCGGCTGTCTTTCATGATCTCAAGGCGGCGCTCGGTGGTCATGCCGCCGCCAATACCATCCGCCATGTCCGTTAGGCCATCTTCATGAAAGGCGCCTGTGAGCATCAAGCTAAACACCATCATGACAAACAGCGCCGCACTGCTGGGCAGCCACCACTGCGCTGCGCCATACACCAAGGCGCACAACGCGCCCAAAATGGCGCCGACCAACGCAAAATAACGCCCGGCTTGGTTCATGCGCGCCTCACTATAAGGCGTCGAAGACGGGATAGGGAGACGCGAGAAAAATCCCAACGCCAAACAAAACAGTTGCCATTGATATTTGCTCGCGCGCCACATTAGACCGTTACTCCGGCTTCTTCAAAGCTCGCCATCGTGTTGTAGAACTCGGCGGCGCTGCGCAGCAAAGGCACGGCCAATACCGCGCCAGTGCCCTCACCTAGGCGCAGCTGCAAGTCAAGCAGCGGCAAAGCTTCCAGTCTTTGCAGCAACAATTGATGACCCGACTCATGCGAGCGGTGGGCAAAAATCATCATCTCTCGGCTTGAAGGTTCAAGTTCGCTTGCCACCAACGCTGCCACACTGACAATGAAACCATCAACTAGCACCGGCACTTTCGCTTTAGCCGCCGCCAAGAAAGCGCCAACCATCTGCACAATCTCAAACCCGCCGACCTCGGCCAATATCTCTTTCACGTCTAGACCGTCACAGCGCGCAACACCTTGAGCAACCAGCGCCACTTTGCGCTCGTACTGCTCATCGGTGATGCCCGTTCCGCGGCCGACGCAGCGCTCGACCGACTCCTTGGTCAAGGCACTCAGCAGGGCCGCCGCGCTACTGGTGTTACCAATGCCCATTTCACCAAACATCACCAGATCAGAACCAGATGCGATCACCTTGTCGACCACCTGCGTCCCCAGACGCAAGCCGTTCTCGACCTGCTCAGCACTCATCGCCGCTTGCTTGGCAAAATTGTGGGTTCTCACGCCAAGGCGCTGAGAGATAAACTGCGCCGAGTCAGACTCCACAGGCAGTAAAATTCCGCAATCAACGACAGTAAGCGCAACATCGTTGGCGCGGCAGAAACAGTTCACCGCAGCGCCACCCGCTAAAAAGTTAAGCACCATTTGCTGCGTCACAGCGCTAGGCGCAATGCTGACGCCCTCATCGGCAATCCCGTGATCGCCAGCAAAGACGATAGCAGCAGGTTGGTTGAGCGTGATGCGCTGCGCGAGTTTTCCCGCTTTGCTGCTTTGGATCAGCGCCAATTGATGGGCGGCTGACTCAAGCAAGCCAAGCGAGCCAAGAGGTTTGGTTTTTTGGTTGATACGGTGCCAAATGGCGTCAGAAAAAGCGTGGTTTAACATGTTATTTGGGCCTAGCTACAGAAAAAACGTCACGGGTCAAAGCGTATTGGCTGCCCCCGAGACGGGAAAGTGGGTTGAGCGACAGAGCATCAATCGTCAGGCGTTTGCCCTCTTCTGTCACGATATTAGGATCAAGGTAGATCTGCTCAATCTTGGCAAAAATAAGGCTTTGCGGGGTATCACCGATCTCTTTGACTTCAAACAGCGAACAACCAAACGCCACCGGGCAACCTTGCACCCGAGGCAGTTCAAAACCGTCAAAGCCAACCAACTCAAGACCGGTGGCTACCACTTCTGACTCACCATGCTCTAGGGTTGCGGCGGTTTGCGTCACCGACTCGGCTTGCGCCTGATGAGCGATATGCACCACCATTTTTCGGTTTGCTAGTACATTGCGCGTCGTGTCTTTGATCTCGCCACTGGGCTTTTTGCCCACCGAAAACATCAACAGCGGTGGATTGCTAGAAATTGGCGTAAAGTACGAAAACGGCGCCAAATTATAGTTTTGCGTGCCTGATTGCGTCAGTACCCAAGCGATAGGTCTGGGAATCACCGTTTGCGTCATCAAATGATAAATGTCCGCAGGCGGCATGGTCGTCAAGTCAATGTTCATCACGTATCCCTATGGTGAGATTGAATTTTTGTCAGTGTACCGCGAAATACCGTTTTGAACACCCGCCGCCCCTGTTGTGATTGACCATTTGCTGGTCAATTCATCGGTTTTATTGACCTCAACTGGTATTTTTCTCCATTTGTACTATATTTTCATCAATAACGTAGAACGCTTTGATCAGTAACGTAGAGCGCAAGGAGGTCTGTATGATTGCAAATCGACGTTCAAGTAAACCCAAAAACGGCTCGTCCTCACCCAAGAAAAGCACTCGTCGCTTACCTTTCTCACTCACCTAACCCCGGTTCTTCCACACAAGGACACAAATACCTATTAGATCGCAAAAGATAGGATGGGATCATAGACTTTTCGCTGATCCTGTAGGATTCTTCGTTCACCTTCCTCGAATTCATGCAAGGCTGACGGTGAACCAGACTGAACACAACCCCAACGAACGTGCACCGCTTGTCGTCATCACGGCAGGCGCCACGGGCCTAATTGGCAACGAGCTAATGAAGCAGATGCTCGAGGCCGAGCCCATCGAGGCTATTTACGCGTTATCTCGTAAAGCCCTGCCCTATTTTCATCCCAAATTAGAGACGCTGATTCACCCTGAACTGGAAGTACAGACGTGGACAGACGACAAACCGACGCCCACCTATGGCTTCATTTGTTTGGGCACCACACGCAAGCAGGCAGGCTCTAAAGAGGCGCTAGAACACGTCGACGTCAAGCTGGTGTGTGAGGTCGCGAGCGAAATGAAACTGCTTGGCGTGACGCGTCTCGCAGTTGTCTCGAGTTATGGCGCGTCATCGCGCTCACTGTCTCATTACCTACGCTGTAAAGGGAAAATGGAACTGACCATTGAGCGTATGGGGTTTGAGCAAGTGGTGTTCGTTCGCCCTGGTCCATTAGTGGGGCTAAGAGACACCCCTAGAAATGATGAACTGGTTTTGCAAGCGGTGCTAAAAGTGGCGCGTCCACTCATGATAGGCCCATTGCGCAAGCTGATTCCCATTCATGCCAGTGACGTCGCGCGAGCTATGCAGTACGCGCTGTTTGCAAAAGAAAAAGGCCAGAGCAGAATCCGTGTCCTCGAAAGCCCAGATATGTTGGCGCTGATTGAGCGCTATCGTTAGCAGTCGATGACTCGTAGCGCCTCTACGTTGGCCGTCGAGTCCTTATTGTCCTTGATTTGTCCTGACGCGCAGAAAATCGTCACCCATTGCCCTAGCTTGAAAGTTTTTCGCCATTTCCCTTGCTTGCGCGCCCTTTCTTGACGGATACTTCACGTCAATCGCACGCAATTTCTGGAGAACCCATGCAATCTGATAATCAACCGACGTTTTTCTTCTTTGATTATGAGACTTGGGGAACCAGCCCTGCCAAAGACA
Source organism: Vibrio sp. R10-SG3-ISO3 (assembly GCF_059834225.1). Taxonomy (NCBI): domain Bacteria; kingdom Pseudomonadati; phylum Pseudomonadota; class Gammaproteobacteria; order Vibrionales; family Vibrionaceae; genus Vibrio; species Vibrio sp. R10-SG3-ISO3. The sequence continues at coordinate 104,924 of NZ_JCBDHE010000042.1, read as the reverse complement.
GGCCGAGCCAGTTTGCAGGCGTACGCACCGATATGGATTTCAACATCATCGGTGAGCCGCTGGTGATTTACTGTCAGCCACCTGCCGATTACTTACCCGCGCCAGAAGCGGCGCTCATCACCGGTATCACTCCGCAAACGGCGGTCAGTAAAGGGCTGCCAGAACCTGAATTTATCGCCCAGATTCACGCGCAATTGGCAACGCCTAATACCATTAGCTTGGGCTACAACAGCATTCGTTTTGATGATGAAGTGACGCGCTATACCTGTTACCGCAACTTTATTGATCCCTATGCGTGGAGCTGGCAAAACGGCAACTCTCGCTGGGATCTTTTGGATGTGCTACGCGCTTGTCATGCGTTGCGACCTGAAGGCATCGAGTGGCCAGAAAACGAAGAAGGCTTTATTAGCTTTAAGTTGGAACATTTGTCGGTCGCCAATGGCATTGAACACGCCAACGCGCACGACGCGATGGCGGATGTGATTGCCACCATTGAGATGGCAAAAAAAATCAAAGCCGCACAGCCCAAATTGTTTGATTACTTTTTGTCGATGCGCCACAAACGCAAACTCAATGAGCTGATCGATATTGTCAACATGACCCCCTTGATGCACGTCTCCGGCATGTTAGGCCGAGAGTGCCAATACACCAGTTGGATGGTTCCAGTGGCGTGGCACCCGACCAACCAAAACGCGGTTATCATGGTGGACTTAGCCAAAGATCCTCAGCCACTGTTGGATTTTGATGTCGACGCACTCAACACGCGTTTGTACACCAAGCGAGACGACCTAGGGCCAGATGAACTGCCCGTGCCGGTCAAACTGGTGCATCTCAATAAGTGCCCAATTCTCGCCCCTGCGAAAACCCTCACGGCGGACAATGCCGCTCATATTGGCATCGACCGCGAGCAGTGCTTACAAAACCTAGCCACGCTTCGCCAACACCCAGAAATCCGCGAAAAGTTGATTGGCTTGTACAGTATTGAAAGAGAGTACGCCGCGTCATCCGACGTGGATACTCAGTTGTATGACGGTTTCTTTTCTCCTGCCGACAAAGCAGCCATGGAGATCATTCGCCAAACTGAACCGCAGCAACTCGCAGGTCTAGACATTGAATTCAGTGATCCACGCATCGCCCCGCTACTATTTCGCTACCGCGCACGCCACTACCCATGGACATTGGATGAAAAAGAGCAGCAACAGTGGGCGGCGCATTGCCGCGAGTACTTCGAAAGTCGCATTGAAGATTACATGATCAATCTGGAAAACTTAGTTCATGAACATGAAAGTGACGAAAAGAAAGTCGCGATCTTAAAATCGGTCTATCAATATGTTCAACAGTTGGTCTCTTAAGGCAACACCGCTCTTATGCCTCGTACTTTATTGCACTACTTCATCTCATTTGGCTTGATTTTTCTCTGCCTGATCGCCGGTCTCAATATTCAGCAATGGCTGGAGACCTCGATTCCCGGCAGCATCATCGGCATGCTTATTTTGTTCTCCTTGATGGCAAGCGGCTTGGTGCCCTCAAAGTGGGTCAAACCCGGTGCGACGCTGTTTATTCGCTATATGGTACTGCTGTTTGTGCCCATCAGTGTCGGCTTGATGGAACACTTCGATCTGCTCTACCACAATGCGTGGCCAATTCTGGCAAGTGCGATTGGTGGCACGGCGATTGTCCTCATCTCTCTGGGCTGGATGCTCGATCGCCTGCTTAAGCGAGGCGACCAATGATGTGGCTACTCGTGACTGTGGTGGTGTTTTTGAGTGCGCGTTGGGTGTGCAGTAGAGTCAACTCACCGTTAATGAACCCGCTGCTGGTCAGCCTAGCGGTTCTTATCCCGCTCCTGACTTGGCTAAACGTTCCTTTTGAAAGCTATTACGAAAGCAATCACTGGATCAATCTCCTGCTGCAGCCTGCGGTTGTGGCCTTGGCCTACCCACTGTATGAGCAGCTCCCCCAAATTCGGGCCAATTGGCGCATCATTATGTTGGCATGCGGCGTGGGTAGCGTCCTGTCAATGGCGACGGCCAGTCTGATTGCCGTTAGCCTAGACACCGACTTAACCTTGATCGCCAGTTTACTCGGCAAATCGGTAACCACACCGATTGCGATGGAAGTCTCTAGCCATTTGGGTGGCGAACCCGCGATTGCAGCGATTTTGGTGCTATTGGTCGGCTTGTTTGGGGCGATTTTCGCCTACCCTATCTATGGGCTGTTAAACATCACCCACCCAATTGCAAAGGGTCTGACCATGGGCACCGTCTCACATGCCCTTGGCACCGCGACCTGTGCGGAGAAAAACGCGCAAGATGCGGCGTTTAGCTCTCTGGCTCTGGTGGTATGTGGCGTGATCACCTCCATATTGGCACCGTCATTTTTCGCTCTGGCACTCTGGTTATCGCACTAGCTGCGGCTAGACAGTGCGCCAGAATTGTGTGACATCACTCATCTATCAGCAAATTTGCACTCGTTACAAACGTAAGTGTGATTTTTATCACTGTATTGTTTGGTGCGTCGCATAGAATGATTGTCCAGTATCACAAGATGTCAACAACCTAGCTATGTTTTCCCTAGCATCGAGCTTGACTCTGAAATAACAATAAAGGATTCACTATGACCAGCCGCATAGAACAAGCCCTGACACAGCTCCCTAGCGACGTTGCCGATTACCTCAAACCCATCGTGCTGAGCGAGTCATTTGATGCCACCCTGTCAGCCGACCAATTTGAGCAGTTAAAAAACATCAGCGGTAAAAACGATGCTGATACGCGAGTGATGCTCTTGCCTGTCGCGGCGGCGTTCTCCTACGCCCCCCTGTCTAAATTCTACGTGGGCGCGATTGTGCGCGGCTTAACGGGTCGCTTATATTTCGGTGCCAACGTTGAGATTGCCGGTGTGCAACTCGGTCAAACGGTACACGCCGAGCAATGTGCCATCAGCCATGCGTGGATGAAAGGCGAGCAAGGCATTTCTGACATCACCATCAACTACAGCCCTTGTGGCCACTGTCGTCAGTTTATGAATGAACTGTCGACGGCAAAAGAACTCACGGTTCAATTGCCTGAACGTGAAGGCAAGACTCTGCACGATTATCTGCCAGAAGCCTTTGGCCCTAGCGATCTCGGCATTGAGTCGGGTTTGATGTCTGAGGTCAATCACGGCTATCACAGTGAAGACGGTGACGAGTTGGTACAAGCGGCTCTGAAAGCGCTGAATATGAGCCACTCACCTTACACTCACAACCTGAGCGGTGTCGCACTCAAAACCACCGATGGGTCGACCTATCTCGGTGCGTACGCTGAAAACGCTGCGTTCAACCCAAGCTTGCCACCACTGCAAGTCGCGTTAATTCAACTGTTGATGGCCGGTAAATCCTTCAGCGACATTGAATCTGGTGCCTTGGCAGAGATGGCCGAAGGCGGAATCAGCCACCTCGCCGACACGCAAGCGACCCTTGAAGTATTAGGACCAGATATTCCGCTGACCTATCTTGCGATCTAAGCTTTAGCGCCGACAAATTGTGCTCGATAAAAAAGCGCCTTTTATCCACATAACGTGAGTAAAAGGCGCTTTTTCTGTTTACGGTGGCAGTGTTGTCTGCGAAGACCTATTCTGCCTACAACGAAAAGTAGCGGCTCACTATCGATGCATCAAACGTCAAAGAACGGCGTCGCATCCACTTCTAGCTGACTTGGCGCAATCGCTTTGGCAATCTTGACGCTGCTGCGCTTGAGATCGACAAAAGCCACATCAACATAACGCTTGTTCTTACGCGAGTAAAAGCACTTCACTTCCGGTTTCAGCGGCTCAGATTCATTGGATGTCCAGACGATGCCCACTCGCCCATCACTGAGTTCGACTAACGCCCCCACTGGGTACATACCGATACAGTTGATGAACTTATACACCAAGTCACGATCGAGGTGATTGGGCGTGAGGCTCAATAGAATTTTAAACGCCTCTGCCGAGCTCATTCCGCGCTTGTAGACGCGATCCGCGGTGAGGGCATCGTAGATATCCACAATGCAACTCATGCGACCGTGCAGTGGAATTTCATCCCCTTTAAGGCCATTCGGGTAGCCGTTGCCGTCCAGTTTTTCGTGATGCATCAGACAGACATCACGGCTCACATCACTGAGCCCAGTCACGGACATGATCATATCTTTCGCAAACACTTGATGAAGCTTCATGTGCTCAAATTCTTCCGGTGTTAAGCGTGCCGGTTTGTGCAGCACCTTATCACACACCTTCACTTTGCCCACATCATGAATAATGCCGCCGATCGCCATCTCTTTGAGCATCTCTCTTGGCAATTGCAGATGTTTACCAAAGGTCACCAATAAGGTGGCCACATTGACCGAATGCTCCAATAGATACTCGTCCTTGTTGCGCAGCGCTGAAACACATTGCAGCGCATCGGAGTCCACCAGCGCCGATTCAATCAAATCTTCCGCCCAATCATCAAACTCATCGACATGGACCGTTTTACCATCAAAAGTTTGGGTCAATACGCGATGAGCGAGCCCTTTGGCTTCACGAATAATATTGCTCGCTTTCTTCTGCATGGAAAAACGGCTTTTGGCTTTACGCTTAACTGCCTCGGTCTTCACCGATTCTACCGCCGCAGGTGGCGAAATGTTGTGCGAGTCATCGAATGGCTGTTGCACGGGTTTAAAAGTGCAACCTTTAGCAGACAAACTTTCGTCAACCCAAGCGAATTGGATACCATTTTTGATCAGTTGATTGACGGCTTGCTCTGACGGCACGCGCCCAGCATTTGCTAGGTTCACCTTTTTGTTGTCTTCCAGTGCGGTGACAAACATACCGACGGTTAGAGTGTCGATTGGAATTTTGATGGAATTATTAGGATCGTATTGCATTCTTATTTGATGATTACTCTACAACAAGTCACTTTAATATTATAACTCTGATTTATGCTACATGCCCAACAAATACATGCAAGAGTCCTAATATAAGTCACAAAATTGAGATAGACGCAAACGTTTGCCTTTTGAGATCTATCCTCGTATGATCAGCGCCAAATTCTACATCTCTAAAAGGTTGATTATGTTTGGTACAGCGACTCGTCAAAATGCAACGCGTGTTCTTCTCCTCGGCTCAGGTGAACTGGGTAAGGAAGTCGCCATTGAGTGTCAGAGACTGGGCTTAGAAGTCATCGCGTGTGACCGCTATGAAGATGCCCCTGCTATGCAAGTCGCGCATCGCAGTTACACACTAGACATGCTTGACGGCGACGCGCTGCAAGCCATCATCGACAAAGAGCAGCCTCACTATGTCGTGCCAGAAATTGAAGCGATCGCAACCGACAAGCTGGTGGAGCTTGAAGCGCGTGGTCTCAATGTCGTGCCGAGTGCGAAAGCCACACAGTTGACCATGAACCGCGAAGGCATTCGCCGCTTAGCCGCAGAAACACTCTCTCTGACCACCTCTCCATACCGATTTGCCGACAACTATGACGAATTCACCGCAGCGATTGAAGCGGTCGGTCTGCCATGCGTGTGCAAGCCTGTGATGAGTTCATCGGGTAAGGGACAAAGCGTCATTAAGACAGATGCAGACATCGAAAAAGCCTGGGCATACGCTCAAGATGGCGGCCGCACTGGCGCAGGTCGCGTGATTGTTGAAGGCTTTATTGATTTTGATTACGAAATCACCCTACTGACGGTACGCGCCGTTGACGGCGTTCATTTCTGCGCCCCAATTGGCCATCGCCAAGAAGATGGCGATTACCGTGAGTCTTGGCAGCCACAAATCATGTCGGATAAGGCGCTAAAAGCGGCGCAGCATGCGGCGCAAAGCGTTGTCGATGCATTAGGCGGCTACGGCATTTTTGGTGTCGAACTCTTTATCAAAGGCGACACGGTGATTTTCAATGAAGTTTCGCCGCGCCCACACGATACCGGCCTGGTCACTTTGATGTCACAAGACAGTTCAGAGTTCGCACTGCATGTCCGCGCGTTTACCGGCATGCCAATCAGCAGCATCACTCAATACGGCCCTGCCGCGTCTGCCGTCGTGTTAGGTCAAGGCACCTCACAAGACATCCGTTTTGAAGGCATGCAACAGGCACTCAGCGCGCCTCAAACCCAGCTGCGTTTATTCGGTAAACCTGATATTAACGGTCGCCGCCGTCTTGGCGTTGCGATTACACGCCGTGACAGCATTGAGCAAGCCATCGAGAGCGCCGTCGACGCAGCCAGTAAGATCAAGGTGATTTACTGATAGGTGCACGCCTGCCTCTACACGCCTGCCTCTATTTAAGTAATAAAAAACTCTGGTCCGAAATGGCCAGAGTTTTTTATTTTCGCCGATTGTCAGAGTTCCGGTCGTCGACTCATGATGGCGCCTGAATCAAATAGACCTCTTCGGCAAAGCGTGACAAACCGCGCTTCGCAATTTTTGGATGGCGCTCGTCGGCATCATCTCGATAGAGCTTAGTCACTTGATACCCCTCAAACAGGGTACGAACTTCCTGCTCGGCAACACTAAATGGGGGCCCCGCCATCTCTAATTGAGGATAATCTAAGGTGACGAGTAAAATCCGCCCACCGGCTTTAAGTAACGACTGAATTCTTGCCACATAGTCGACACGCATCTCTTCAGGCAGCGCCACTAAGGCTGCGCGGTCATAGACCAAATCGACCGGTTTGACGGGCGCGGTAAAGACGTCTCCGGTGTAAATAGAAAGCTCATCGAACTGAAACAGCTCATGCTGACCATTGAGAGGGATCACCAACGGCGTATAAAAGTGCTCGGCGAAAAAGGCGCGCACCGCAATGTTACTCAGCTCCACCCCTTGCACATCACTGTGTTTGGTGGCGAGCCACACCAAATCTTCTGATTTACCACACAGAGGCACAAATACGTTTTCGTCTGCGCTGGGTTTGGTCGCTGGCCAGTATTGAATCAGCAGTGGATTCACGTCTTCCAAGTGGAAACCAATCTCATTGGATGCCCATTTGGCATGCCAAAACTCTGGATCTTTCATTCTCTTTCTCTTTCGATGACTGACGTGCCATAGCCTAACGGAAAGTCAGCCTTCGTGGTAGGTGGCATAAGGCATTCGGCGATGGAATCTGGTCATAATTGGTTACAACTAGCGGATGAACTTAAGCAAAAACGCGCAATCCAACCAAGGTAAGTTAATGAAATTGAGACCAACATCATAATTCAAAAGTTTATCGAATAGCGGACCTTGGAAAGGCCATTTCCATCCCAAGATCTTAATCAGACACGTAGCACTTAGCGGTTCCTTTTTCCTCCATTTTCTAAGCGACTACGATTCTAAGGAGAGTGAATGAGCGTATTCTTGCGTACCACTGCACTGATGCTGTTAATGCTCAGCCGCGCCCCGGCGTTTGCCGCGATCCCTATGGCCCCTGACCGAGATGAAGGATCCAGTACTAAGCAAAACCAAGTCAGCCCTAAAGCGTTTAAACACAACTTGAGCGGTTTGTACGGCATTAAATCAACCGACGCCTCACCCACTCAACCCTATTCAGATTTTGACGTGCTCTACAGCAAAGCGCACCAAGCACAAGCGGAGCTCGAAACCTTATGTAAAAGTACCGCACTGTTAACCTCCACCGACGCTTACTTTGCTGGCGTAAAATCAAGCCAGCGAGCACAAGAGAAAATTGCCCATGAGCTCGACGGTCAAGTGGATCGCATCACCGACCTTGCCAGAGCCACCATAGTGGCGCACGATATTGATGGCTTGATGTCCGCCTATGAAGCATTAGCGCGTGAAACTACGTTAGTCAAAGTGAAAAACCGTTTTAAGAGCCCACAAGCATCAGGCTATCGTGACTTGAATATTTTGGTTCAACTGCCTAAAACTCAATTGGTTGCAGAAGTGCAACTGCACCTCAAAGCCATTGCGGACGTCAAAAATGGCGCAGAGCACGATATTTATGAGCAGATTCAGCTGATTGAGCGTCAAGCCGCCGCCGAATCGCGCCCGCTTAATGACATTGAAATGGCCAAGGTCGATAAAATGCGCAAGCTCTCTAAAGCGCTGTATCAAGACGCTTGGCACCCCTACCTCACTACGCATCTTAGCGCTGCCTAATTAAGTTCAGCTCTCCTCATTAATGGGCAAACAAGGGTCAAGACCCTGTTTGCCTCACAACTTGCTCACTCCTGCTTGACGCATTCAACCAATCGGTTACCCTTTTGTATAGTCAATAATGGATGGCGTGTCCCTCTGAAATCAGTGAGCTTATGAGTCAATCACCGTTGTACCTGCAAATCAAACACTACATCGAACAACAGATCAGCTCGGGTCATTGGCCGGTCGGTCACCAAATCACCACCGAGCTTGAGTTAACCAAGCAGTTCAATGTCAGCCGTATGACGGTCAACAAAGCGATTCGCGATCTGGTTGCTGAGGGCAAACTTCAGCGCCGACCTCGATTGGGCACGTTTGTTTGTGCACCAGATGAGAAAGCGGAGTCACCGCTGCTTGATATTCGTAATATCGCAGAAGAGGTCGCGCAGCGAGGCAAAGCCTACTCCAGTAAAGTGATTAAGCAGGTCGAGTTATTGGCCGACGGCGTGATTGCGACCAAGCTGGGGGTGATGCTCGATACCAAGGTGTTTTACAGTGAAATCATTCACTTTGAGGACAACTCCCCAATTCAATACGAACTGCGCTGGGTCAACGAGGCGTATGCGCCCGACTATCTCTCGCAGGACTTCACCACCTTAACGCCCAACCAATACCTTTCTCAGCACTGCCCGCTCAGTGCGATTGAACACACAGTGGAAGCGATCGTGGCAGATGATAAAGTCCGCAGCGCATTAAAGTTGGCGGCGAACGAGCCCTGTTTGCTGCTCAATCGCCGTACCTGGAGCCAAGATAAACTGGTCAGTACCGCGTTACTTTATCACCCCGGTACGCGTTACAAACTCAGCTCTAAAGTGACCTTCTGACCGTTTGAAATTGGTCTAGCGATCACATTTTCATAACATCACACTTGATCATTTGACTACTCAAGACTCATTATTTGTATATACATTTAAATCTAAGAGTCTATCGAATGTTCTCCTCTGAGCTACCCCACTACGACTTGGTGCTCTGCAATGCTCGGCTCGTGACGATGTGTGAGGGCGAGAGCGGCTATCAAGTCAGCGCGCCGGCCAGTATCGGTATTGTGCAAGGCAAAATCGCCTTTATCGGCGACATCCAACCGCAGCCCGAACGCTATGATTGCCAAGGCCAACTGGTGACGCCGGGGTTGATTGATTGCCATACCCATCTGATTCATGCCGGTAGCCGAGCACACGAATTTGAAATGCGATTGTGCGGCGCCAGTTATCAAACCATCGCGGAGCAAGGCGGCGGCATTCTCGCAACCGTGAAAGCCACTCGAGAGGCGAGCGAACAGACGCTCACCGAACTCGCGCTGCCTCGTTTGGATGGACTGCTGCGCACCGGTGTCACCTCTGTGGAAATCAAATCCGGTTATGGCCTGACGCTTGCCGATGAACTGAAAATGTTGCGCGCGGCCAAAGCACTAGAGCAGCACCGTAAGGTGCGCGTGACGCCCACCCTGCTTGCCGCTCATGCAGTGCCACCAGAATACCAAGGACGCGCCGACGATTACGTTGATTATATTTGCCAAGCGATCATTCCTGCCGTGGCTGATGAGCAGCTTGCCACTAGTGTGGATGTCTTCTGTGAATCCATCGGCTTTTCACTGGCGCAAACCGAGCGTGTCTTCCAATGTGCGACCGCGCATGGGCTCGCGGTTAAAGGGCATACTGAGCAACTGTCGAACCTTGGCGGCAGTGCGTTAACGGCCAAGTACTCTGGGCTCTCAGCGGATCATATTGAGTACCTGGATGAGACCGGCGTGAATGAGCTTGCTCAATCAGGCACTGTTGCCACCTTGCTCCCCGGCGCGTTTTACTTTTTAAAAGAGACGCAGCGCCCTCCGATAGGCTCCTTGCGCCAAGCCGGCGTCCCTATGGCGCTAGCGACAGACTTCAACCCCGGCACCTCGCCGTTTGCCGACTTGACCATGGTGATGAACATGGCGTGCACCTTGTTTGGCTTAACGCCGCAAGAAGCACTGCGCGGTGTCACCTGCCACGCCGCGAAAGCGCTGGGCTATGGACAGACACGCGGGCAGATAGCACCGAGCTTTGACGCTGATCTTTCGATTTGGGACATCGCCCACCCAGCAGACCTTAGCTACCAGCAAGGCATGCCACGTTTAACCGCACGTGTTGTATTGGGAGAGCTCAATCATGCCTAATCAACCCCACTTAGCTTTTCACTGGCAAGGGCGCGATGACAAAGAAGATGGCGTACTGGGCCAGCGCGTGCATCATGTCGTTACCTCTACCACTAGTGACGCGCTCAGTGAGCACACTCAAGATGCCATTTCTCTATTGGGTTTTGCCTGTGATGAAGGCGTGGCGCGTAATAAAGGACGAGTCGGTGCCGCCAATGGGCCAGATGCGATTCGCCAAGCATTGGCAAACCTCGCGTGGCATGAATCTAGCCGTTGGCTGGACTTAGGGAATGTCACCTGCACCCAAGGTCAGCTTGAGTCGGCGCAGCATGAGTGCGCGCAGCACATTTCACGCGCCCTTCTGCACAGCAAAGTGATCACCTTAGGTGGCGGGCATGAAGTGGCGTGGGCCTCTTTTCAGGGGTTAGCGAGCTTTCTTCAGCACCACTTAGATAAAACATCGCCTGCAACAACAACTCAAGGCGGAGCTCAACAGCAGCAGATCGCACCGAAGATAGGCATCATCAATTTTGATGCCCACTTTGATTTGCGCACCTTTGATACCCAAGACACGCAACCGAGCTCAGGCACGCCGTTTCATCAAATTGCTCGTTACTGCCAAGCGCATCAGTGGCCCTTTCAGTACGCGTGCATTGGCGTAAGCCGCGCGAGCAATACCGCCGCGCTGTTTCAACGCGCGGATGAACTGGGCGTCTTGTACATCGAAGACACCGAGCTCGCGCCTTACTCACTCAAAACCCCACTAGAGCTGTTGCGCCAATTTATCGAGCAGTGCGATCACCTCTATCTCACTATCGATCTGGATGTGTTTCCTGCCGCCACGGTACCGGGCGTGAGCGCACCAGCCGCTAGGGGCGTGAGCCTTGATACCTTGTCGCCACTTTTACAGCTCTGTCTTGCTCAGCCTGAAAAGCTGCGTCTAGCCGACATTGCCGAATACAACCCTAAATTTGACATCGACCAGCAAACGGCGCGATTCGCAGCCCGCTTATGCTGGGACATAGCTAAGGCCATGGTGAACACACCAAGCCAGACTAAACAACCGAACAAGGAGTTCCCCCAATGAGTCAACCGACCAAGCATCACAACCCGCGCCTTGATACGGCGCGTACCATTCGCGCGCCACATGGCACAACCTTGCGCGCGAAGTCTTGGCTCACCGAAGCGCCACTGCGTATGTTGATGAATAATTTGGACCCCGATGTGGCCGAGCACCCACACGCACTCGTCGTGTATGGCGGTATCGGCCGCGCGGCGCGCGATTGGGCGTGTTATGACAAAATCGTCGAGGTGCTGGAGCGCCTTGAAGAAAACCAAACCCTAGTGGTGCAATCGGGCAAGCCTGTTGGTGTTTTCCCTACTCATAAAAATGCGCCACGCGTACTGATCGCCAACTCAAATCTCGTTCCCCATTGGGCCAACTGGGAGCACTTTAATGAGCTCGATAAGCAAGGGCTGATGATGTACGGTCAAATGACGGCGGGCAGTTGGATTTACATCGGTTCACAAGGGATCGTCCAAGGCACCTATGAAACCTTTGTCGCGGTAGCCAAACAACACTTCTCTGGTGATGCCAGTGGCCGTTGGGTGCTTACCGGAGGCTTAGGCGGCATGGGCGGTGCGCAGCCGTTGGCCGCGACGATGGCGGGCTTTTCGATGATCGCCGTTGAATGTGATGAATCTCGAATCGATTACCGTCTGCGCACGGGCTACGTCGACAAGAAAGCGACCTCGCTCGATGAAGCACTAGCAATGATCGCAGACGCCACCTCGCCGATTTCTGTTGGCTTACTGGGCAACACCGCCGATATTTTCCCTCAGTTGGTTGAGCGCGGCATTACACCGGATGTTGTCACCGATCAAACCTCGGCGCACGATCCTCTGAATGGCTACTTACCATCAGGGTGGACGATGGCACACGCTGCGACAATGCGCTCACAAGATGAAGCCGCCGTGGTGAAAGCGGCCAAGCAATCCATGGCGCGCCAAGTGCAAGCGATGCTCGATTTACAATCGCGCGGTGCCGCTACCCTAGATTACGGCAACAACATCCGCCAAATGGCGCTTGAAGAGGGCGTCGAAAATGCGTTTGATTTCCCTGGCTTTGTCCCTGCCTATATTCGCCCACTGTTCTGCGAAGGGATTGGACCATTTCGCTGGGCGGCGCTCTCTGGCGATCCGGAAGATATCTACAAAACCGACCAAAAAGTGAAAGAGCTGATCCCCGATAACCCCCATCTGCACCATTGGCTCGATATGGCGCGCGAGCGCATTCAATTCCAAGGTTTACCGGCACGTATTTGTTGGGTGGGCCTTAAAGATCGCGAGCGTCTTGGCCAAGCATTCAATGAAATGGTCAAAAACGGCGAACTCAAAGCGCCGATTGTGATTGGCCGCGATCACCTTGATTCTGGCTCGGTGGCCAGCCCGAACCGTGAAACAGAAGGCATGATGGATGGCTCTGACGCCGTCTCAGATTGGCCTCTATTGAATGCACTACTCAATACCGCAGGCGGCGCCACTTGGGTGTCGCTGCATCATGGCGGCGGTGTTGGTATGGGCTTTTCACAACACTCGGGTATGGTTATTTGCTGTGATGGCAGCCAAGATGCCAGCGAGCGAATTGCACGTGTCCTGCACAATGACCCTGCAACAGGAGTAATGCGCCATGCGGATGCAGGCTACGATATCGCGAAAAAATGCGCCGCAGAGCAAGGATTAGATCTTCCTATGCTCAATGAAGAACTGAAAAAGCTAAAATAACCCGCGCACGAGAAGGAATATGAACATGCTCAACTTACTGTTAAAGCCGGGACAGCTCAGCTTACATCAATTGCGCCACATCAGTCGCAGCCCAGTTAACCTTTCACTGGACGACAGCGCCATCCCTGCCATTGAAGAGAGTACGCAGGTGGTGGAACAGGTGATCGCGGAAAATCGCACCGTCTATGGCATCAACACCGGTTTTGGCTTACTGGCCAACACGCGTATTGCGCCTGAAGATCTAGAAACCTTGCAAAAGAGTATTGTGCTGTCACACGCTGCCGGCATTGGCGAGCTGATGGCAGATGAAACCGTACGTTTGATGATGGTGCTGAAAATCAATAGCTTATCGCGTGGCTACTCAGGGATCCGCCTAAGTGTCATCCAAGCGCTTATCGAGCTGGTCAACGCGCAAGTCTACCCTTGTGTGCCGCAAAAAGGCTCCGTTGGTGCCTCGGGTGATTTAGCGCCGCTGGCTCACATGAGCACCGTGTTGCTTGGTGAAGGACAAGCGCGTCACAACGGCAAGATCATTTCAGGTCTTGAAGCCCTGACGATCGCGGGTCTAAAACCTATCACGTTAGCGCCAAAAGAGGGCCTTGCTCTGCTCAACGGCACGCAAGCCTCCACCGCCTTCGCGTTGGAAGGTCTTTTTGCAGCCGAAGATCTGTTTGCTTCAGCAACCGTGTGCGGCGCGATGTCGGTGGAAGCAGCGCTTGGCAGTCGTCGTCCGTTTGATCCGCGCATTCATCGCGTGCGGGGCCATCGCGGGCAAATGGATGCCGCTGCGGCGTATCGTCACCTGCTTGATAACAGCAGTGAAATCGGTGAATCGCACAATGGCTGCGAAAAGGTGCAAGACCCCTACTCCCTCCGCTGCCAGCCTCAGGTGATGGGCGCGTGTTTGCAGCAGATTCGTAACGCGGCCGATGTATTGCAGGTAGAGGCCAACTCCGTGTCAGACAACCCCTTGGTGTTTGCCGACGATGGCGACATCATCTCTGGCGGTAACTTTCACGCCGAGCCGGTGGCGATGGCCGCAGATAACTTGGCGCTCGCCATTGCCGAAATTGGTAGCCTTTCAGAGCGTCGTATGGCGCTACTTATTGACAGCGCGCTCAGCAAACTACCACCATTTTTGGTCGACAACGGCGGCGTGAACTCGGGCTTTATGATTGCTCAAGTCACCTCTGCGGCACTGGCAAGCGAAAACAAAACCTTGGCTCACCCTGCCTCGGTGGACAGTTTGCCAACCTCAGCGAACCAGGAAGATCACGTGTCGATGGCGACATTCGCCGGCCGCCGCCTTCGAGACATGGCCGAAAATACCCGCGGTATCTTAGCCGTTGAGTATCTATCTGCCGCGCAAGGGATCGATTTTCGCTCCCCGCTCTCCTCTTCCCCACGTATTGAAGAGGCTAAGCGCATCTTGCGCGAGAAAGTCAGCTTCTACGACAAAGATCGCTACTTCGCCCCTGATATTGAAAAAGCCAATAGCCTGCTCAAAATGGCCGTTCATAACCATCTGATGCCACAAGAGATCCTGCCAAGCATCTAACCCTCTACGCTCAAACGTAATGCCTAGAATGCCACCTGCGTTCTAGGCCCATCTCAAAACGAGTCATGGTTTGGTGAAAATTCAACTGGATCGACCATTGAAATCAAATCGTCATATATAATCACGGCAGTTTTGGCTAAGTAGCGTACATTATGTTTTTAACTCCTTATTTTTCTAGCAACGACAAGCAATTCCAATTCACTCGCCTTCAGGCCAGTCATTTCGCCAAAAAAGTGGCCGGTGACTACAACCCTATTCACGATGAAGACAACAAGCGCTTCTGTGTACCCGGTGATCTATTGTTTGCTGTGCTGCTACAAAAAGAGGGCGTCAGCCAGAAGATGCGTTTTGACTTCTCAGGTATGGTGAATGATGGCATTGCCCTGCACATTGAGAACAAATGCAGCAAAGAAGCCGCGGTGGTTGATGCCAACGGTAAAGAGTACCTGCACATGAACCGTGAAGGCGCAGTGAGCCACGATCCTGCGTTCATTGAGCACGTTGTGACAAACTACGTACAGTTCTCCGGCATGAACTTCCCTCACATCATGGTGCCTCTGATGGAAGAGCAGCAGATGATGATCAACTGCCAGCGTCCTTTGGTGATTTACGAGAGCATGGAAGTGGAATTTACCCGCCTAGATCTGACTCATCCAGAAGTGAGCTTTGCCGGTGCCACCTTTGATGTGGAAGGTAAGCGCGGCGTTGTAACACTCAACTTTGATTTTAAAGAAGATGGCGAAATTGTCGGCAAAGGTGTCAAGCGCATGGTGGCCAGTGGTCTGAAGCCTTACAACCAAGCCGACATCGATGATTTGGTGAATCGCTTCAACGAGCGTAAAGACGCGTTTCTTGCCCAGTTTAGTGTTGCTGCGTGATTAGCTAGGCTCATTACATAGCGATTGATAAAACTACGCCCCAGAATAGTGGGGCGTAGTTTTTGTATGTGTGACGATAGTTATTCTTTTATATGGATTTAATCTAAAATGCTTTTGGACATAAACGTGCCAGCGATTTTGCTAAATTAGAAAATCATTAAAAACTAGGGATATGGTAAATCGACCAACTACACACAACGAAGTTTGTACTCTCCTCTACTATGACGATGGACTAAATATGACTAATACAACCAATATATCTTGTAACTTGTCTCACAAGTAAGTAGTTGTTAAAGTCAACTTTATCTTTTAGTAAAGTTACTGATATAGTTAACTTATTGTCGGTATATTTCCCATAGCTTTCTTCTCCTTTATCTTTGTATTTAAGTTTCTCTAGAATATCCCTATCACTGCCAAACTTGTCATATGCAGCGACACACTCACCGTAAGAAAAATCAACTCCCGGCTTTACAGTGGTTGAATAACCAAAAAAAACACCAACGCCCACTACAACAACTAACAATATTTTCCAAAACATACACAGGACTCCAGCGATCTAATGACTCATAATATCCACAACGTTTAATGCGGATGATAACAATGTCGAATCTCTTACTCTTTTTTATGATTCGGAATTCAGTAGAAATTCGACCTTTTTCTATGCATACCCTTCAGCTAGTTGCTTACCTACACCGACTAAAGTTGAGAAGCTCGCATCTTTAAAATCACGCTTAATCGCACTCCACACATGATCTTCACGCAGGTTTGCAATGAACTCATGTCCTTCCCAATTCAAGCTACTTTGTCAAAACCTACTCGCATGTGGATGTAGATTTTTTGGCGAAACTCATTTAGGGGCATTTCCGAGCCACCCACCAAACACTTCTAATACCACCAAATATTAACCCTCCAATCACCTTACCACTAAATCCACCGGCGCACGCTCTGCTTGTAATCAATAAACGCTTGGCCAAAACGTTGCTCTAAGACGCGCTCTTCGGGTTCGATTTGGAAACGATTGATGTAGAGGACAAAGCCGAACGATAGCAGGATGGAGAGCAGGTTTTGTTGCCAGTAGGCAAAGCCGAACAGCAGAAGGAATAAGCCTAAGTACATCGGGTTGCGCGTGATGCTATAAATGCCCTTCACAACCATTTGTGATGTTTCGTGGGGCTTTTGTGGGTGAACGGTAGTTTTGGCGCGTTTGAAGGCGATGATGCCTGTGATCCCCACGTAGCCAGCGCAAACAAAACAGATCGCAAACACGGTAAAGCCAAACGGCAGTGGAAAGCGCAACGTTGGGAAGAGCTGAGCGACTTTAGCAATCACAACAAACATCGCGATAAATACCGCAACGGGAGGGATCTTAAGTTCGAGCTTTTGCATCTTGGTTCTCCACTGATTTGTGTTTTGGGCAGTGTTATTACCCGCCGATATGATAAAAATAGCCCAGAGGCGAGTTCTGGGCTATTGAGAGCGTGACCTAGGGTGAGATCAGTTTATACGATTTGCAACAGCGCCTGTAACGGGTGCTGAGTCACCTGTGATTCAAAGCGTTTGACCTGACTGCGGCATGAGTAGCCGGTGATCAAACAGCGCTCTTTAGGCAATGCGTCTAAGTTGGGCTTCCAGCTCAGTTGATAAATGTCTTTCGACATGGTGAGCTTATCCACCTCGTGACCAAACGTCCCCGCCATACCGCAGCAGCCCACTGGCACGGTATTTAGCTTGGCGCCGAAATGAGTAAAGATGGCACCCCACTCTTTCTCAGCGTTTGGCATCTTGGTTTTCTCGGTGCAGTGCGCAAACAGATACCAAGGTTCGTCATTATTGGCTGAATCACGGGTTGAGCTGTTGACCTCAAACTCTGACAATTTCGGATAGAGCCACTCATGCACGGTCAACACCTCAAAATCGCCGCGCGCCTCACCAAGTACCTCTTTATATTCATCGCGGTAACAAAGAACCAACGCAGGATCGACGCCGACTAACGGTACGCCGACATCGGCCACTTGCTCTAAGAAGGCGGCGGTGTTTTTCGCGCTTGAGGCAAACTGCTTCAAAAAGCCTTTGATATGCTGAGCTTTGCCGTTGGGCTTAAACGGTAGCAAAATCGGCGTTTTACCGAGCTTTTGTACCAGCTTGGCAAAATCTTCCACAACTTGCGCGTCGTAGTAACTGGTGAATGGGTCTTGCACGATCACGACGTGATTTTGCTTGTCATCCGCAGAGAGCGCGGCAAGTTCTTGAAGATTAAACGGCTTAAGCGCGGATAAGCGCGATTTCAGCGTCGGTGTTGAGAGCAAAGGCGCATCCACATAACCGACGGTGGCAGCCGTCATCTCTTGTACCCACTTTTGGCTAAGTACGCCGTTGACCAACTTAGGCGCTTTTGCCATCAAAGGCAGCATGGTTTCAATGTTCGCCACCAGATAATCTTTCGCTGGACGCTGATAACGTGAGTAGTAGATATTTAAAAAGCGCGAGCGGAAGCTCGGCACATCGACTTTAATCGGACACTGGCTCGCACACGCTTTACAGGCCAAACAGCCACTCATCGCCTCAAACACCTCGTGAGAGAAATCGTATTCGTGAAGCTTGTTGAGTGTATTGCGGACACGGTCGCTCATAGTCTTGATGCTTGGCGTGCGCTCTAGCGTCTGCTTTTCCAGGTCGAGCACATCAATGTTTTGCTCACTTAACTGGCGCAACCACTCTCGCACTATCCCTGCACGTCCTTTTGGCGAGTGACGGCGATCGGCAGTGACCTTCATCGACGGGCACATTGGCGAAGCGGTGTCATAGTTAAAACAGAGACCGTTGCCGTTACACTCCATTGCTTGCTTAAAGCTATCTCGCACTTGTACATCGATTTGGCGATCATAGTAGCCGCGTTTGGTATCGGTCACTTTAACCAAAGACTCTTGGCTATCGAGCGGCGTACAAATTTTGCCAGGGTTCATTTTGTTGTGTGGGTCAAAGGCGGCTTTAACACGGCGCAGCTCAGTAAAGAGCTCTTGACCGAAGAACTCCGGACCGTATTCAGAGCGGAAGCCTTTGCCATGCTCGCCCCACATAAGACCGCCGTATTTGGCCACAAGCTTCACCACCTCATCGGAGATCTGGTGCATCAGCGCTTCTTGTTTCGGATCGCACAAGTCCAACGCAGGACGCACATGCAATACCCCCGCATCCACGTGGCCAAACATGCCGTAATTCAGCTGTTTGTCATCCAACAGTTGGCGAAACTCTGAGATAAAATCGGCCAAGTTTTCTGGTGGCACACACGTATCTTCGGCAAACGCGACCGGCTTTGCGCGTCCTTTCGCCGCGCCGAGCAAGCCCACCGCTTTTTTACGCATATTGTAAATACGGCCAATACTCGCCAAATCATCACACACTTGGTAGCCAATGATCCCAGCTTCACCCGCTGCGAGCATCTCTTCTAGACGGGCGGTTAAGTCACTCACTTGTTGTGTGACTTCCTGCTCATCTTGCCCGGCGAACTCCACCATGTTGATGCCCTGCATCTCTTTGCCCGGCACATCAGCTAACAGATCGCTGACGGTGTGCCAAACAATGTCTTCTTTGGCTAAGTTGAGCACTTTAGAGTCCACCGTCTCAACGGAGAGCGCTTTGGCTTCCACCATAAACGGCGCATTGCGCAAGGCAGAATCAAACGTGTCGTATTTTACGTTAACTAGGGTACGTGCTTTGGGAATTGGCGTGAGATTGAGCTTGGCTTCGGTGATAAAAGCGAGCGAGCCTTCTGCGCCGCACAGCACACGAGTAATGTCGAAGGTATCGTTTGCTTCATCAAACGCATTTTTTAAATCGTAACCCGTTAAGAAACGGTTAAGCGGCGGGAATTTAGCGTTAATCTGCGCGCGTTTGTCGCGGCACACTTGCTCAGTCACCGTTAACGCTTTATGCGCGTACTCGCCCTCTTTCGGTAGCCCATGAGATAAGTCCGACTCAAGAATCGAACCATCGGCAAACACCGCTTGCAATGACAGGACATGATCAGAGGTTTTACCGTATTTGAGTGACCCCTGCCCCGAGGCATCGGTATTGATCATGCCACCCAAGGTTGCGCGGTTACTGGTGGAAAGATCTGGCGAAAAGAAGTAGCCGTATGGGCGCACTGCATCATTGAGCTGATCTTTAATCACGCCGGTTTGCACTCGCACCCACCCCTCTTCGGAGTTGATTTCGAGAATCTTATTCATGTAGCGCGACAAATCGACCACGATGCCTTTCGTCAGCGATTGACCATTAGTTCCGGTACCGCCACCACGCGGTGAAAAGGTGACACGTTCATAGGCGGCTTTGCTGCCGAGTTGACCAATCAGCGCGACATCTTGCGTCGATTTCGGGTGGATAACGGCTTGCGGTAGTTGCTGATAGACGCTGTTGTCGGTGGCGACAGCGAGGCGACTTGAGTATTGGCTTTCGATATCGCCGCTGAAACCGGCGAGTTTTAATTCATCAAGAAAACCGAGGACGACGGGATCGACATCTGGTTGAGAGTGTAATCTTGGTAACATTTGCTTCCTGCCCCTACTGCGCTGATCCTATCAGCATTGGGTTCGATACATTCGGGTTATAATTTGAGTTAGGTCACTTTACAACATTTAAAAGGGTGATCAAAACAGAAATGCAGTGTCAAATTGGAACTTCTCGCAATTCTTTCCCACACTTAGAAATCATGGACTTGATTTAAAGTGCTTTTATGAGCGATTCATCAATGAAGAAAAACAAAATCATCACGACAGAAGACATTCTCCTTAAGTTATGCCAGTCCGTTTCTGGCGTTATGACCTCTGCGACCAGCTCTCAAATTACCTACTCTGCCATGGTGCAGAAAATCACCAAGACCAGCCTAAAACCGGACTTCGGTTGTTTTGTCCTCTTTGATGGTGGTTTTTCTGGGTTGGTGGTGATCAACTTTACGGCCAAAGCCGCGCTTGAGGTGTACACCAACTACATGCGCAATATGGGGATGCCGGAAGAAGAGCTCGCCGTCACTCACACCTCCGACGAAGTGGCCGATGTACTGGGTGAGCTGATGAACCAGCTCGTCGGTGCGTTCACCAACCAAGTGCGCAAAGATCTGCAAACCCACATCACGCAGAACCAACCTAAAATGCTGTCACTCAACAAACAAGTGATTCTGTCGGTCGATACCAACCTTGATCGCCCTCAAGCGCGACGTGTGACCTTCTCGACTGAGAAAGGCAACATCTTCTACTTAGAGTTGGCGATGGATAAGACTGAGTTTATTCAGCTCGAAGAATTTGAAAGCCACGACGAAGATGAAACGCCAGACAGCATCCTAGAGAAAGCGCGCCAAGAGATGCAGGACAAAGAGAAAAAATCGACCGATAAAAATGACGATGCCGATGACATCTTCGCCGAACTAGGTATCTAAATCCGCCAACTTTTCAGCCCAGCGGTTTTTACCCCCTTCAAACGCCATCGACTTTTCGGTGGCGTTTTCCTACATCACCATTTCCGTTTTATGACAGAACACGTTAAAATAGCCGACTTTGTTAAATTAGTTACCCCTTAGCTGTCGATGGATAAACAAAAAGCCCTCAAAAAAATAGCGAAGTGTCTGGAGCTCGGAAACTCAGCCAACGTTAACGAAGCCGCCAATGCCATCAAGATGGCACATCGCTTGATGCTCAAATATGGTCTCGACAAGGACGATATCGAGTTTATCAAGATGGGCAAAACCCAATCGACACACTTACTCCCTGCCAATGTCAGCTCGAATCTGCTGCGCATCATCCGTGGTATCAACACCAAATTCGGCGTTGAGGCAGTGCTTTTGAACCATAAGGGTTTAAAACGCGTGGAGTTTATTGGCGAAGCGGATCGCGCCATCTTCGCCGCCTTCGCTTTTGACATCGTATACCGCGAAATGAACGAACAGACTGGTCGTTTCAGAAACAGTTTTGCAGGCACCGGGACATCTAACGCCGAAGTCACTCGCCGCGTGAACTCGTTTTTGTCTGGATGGGTGGAAGGTGCGCTAGAAAAACTGCCTATCATCTCTCCAGATGAAGAGTCTGCGAAAAAAATCGATGACTACATCGATAAAGAGTTTCAAAACATCGATCGTGAAACCTTCAAGCAGCAGTTACGTGAAGCGATGAAAAACATCACAGAAGATTACGAAGTGGGTCTTAAGAAAGGTCGAACCGTATCGGTCAATCGCCCGATCGATGGTGGACAAGCGCCAAAACTGCTGCGTTAACCCAAGAGTGCGTTAGCCCAAGAGTGTGCTAGCTCGATGCTTCAACGCTAGATCGGCAACGGCATGAGAGAAAAGCGACGCCGCGCACTCATCAACTTGGTTAAGAGGCATACACATCTTTGCGCGGCTGAGTATAATCAAAGGTATCACTGGTCAACTTTACCAAACGGACGTTGTTTTTGACTCGATTTGCGGCTTTACTTTTCCTTATTCTGAGCACCCCACTCTGGGCCAATACGCTTGAAGAGCTTCAGCAGCAAGCCCAAGCGAATAATGTTCACGCTCAGTTCCAACTCGCCAGCACTTACCTTGCACAAGAAAACCCCGATCAACAAACGATCGATGATGCCCTCTATTGGCTCGAAACATCGGCGCAAGGGGGTAACCGTCAAGCTGCGTTTGAATTAGCCAGCTTGTCGCTTGATAATAACAGCGTCAGACCCGACCTAGAAAAAGCCCTCTTCTGGCTTACGAAATTGGCATTGGCCGATGACGCTCAAGCTCAGCTGCAACTTGGCCGAGTCTATGAGCAACTGTCAGTACAACCCGACAACCTTGATCTTGCCAAGGTGTGGTTTCAACTCGCTGCGCAAAATGCCACTGACCCAAGCTTACAAAGTGACGCCGAAAACGGATACAACCGCGTCTTAGAAGCACAATTTAACGCCAGGAGAGCCAAGCAAGTGGCGGCCATCAGTCAACTAGACGTAGCCTTTGACGATGAATCCATCACCCTCAGCCCTCAAGCCCAAACCATCGACGCCAGCCAAGAGCACGATGGTGTTTTGTTCGGCTTGATGGGTCTTTGCCTGCTAACAAGTGGCCTGTGCATTTGGCTGTGGCGCAAGCAAAGAGGTTTAGTACGCCAGCGCACCGCGACTGAGCAACAAGGCCATGCTCAAGCGTCTAAAATGCAAACCAGAGTTAAAGAGCAAGATGCTCTGCTCAAGCAGCAAAAGCGCCAGCTTGAAACCCTCTACCGTGAATTTAAAAAACTGCAAGGGCAGAGCAAGGTTTCTCCCGCTCGTCCAACGCAGAGCAAACCTGCGGCGCCTTCACCGGTTCACTTAGCCAGTGCAATGTTTGGCTTTAAGCCCTCACAATTGCCCAGTGAGCGTGAAATCAAAGTACGTTACAAGCAATTGAGTAAGATTTATCACCCGGATCTCAAAGGCAGCGAAGAGGAAATGAAACGTCTTAACGGTGCGCTCAAGCTTCTGATTAAAGAGGTTAACAAATAGTTACATTTACTCAGCGCATCCTGTTCAAGTTTTCACCAAGCGTTTAAAACTCGGCGTCGCGCAATCGATCTCCATCCCACTTCGATAACAAATCATTAACCTAACCGTGTTCTGTATGTCATAATCCTGCCCGACAATAAACCTGAGCAAGACAAACAGACTCGGGTAAGATGGGGAGAACGAGATGTTTACGATCGAAGGAGTATGTGACTGGTGTAAAAAGCCCAGCCTACTCACCAAGCATGATTATGTCGATGGCAAGTACCACCACTCTTGCAAAAAGTGTTTTGAATACGCGACACTGGATGTGCGTCAATTCAATCTTGCCGAGCTCCGCCAACGCGAGCGCCTATCACACTCACTGTGAGTTAGACAGTTATCAGCACTTCTCTCAAGGACGACAAGCCACTCTCAACGAGTGGCTTTTTAGTCTCTGGTTTTCTACTATCTTGGCGTTTAACCGTTCTCTGGTGCATCGGCTTGACACTCAGGTCGCGCGCGGGCAAACGCCGCCAACTTACCAAGTGACGCTGTCACATCCGCAATGTTGGGATAGCGCCGCATATCGAGGTCAAAGCGATGTGCATTATAGACTTGCGGCACCAAACAGACGTCCACTAAGGTCACTTCATCCCCAACACAGTAGCAGCCGCGACGCTCGCTAATACGTGACTCAAGCGCCTCAAACGCGACTTCAATCCAGTGTCGGTACCACTGCTGTTTTTGCTCTTCGCTGACGTGCAATGTCGAAGTGAGGTACTGGAGCACGCGCAAGTTATTGATGGGATGAAGATCCGCGGCAATATCCAAAGCCAAGGCTTTGACCCAATATCGCTCGTCGCCTGACGGTGGAATCAATCTTGAGTGTGGATAGGTTTCATCAAGATACTCAATAATCGCCAGTGACTGGTGAATGTGCCTATCACCCTCCACCAGCACAGGGACTAACTTCGCAGGATTGATCGCTTGATACGCATCGCTGTGCTGCTCACCACCCTCTTTGACTAGATGAGTCGGGCGTGATTGATAGCTCAAGCCTTTTAGGTTGAGGGCAATTCGGACTCGATACGCCGCAGAGGAACGCCAGTAATCGTAAAGAATCCGCTCACTCATAGCGCACAACCTGTTGATCAATAGCGCCAAAGATCGACGCGCCCTGCTCATCGAGCATCTCTATTTTGATGCGATCGCCAAAACGCATAAAAGACGTGGCAGGCTGACCATCACGGATAGTTTCAATCATTCGCAGCTCGGCAATGCAGGAATAGCCAACACCTCCCTCCATAATAGACGTTCCGTAATCTGTGCCTTGCTTGTTGGAAACAGTGCCTGAGCCAATAATGGCTCCGGTGCCCAGTGGGCGTGTTGCTGCTGCGTGCGCGATAAGCTCAGGGAACTCAAAGGTCATGTCCACACCAGCGTTTGGGCAGCCAAACGGTTCGTTGTTGAAGTGGCTGAGCAGCGGCAACGCCACCTTTGCGCCATCCCACGCGTCCCCTAGCTCATCTGGGGTGACCGCGACCGGAGAAAACACCGACGACGGTTTGGATTGAAAAAAGCCAAAGCCTTTCGCTAACTCATTGGGGATTAACCCGCGCAACGAGACATCATTGACCAACATTAACAACCGAATTGAAGATTTGGCCTCCTCAGCGCTGACGCCCATCGGCACATCACCTGTGATGACGGCCACTTCCCCTTCAAAGTCGATGCCCCAAGCTTCATCCGCCAGTGGGATGTCATCGGTTGGACCAATAAAGTGATCCGACCCACCTTGATACATCAGTGGATCGGTCCAAAAACTGGGCGGCATCTCCGCGCCGCGTGCTTTGCGCACCAATTCGACGTGGTTGACGTACGCAGAGCCGTCTGCCCATTGATACGCACGTGGCAAAGGAGACTCACACTGCTGAGCCGAAAACGCCAGCGAATCTTTGGCTTCGCCTAGGTTCAAACGTTGATATTGAGTCTCAAGCTGCGGCGCCACGCTGGACCAATCATCAAGCGCAGCTTGCAAGGTCGGCGCAATGTCTGATACATCCAAATAACGGCTTAAGTCCTTGCTAACCACAACAAGCCGACCATCGCGTGTTCCATTTTTCAAACTGGCGAGCTTCATACTTCCTCCTTGCCCGTGGGCTGACGCCAACTGTAGACATAATCAATATTCTCCACCTCACTCGCCGCTTGACCGATGTCGAGCGCATGTCGGGTATCGATCATGACCGCTACTTCGTCGGTGAAGGTTTTCTTATGAGCTTGACCGGCCTGAAACGCCTTGGGGTGCGGCCCGTGAGTAAACCCTGCGGGGTGAAAGGTCACCATGCCGGTTTCGATATTGTCGCGACTAAAAAAATCTCCGGCGTGGTAGAACAGCACTTCATCATAGTCATCATTGTTATGAAAAAACGGTACTTTCAACGCACCGGGATCGCTTTCAATTGGGCGCGGTACGAACGTACAGACGACAAATCCCTCACCGACAAAGGTGGTATGCGCCGATGGCGGCAGGTGATAACGATGTGACATCAATGGCCGAATATCACGCCAGTTGACTCGCACCACGGATAAGTCACCATGCCAACCAATCGCATCCAAAGGATTAAACGGATAGGTCACCACACTCACCTGTTCGTGGCGTTTGATGTGTACCTCTGTGGTTTGCTCTGAATACTGCGCTTTAAACGCCTTATTAATACTGGGCACATCGAGCACCGCAGGATCAAATACCGCGTGATTGCCGACCATGCCTTTCTCTGGTAGCGAATAGGCGGCATCGCTGTTTTCAATCATCAACACAAACATGGGTTCTGAGATCTCTAGGCGCCAAGATGTCGAACGTGGAATCATCACGTAATCCCCTTCGCAAATCGACAAGTGACCGTAGTCACAATAGAGCTCCCCACTGCCTTGGTGAATAAAAAGCAGATCGTCACCATCGGCGTTGCGCACCAAATGACGCATCGACTGCTCGCAGCGCCACACTCGAACCTTACAATGGCGATTATGTAACAGCTTCGGCACTTGCCAAGGGGAGGACTGACGGGCACTGTCTATCTGATTGAAGTTGAACGCGCGTGGCTTAAGATCCCCTTGCCACTCACTCCATCCCGTCGGCGCGTGTCGATGATGAAAGTGACTGGCAGGACCGAAAAATCCACTGCGACCGGCCTCTCGCTCAAAAATGGCCTCATCAGGAAAATCCGCATGGGCTTGCTTAGAACAGACGCCCTCCCGATGCGGAAAGGTGATCCATTTACGCATCACTCAGTACCCCGCGACGAATTTGATCTTCTTCGATGGATTCAAACAGCGCCTTGAAATTACCTTCACCGAATCCTTCATTGCCTTTACGTTGAATGATTTCAAAAAACACCGGGCCAATCACCGTTTGGGTGAAAATTTGCAGCAGTATGCCGTCTTTCATCGGCGCGCCATCGATAAGAATTTGCAGCTCACGCAGGCGTGCGAGCTCTTCACTGTGCCCCTCGACACGCTGATTCACTTTTTCATAATAGGTGTCGGGGGTAGGCATAAAGTCCATGCCGCGATCGCGCAGAGTCTGCACCGTTTGGTAGATGTCGTTGGTGCTCAGCGCAATGTGTTGAATGCCTTCGCCGTTGTACTCACGAATAAACTCTTCAATCTGCGATTTGTCGTCAGACGATTCGTTGATTGGGATACGAATCTTGCCACACGGCGCGGTCATCGCTCGGCTCACAAGACCGGTCAACTTGCCTTCAATATCAAAGTAACGAATCTCTTTAAAGTTACCGATCCGTTCGTAAAATCCAGCCCAGGTGTCCATGTTGCCTTGCTTAACGTTATGTGTGAGGTGATCGATTTCAAACAACCCAACATCCATAGTGTTCATGCGCTCGTCAGCATCGGCATAGAATCGGAAATCCACATCATAGATACTGCCGTCTTGGTAGCGGTCAACGAAGTAAAGCAAGCTATCACCAATGCCGTACACCGCCGGAATGGAGAGCTCCATAGGACCGATTTCCGTGACATAGCGCTCGGCGCCATTGTTTAACGCATGCTCAAGTGCCTTGGCAGCATCTTTGACTCGAAACGCCATGCCGCAAACCGAAGGGCCATGTAGGCGCGAGAACTGCTCAGCTTGACTGTGAGGCTCCGCGTTGACGATAAAATTGACGTCCCCTTGGCGATACAACCACGCCTCTTTTGAGCGATGCTTTGCTACCTCTGCAAAGCCGAGTGACGTAAACAGCGCTTTCAGATCTTGAATGCCCTTGTCATCAGCAGCGGTATATTCAACAAATTCAAATCCGTCTGTGCCTAACGGGTTTAGTGCCGTATTCATGGTGTTATCCTCACCTGTTGTTGATCTCTATCGCCTTTAAATTCGCCCATTGATAC
This sequence comes from Vibrio sp. R10-SG3-ISO3, assembly GCF_059834225.1. Classification (NCBI taxonomy): domain Bacteria; kingdom Pseudomonadati; phylum Pseudomonadota; class Gammaproteobacteria; order Vibrionales; family Vibrionaceae; genus Vibrio; species Vibrio sp. R10-SG3-ISO3. Next base: position 77,550 of record NZ_JCBDHE010000042.1, on the reverse strand, counting down.
GATTAATGAAATATCGAGGCTCGATTTGGCACCTATTCAAAAAACCACCTCGAAATGTAAAATTAATGTAACACCACAATGAAATCACCATAAACACATGATTTAACTATCCCAAATCCGGCCAATGGCAGTAACAATTATTTTACAATCACTCTTGTGTGATAAATTTCCTTAAGCAGTGGCGAACTCCTCGCCACTTAAGTCAAGATTGAGTCAAATCCGCCTTCGATTTGATTTGGCGCAGCGTCATGGCGCTCGCTCTCATTAGGCTAACGCCATCTATTCCCCTCACCACAACCCATGAGGTAGACCATGAGTCACATCAACCCATCACGCTTGGTCGAGCATTTTATTGAGCTTGTCAAAATCGACAGTGAGACAGGCAATGAAAAACAGATTTCAGAACACCTAGCAGAGCAGCTCGGCGAGCTCGGTTTCACCGTACACAAACTGCCCGTCCCGGCTCATATCTCTAACGGTCATAACCTGTATGCGAAATTGGAAGGCAGCCTAGCAGGTAGCATCGCGTTCAGCTGTCATATGGACACCGTAACGCCAGGCATAGGTATTGAACCTGTGATTGAAGACGGCATTATTCGCTCTAAAGGAGAGACCATCCTAGGTGGCGACGACAAATCGGGCATTGCCGCTATCATGGAAGCGGTACGCGTGCTAAAAGAGCACAATCAAGCGCACAAAACCATTGAGCTTGCTTTCACCGTGCATGAAGAAGGTGGCCTATTTGGCTCTGAGCATTTTGATATGAGCTTTATCGAGTCCAACCACGCCATCGTACTTGATACCGGCGGCCCGATTGGCACCATTGTCAATGCCGCCCCGGGCCAACAGAAAATCGTCGCGAAATTTATCGGCCGCCCAGCACACGCAGGCCTTGCGCCAGAAGAAGGCATCAGCGCCATTCAAATTGCCGCAGAGGCGATCACGCAAATGAAACTGCTGCGCATTGATGAAGAGACCACCGCCAATATCGGGATTGTCGAAGGGGGCAACGCCACCAATATTGTGATGCCTGAACTGACGGTAGTGGCAGAAGCGCGCTCGCTCAATGGCGACAAACTCGACGCGCAAGTTGAGCATATGATTGAGACTTTCCAGCGCGCCGCTGACGCCCACGGCGCACAGGTTGAGATTGAATCGACGCGTGCTTACAACGCCTTTGTCATCGACGAAGCGTCACCATTGATTCAATCGGTTAAAGCCTCTTTTAACGCGATTGGCGCACAGCCATTCACCAAAGGCACCGGTGGTGGCAGTGATGCCAACAACTTTAACGCCAAAGGGCTGACGACCGTGAACATCTCAACGGGTATGGCAAAAGTGCACACGACAGAAGAGTACATCGCCATTGATGACATGGTGAAAGTGACCGAGTTTGTTCAGCACTACGTGACTCAAGCGTAAACGGGCCAAAGGCACAGACAAGCCCATCTGTTTTATCCAAGTAAGGAAACGGATGGGTTTTATCTCAATGTGATGTCGCGAAAATGCGGATTTTCCACCAAAACTGACAACTGTTTGATCTCATCGAGCACCACCAAACGCTCTTGTTGATGGATGCTGATCTGCATGGCTTCTCGCCTGCTCTCATCTCGGCGCGTATCCAGCGCAATCCCTTCCATCTCGGTGCCATCTTTGAGTGCCAAACGCACGGGATAACGGTAGAGGCAAACAATTTCAATATAGTCATAGTCACTGCAACGTATCATGCATCACTCCTTATCGAAACTGTCGACCACGATGGCACCCATGGAGGCTGGCATGGTGATCACCACCACGCGCTTAAATGAGGTGATGGGGTCTTCCATCAGGGGCAACTTATCCAGACAGACCAGCACTAAGGCGACCACACACGCCGCAATCAAATACGCCGCGACGATGCGCGCAACAAACTCCCATTTGCGCGTCTGAACGTTACTTTGGAATACGCTTTGATAGGTAAACAGGGTTAAGAACACCACCGAGAGCGAAAACAGGAGAAACAAATTGAGCGGCGGTAAGGTTTCACCCAAACGCCACGCCTCTTCAGAGAACGAAATCGGCACAGCAAGCGCAAAGGCGCCGACAAATATCTGACTCGCATCTTCGAAATTAAAGCTATATTTCATTCACTTATCCTGCAGAATTTTCTATCAAGCTTAGTTGATAAGGCGAGGACGATAAAGCGCTAGAGCCGTTATCGTCACGACAAAATGATTTCGTGGAAGTTTTCCCAATATCGTGGTCAGTTGTGGCTAGAATGGCGCAACTTTTCTATTCGGATAGCCTCCATGAGTCTACTTGAAAATCTCTCCATTATCATGGCGCTGATCTTAACCAGTTGCTTTTTCTCCATGTCAGAAATCTCGTTGGCTGCGGCGCGTAAAATTCGTCTGCGCCAACTCGCTGACGATGGCGATCACCGCGCGACCTTAGTCCTCGGACTACAAACCCATCCGGGTAACTTTTTTACCGTGGTGCAAATTGGCCTCAATGCCGTGGCTATCATGGGCGGTATCGTCGGTGAATCGGCGTTTACCCCGTATATTGCTGCTATGTTGAGCCACTGGGTGCCCGCTGCGTGGATCGCGCAGGCCAGCTTTGTGCTCTCTTTTACCTTGGTCACTAGCCTGTTTATTTTGTTCGCCGATCTGATGCCTAAGCGCATTGCGATGGCGATGCCGGAAACCGTCGCGTTGGCCCTCGTGAAACCACTCTTGGTGTGCATTCTGATCCTCAAACCCATCGTACTAGTATTTAACGGTTTGGCGACGCTGATTTTTCGCCTATTGCGCGTCCCTGCCGAACGCAATGACGACATCACCAGTGATGACATCTACGCCGTCATGGATGCAGGAGCCGAAGCAGGCGTCCTCGATACGAACGAGCAGCAAATGATGGAAAGCGTGTTTCAGATGCAATCGATCCCCGTTACGTCTGCCATGACGCCGCGTGAAGACATTGCGTTTCTCTCACTTGATGACGATGAAACCATGCTTAAGCGCAAGATCGCCGACAACCCTCATCACAAATTTTTAGTCTGTGATGGCCAGCTCGATGCGATCAAAGGCTTTGTCAATTCAACCGAACTGTTGATCCGCCTCATCAATGAGCAAACATTGGATCTTAAAAGTAGCAGCGTGGTGCAAACCTGCCCCATCATCCCTGACACCTTGAGCCTATCGGAAGCGTTGGAATACTTTAAATCCAATCGCGTCGACTTCTCTGTGGTGATGAACGAATACGCCTTGGTCATGGGCGTTGTGACTTTCAATGATTTGCAAAGTGCCGTAATGGGCAGCTGGGTGTTGGCCGAAGGCGAAGAGCAAATTGTCGCCCGTGACGAGCACTCTTGGCTGGTCGATGGTGTCACGCCGATCACCGATGTGATGCGCACGCTGCAAATTGACGAACTGCCCCATTCACAAAACTACGAAACCATCGCCGGCTTTATGATGTTTATGTTAAAGAAAATTCCGCGACGCACTGATTCGGTGACCTACTCTGGCTACAAATTTGAGGTGGTCGACATCGATGACCATAAAGTAGACCAATTGCTGGTCACTCGAGTGGAACAAAAAGACGACGAGCAGTAACGCACCAACCGTTACCAAGACTCCTCTTGAAAACGGGCGGACCTCGCTTGAGCGAGTGTGCAGTCCGTTTTCGCCATCAGTTCCGTTAAGGTGATACTGGGATTACCGGCGATAAGCTGAGCAAGCTGGATGTTGAGTGGCAACGGCGCAGGAGCACGCGCGGCAACTCGCGCATTGATGAGCGTGTCAATTTTTTGCCTAACGTAGGCATAATCTTCGCAGCTATCTTCGCGGCTAAGCAATTCATGACAGAGAGCATTGAGCGCCCCCTCTTCCCCTACCAACTGCCAGTGGCGTGAACGCCTAACACGGCTCAACACACAGTGGTGCTGCTGCGCGAGTCGTTTGAGGTTTTGACACTTCTCTCTGCCCAGTTTTTGCACCAATGAGGGCAGTGCGAGTGTCACAAGGTCAGCTTGAAGAGTCATAACAGAGATCAGTGGGTGTTGGATTGGGTCACTTTATCGTAAAAGGCCTGTGCGTCCAGCGGTTTTGAGAAAAAGTAGCCTTGATACTCATCACACCCTTCATTAAACAGTAGAGATAATTGCTCAGAGGTCTCAACACCTTCTGCCACGACCGATTTGCCTAGGTTTTGCCCCATCTGAATAATGGTTCGCACCAACATGTGATCGGTGATGTCAGTGGTGCAATCATCAACAAATGACTTATCGATTTTAAGTACATCAATGGGCAAACGCTTCAAGTAGTTGAGCGACGAGTATTCAATCCCGAAGTCATCAATGGCCACCGACATCCCTCGCTCTCGCAGACGTTCACACGCTTCCACCACATATTCGGGCTCTCTCATTAAGGTCGATTCTGTGATTTCAATTTGCAGCGCCTCTCCAGGCAACTGGGCGTTATCAAGCGCGTCGATGATAAAACTGGCAACGTCATCATGGGTAAACTGAACGGTAGAGACATTAATCGACACAAGGATCAGTAGCCCAGAGTCATGCCAAGCTTTCACCTGCTTAATGCTTTGCGTAATCACCCAACGGCCAAGAGGCACGATAAACCCAGTTCGTTCTGCAATCGGGATAAATTCGAACGGCGAAATCATACCAAGCTGGGGGTGTGACCAACGAATCAGCGCTTCGGCTCCAACCACGCGATCGCTGATCATAGAGACCTTAGGCTGATAATGCAGAACGAAATGGCCCAATTGCAGGCTCTGCTTCATCTCCGACTCTAACTGATGCTGACGAATCGTCTCATCGAGCAGTTGGTCATCGTACCAAACGATGGAGCCGGGCCCTTGGGATAGCGCGCGATAGAGTGCCAAATTCGCATTTTTTCCCCACAGACTCACCACACCATTCGCGTGCTTGGCCAATGCGACCCCCACACAAAAATTCAGCCGATAGGTCGTGTCGCCGACTACAAACAGCTTGCTGTGTTTGGTAAGAATGGTGTCTAGCACGGTTTGCAGCTTTCGCTCTACATGGACATTTTCCACCAGCACGACAAACTCATCGCCTGCAATGCGATACATTTGGGCTTGGTTTTCTATTAATCCACTGATGTGGCTGGCGAAAGATTGCAGTAGCTCATCACCATTGCGATAGCCCAATTTGTCATTGACGCTTTTGAAATTGTGCAGACCAATCTGCAATACCCCAAAACAGTGTGCATTACTCTCGTTCATGGCCGATACCGCCGCATAGAAGGCATTAATATTGGGCAGCTTGGTCAAGTAATCGGTGAAGCTGTCTTTTTTAAAGGCCAGCGTTTGTTGTTGGGTTTTCTTGATGTAATACGTCATCAGGGTAGCGAACACGGTGATCGCGCCCACATCTATGGCGTCTTCGATAAACTCGTCAAAGTCATCGGGATCTAGGCTGTGAAGATAGCTGACAATCAGTAATGCCGCGATAGCCAGAGGCCAAAACGACCCGGGAAATAGGACGATGAAACAGAGTGGCAGTAAAATGAAGCTCTCTTCGATGGCATCCATCTCTAACGGCTCAATCAGCCCACCGATAAAAATCAGGCTCGCCGCTAACAGCGCGCAGATACGCTTACGCTGCTCAGATTGAGTGAACAAAGCATAAATCATTAAGGGGGGAAAGAGTAAATACGCCGCTCTGCCCATCTCGTGTTCGAGCAGCAGGGTGCGAGAAATCAGGGCAATAGAGAGAACATAGGCCACTTGAATCGCCATTCCGATCGACCGATTGAATAAATTCTCTTGCACTGCCATCCCTAATCTGTGGGTGATTTAAAATTTATAGCGACTTTGTTGCATAATTTCCACACTTTTTCGTCAATCCAATACCTTTGTCGAACAAGCAGATACAAAAAAGAGGAAGGGGTTCACCGCTTCCTCTTTACATGAATGTAGGGATAACTTTACAGCCCGAGCTGTTCTGCCATCGCTTTCATCTCTTCAAGATCCATTTGATGGACACGAATCATCTGGTTGATTTGGCTCAAACGAGAATTGGCGGCATCTTGTTTGTCGCACGCATCCGATTTCGCTTCCCAAGACGTGCCTTCTAGAAAGGTGTCACACGCTTTCTTCAGTGAGGCTAGCTTAGGCTCCAACTCGTCGCGCTCTTTTTGCAATGCGGCTAATTCTTGTTTGACTCTCAGTTCTTGTTGGAAGAGCTCACGCGAACGCTCAAACATGGTTGCCTGCATATCGGCTTGGCGATTAAGCTGCGCATTTTCACCCGCGACATCCGCTAACTGTGATTTCTGCTCGCCGACTTGTTGCTCTAGGGACAGGTTGACCTTTTCCAGCTCCGCCACTTGCGATTCAAGCTGAGCGATTGATGCCTCGTACTGCGCTTTTTGCTCTTCAATCGCTTGCTCCAGCTTTTGCTGCACTTCAACGTCAACGTTGGCGACTTTTTCTTCCACCGTCACCACGAGCTGTTTTTTGTCTGACACCAGCGTTTGATACTGCGATTCCAACGCGTGGTATGTCTGTTGCCACTTTGACGCCGTCACGCTCGAGCCAATTAATGCTCCTAGTGCGATACCCAATACACCTGCTATAGCAATATAGAGGTAGGTTCGCTTGTCGCGTTGTTCGATAACGACCACATCATCATTATCTACGTCTGTCTGTTTATTCACGTATGACTCCTGCTCCACTAGCGAATCAACTCGGTGATCACGAGTGTCACGGTATAAATTAAAAATCCTGAAATCAACGTCACCACCACTGCTTTTTGCAGTTTTTCGCTCGTGCGATAGCGGATCAACACAAATGCCAATGCGACCAAAAAGGCAATCGCTAACAATCTTGTCATAGCCTCTCCTTAGCTGTACCCACATGCTTGGGGGCAACTTGATAACCTTTTCATTTATACCATTTTTTCGCGCCTTTTGGTCAGCGTCCGGTAGTTTTATTCTGTTTACTTAGGTGAGTGCGCAAATTATCCGCGCTTAATACCTTTTATGAGTGATTCATTTGGGCAAGCTGCACTTTTGGGGTATAAAGAGCGCGACACCAAATGGGAGATAAACATGAAACCGTATCAGTTAGAGAAGAAAAAACGTCGTATTCAAAAGAAATTGTTCCTCGGCGAATTTGCCGTGCTGGGTTTCGAGATTCGTTGTGAAACCAACATTCAAGATTTCGACCGCTACGACCACTTTGTGGATGATTTTATTGACTACATCGACAGCCTTGGTTTGTGCTTCGGTGGCGGTGGCCTTGAGACATTTGACGGTTTCCTATGCAGTGTGGCCCGCTACGGCAATGCGACGGCTGAGCAGCAAGCTTTGGTTGGCGCGTGGCTAGAAAAACGCGAAGAAGTGACCAACGTGGAGATCGGCGAGCTGGTAGACGCCAACTACTTCTAAGCTTTCATCTTTGATTGTTCAAAAATAGCGCAGTTGAGCGCTATTTTTTTCCCCTCAATTCACCATACTTTCAGCGTTTTCCGCGCCCTCCCCTCTTAAAACGATCACAAGTGCAAAAACACGCTTGATCTCACAAAAAAAAGTGTTACAGTTCTCGCGTTAATAGCACAGAACTATTGACCATCTTTTGCTCAACGCATTGAGCAATTGTTCCGACGAAGACTGCAGGAGAGTGGTTAATAACTAAATTTTAACATTTAGTTAAGATAACCCGCCGAAGAATTAACTATTTCAGGTGCTACTTAGGTAGCGAGGACTGTAGTTGGAGGAACCTCTGGAGAGAACCGCTCTACCTTGTTGTAGAAAGTGGTCGCCGAAGGAGCAAGCCTATTTTTAGGTGAAACTCTCAGGCAAAAGGACAGAGGAGTGAAAAGACCCGTTATTCGGTAGCTTCCTGTCTATCGTTTTTGAGATCATCGATCTCGGCTTTTCCCTCTTCTCCTTATTTAAGCATTATCAATTTAAGGGGAACCCATGAATAACCTACAATCTTTACTGATCACTATCGACAATTTCGTTTGGGGACCGCCCCTGCTGATTTTGTTGGTGGGTACCGGTGTCTATTTTACTTTTCGTTTAGGCTTGCTCCAGTTTAGACACCTTCCCACGGCACTGAAAATGGTGTTCAGCAAATCAGACTCCGGCAAGCAAGGGGATATTTCCAGCTTTGCTGCGCTTTGTACCGCCCTGTCCGCCACCATAGGTACGGGCAACATCGTTGGTGTCGCCACCGCCATCAAACTGGGTGGTCCCGGCGCACTATTTTGGATGTGGTTGGCGGCCCTATTTGGCATGGCCACCAAGTACGCTGAGTGTCTACTCGCAGTGAAATACCGCAAAGTGGATGATAAAGGTCAAATGGTCGGCGGACCGATGTACTACTTGCAATATGGTGTCGGTTCTAAAACCTTAGCCGTGCTATTTGCCATTTTCGCCCTCGGTGTCGCCTGTTTTGGTATCGGTACCTTCCCGCAGGTTAACGCCATTTTGGATGCTTCTGAAATCTCGTTTGGCGTATCCCGTGAGGTCTCGGCGGTCGTACTGACGCTATTGGTCGCTTTTGTAACGCTAGGTGGCATTCAGTCGATTGCGAAAGTCGCAGGAAAAGTGGTGCCTATGATGGCGCTGTTCTATGTGATGGCGTGTTTGAGTGTCATCATCATGAATTCTGATCAGCTTTTCGCTGCCGTTGAATTGGTAGTCGTCTCTGCCTTTACACCAACCGCAGCGACAGGCGGCTTCCTAGGGGCAAGCATTATGCTGGCGATTCAATCTGGGATTGCCCGCGGCGTGTTCTCGAATGAATCTGGCCTGGGTAGCGCACCGATGGCAGCGGCCGCAGCGAAGACCGACTCTTGCGTCAAGCAAGGTCTGATCTCGATGACCGGCACCTTCTTTGACACCATCATCATCTGTACTATGACGGGCCTTGCCTTGATCCTGACTGGCGCATGGCAAAGTGATTTTGCTGGTGCGGCCATGACCACTCACGCCTTTGCCGTCGGACTTAACGCCGACACGCTAGGTCCATTGCTCGTCTCCATTGGCCTGATTTTCTTCGCCTTTACGACTATTTTGGGCTGGAACTACTACGGCGAACGTTGCGTTGTGTTCTTACTAGGTACTAAGGCTGTACTGCCTTACAAAGTCATCTTTGTCGCTCTGGTCGCTTCTGGTGCGTTCCTTCACCTCGATATGATTTGGATCATCGCCGACATCGTCAACGGACTCATGGCCATTCCTAACCTTATCGGCTTGATTGCGTTGCGCCACATTGTGGTCGAAGAGACTAAACTGTACTTTGCTGCGCTGTCGGTGGGTAGCAGTGCCAAAACCACCGCGTAAGACGACCGTGTAAGGTGACGTGATCAAAAAGCCCGCGCTCTAGCAAGCGCGGGCTTTTTCATTTCTAATCCACTGTGATTTCTAATACATTGTGTATAGATTAAACTCTCTTTAAATCTGCGGTTTTTCAATCATCAGTTTAACACCAAGCGCAATAAGAACCGCGCCGGTGGTCCCTTCCATCCAGCGATTAAAACGCGCACTGCGAAGCAGAGATTTAGCCCGAGTCAGCACGCCCGCCAGTCCACACTGCCATACCATCGCAATCACAAAATGGATCGCAGCCATCACACATGACTGCACAAACGCAGAACCCTCTGGATTGATGAACTGAGGTAAAAACGCCAGATAAAACACCGCCGTTTTAGGGTTCAGCACGTTCGACAAGAAGCCTTCTCGCAGTGAGCGCCACGCCGTGGCTTTGGTGTGCGCCACCGTTTGCACCGCGATCCCCGCATCCAATTGGCCATTGAACAGCCCCTTAATGGACATTACACCTAGCCAAATCAAATAGGCCGCGCCGACCATTTTCACCGCACTAAATAGCTCAGCCGATTGCGCCAAGACCGCCGAGATACCAATCGCAGAAAAGGTGGCATGGACAAACAAGCCCGAGCAAATCCCCAAACTGGTTAATACACCATCGGAAAAGCCGCCACGCGACGAGTTACGAATCACAAGCGCAGTATCGAGTCCGGGGGTTAACGTCAAAATGGTGATGGCGACCAAAAACGCTTCCATATTGTTGATCATTGCAGGTCCTTATTATTGGGGAGCAAAGGCTCCAGTCAGCGCGAGATATAACCAGGTCATCTCAGGAAAGATCGCCATCTTATAGCAAGGCCGTCAAAATAGGCAATGATTATGCTTCTTGCTGCAATTATTGAACGCAAACCCCTTGGTCAATCCTGAGGAGGTTGTTAAGATTTTGGTTTTCCCAGTCACCTAAGGTGTGGTCATGAGCGCATTCGACAAACTCAAACAGCATTCCCAAAAAATTTCTCGTTTTAATCACTTAGCGGCCATCTGTGGATGGGACCAAGCGGCAGTGATGCCGAGCGGAGGGAATCAAGCTCGCTCAGAGGCAATGGCCGAGCTATCCGTGCATATTCATCAATTGCATACCCAGCCACAGCTCGCGGATTGGTTTGCCGAAGCAGAAACAGAAACGCTCAGCGTTGAAGAGAGCGCCACACTGCGAGAGCTTAAACGCCAGTGGCAACAAGCCAATTTGCTGCCTGAAGCACTGGTACAAGCCAAATCCCTAGCGGGCTCGAAATGTGAACACGCTTGGCGTACCCAGCGTGGCCAAAACGACTGGATCGGGTTTGAGAAAAACTGGGCAGAAGTCGTTAAACTTTCGAAAGAAGAGGCGCAAATTCGTGCCGATGCCAACGGATCGACACCGTATGATGCGATGCTCGACATTTACGAGCCGGACACCACGTCAGCGTCACTCGATACGCTGTTTGCCGACGTAAAAAGCTGGCTACCTGCCTTGATCGATGAGGTGATCGAAAAGCAGTCTTCTGAGCACTACCTCACCCCAACAGGCCATTTTCCCACCGAGCAACAAAAAGCGCTCGGGCTGGATGTGATGAAACTACTGCAATTCGATTTCGATCATGGCCGATTGGATGAGAGCGTCCACCCTTTTTGTGGTGGCGTACCGCAAGATGTGCGAATTACCACCCGCTACGATGAAAACGAATTTGTACAATCGCTCATGGGCATCGTTCACGAGACAGGCCACGCCCGTTATGAGCAAGGTTTACCCAAAGCACTAGCAGGATTGCCGTCAGGCGAAGCTCGCTCAATGGGTATTCATGAGTCTCAATCACTGTTTTTCGAAATGCAAGTGGGCCGCAGTGATGCGTTTATTGCCCATCTATCGCGACTTGCCACCCAACACTTCTCCGGACACGATACGTCGCTTTTTAGTCAAGCGAACTTTCAAAAGCTTTATACTCGCGTCAAAAAAGACTTTATCCGTGTTGATGCCGACGAGCTCACCTATCCGGCTCACGTCATTTTACGCTATGAGATCGAGCGTGATTTGATCAATGGTGATATTTCCCACCAAGATGTTCCCGAGCTCTGGGACACCAAAATGCGCCAGTATCTCGGTCTCTCTACCGCCGGTAATTTCAAAAATGGCTGCATGCAAGACATTCACTGGACGGATGGCGCCTTCGGCTACTTCCCATCATACACCTTAGGGGCCATGTACGCGGCGCAGTTTATGGCAGCGATGAAGAAAACCGTGGATGTGGATGAAGCTATTCACTCTGGTGATCTCACGCCTATTTTTGCTTGGCTGGGCGATAACATCTGGAGCAAGGGCAGCTTACTGACAACCGATGAGCTGGTTAAATCGGCAACAAGCGAAGTGTTGAACGCTCAGTTCTTCCAAAATCACCTGAGAAGTCGATACCTGTAGATAGTACTCACGTAAAATGAAACGCCGTCACAGGGTTTACCCTGTGACGGCGTTTTTGTGTGCTCTTTACGCTTTAAGATGTTGCTCAAAAAATTCCAATGTTCGCTGCCAAGCAAGCTCGGCCTCTTTTTCGGCGTAACGTCCGGTGGAGTCATTGTGAAATCCGTGATTCACGCCCTCGTAAACGTAGGCTTGATAGTTCGCCCCATTGGCCTTAAGCGCTTTCTCGTACTCCGGCCAAGTGGCGTTGACACGCTCATCAAGACCCGCGAACTGAATCATCAACGGCCCTTTCACCTTCGGGATCAAAGATTCCGCTGCAGGTGTACCATAAAAAGGCACCCCTGCATCCAACTGCTCAGGAATGGTCGCAGCCAGCATATTGACTATGTAGCCGCCAAAACAAAAACCGACCGCCCCTAATTTTCCGTTACTTAGCTCATGCGATTTCAAAAAGCTCGCAGCGGCTAGGAAGTCCGCTTCAATCTTCTCTCTATCTAGACTCTTTTGCATCGCGCGGCCTTCATCGTCATTTCCTGGATAACCGCCCAACGGATAGAGTGCATCGGGGGCAAAGGCGATAAAACCTTTCGCGGCTAATCTTCGCGCGACGTCTTCAATGTAAGGGTTAAGCCCACGGTTTTCATGCACAACCAGTACGACAGGCGCGGTGCCTACCAACTCTCGTGGCACGACCAAATACCCTTGCCCTTCACCGTGACCATTCGGTGAATCAAACTTGACGTAGCTGGCTTTGATTGCGGGATCGTTAAACGACACCTGCTCTGCCAGTGCATAGTTCGGTGTCAGTGCTGACGTTAAGACTGACATCGTAAAGCCTAATGCGACAAGACCAGAGAGACGTCTCATGAATTCTCGTCTGTCTATCAATCCATGTGCGTATTCGTCGTACCAATCAAATGCTTCTTGCGGAATTGCTTTAGGCGCCATAGGCGCTGTGACCTTTTCACCGATGATGTTTGACATCCTTATCTTCCTCATTGACTGTTATTACTTGAAGCGATAGTTACTTGAAGCAATAGTTATTTGATAACGTTCGTCATTTGAAACGATCGTTCAAGAAGTAAGATAGTCGCGATTGGACAAAAACGAGTGTTATTTACATAAATTTACACAGTAGACGCGACTGGTATCGCAGCCAAGCTCGTCACGTTTTTACCTTGGAACTTAGACTGGTATAAGGCTTCATCAGCATAGGTGAGCAAGTCATTGAGCAAATCCTCTGAATGCAACTGCGGACCCACGCTACTGACAATCCCAAACGAGCAGGAAGCGTGAAAGCGCCCCCCATCTTGCCCAAATTCCGTCTGAGCAATACGTTGGCGAATTCTCTCGACAATGGCCACGGCTTCTTCGTCATTTGATAAACCAGACAGCAGTATCACGAACTCATCACCTCCAAAACGCGCAAAACAGTCTGTCGGTCTGATCGTATATCGAGTAATACGGGCGATGTCCTTAAGTAGCCCATCACCACTCGTATGCCCATAATGATCATTGATCGCCTTGAAATCATCGATATCAAAGATACAGAGATAAAAACGATGGTCGCTCGCCCGTCGACTGCGTGAAACTTCATCAGCCAAACGAATTTCAAAATAACTACGCGAATACGCTTGTGTTAGATGGTCAAACATCAGACGGGTGCTAAGCTCTTGACGCTCACTGTATAACTCGTCGATATGGAGGACCAATATCCACGTAATACAGCAAGTCAGCAGAAACGAGCCTATCCAAGTCAAGGGTGGCATATCGAGCACTTCTATCGCGGTCAGCGTATCACTGACGCCAGTGCACATCCAAATCGCACTGGCGGCCAACAACATTCTCAATGTGCGCAAATCGTCCTCTTGTCGCTTAGCCCTTTGCCTTAGGTAAACACGAAATAGAACGATCATACAATACATCGCCAGCAGTAATATCCACGCACCCCAAAGCTCAAACAGAGGACCAAACACTAGTCCGGTGTAGTAACTGGATGTCACGTAAAATTGGTTGTCCAGAAAGTATGGACTCGGAACCACAGCCATCAATGAAAACAGACCACATATCGCGTAGGCAATCTTCAATGGGGTCGGAGCCTTATAGTCAAAGAAAGCGATGTAAAAATGCAGACCGAGTACAATCGTAAACATTGAAGTCACGATGGCGACTCGGTTAAAAATATTCAGCAGAACCAGGCTGTCGCTAACGTTCAGCATAATGCCAAACGCACCAAGGAACAGTCCGCTAGCTAAAGCGGTTAAGGAAAATATTCGATAGTAATGAACATTTTCCTCGTAACGAGATTGAAGCCGGTTATACAGCATCACAAAAAAGAAGCTCAGCACTAAACTGATGCTTGATGCGATAAACATAGGCAATGAGGTAAGTAGCACGATGCCTTCCTTTTAAGACCCAGGATGTCCCTGTATGAAAACGCTAAGTCCAAACCTAGCAATCGCTACCTCTACACTCAAGAAATATTCATCTTTTCAATCACTTTTTGGCATATTTCAACGTGACGTCACATTTGAGACAGGTTTCACATTTATGCTGTACAACGTCCACCACTGCAATCGCCAAACCTCGGCTCCTAGGCTTACGCCTCCGCCAACTGAGTCAGTAGCTCATCACGGCGCAACTCTAGGATTTCATCAATAAGCTGCTCTTTCGCACGGAGACCAAAATGATCGGCGTAATTTTTCACCTTAGAAATCTCTTCAGGTTGAAGTTGATACACCTCGCGTTTGAGGCGTTGCATCGCTTCACTCTTGATACAACCTTGCTGCTGAAGCAACTTGATGATTTCCATGTCGGCTGGGTGTGGTGTTCTTGGCATAACGGTTTCTTATATTTTTCGGATTGACGTTGTTAGTCACTGCTCGTTGGCAGTGTTAAATTTTGCAGAAAGCGTAGTCTCTGATTGTTACAATTAAATTTAAACCAATAGAAAGTTAAAAATTCCAGATCAAAGTCAACGTTCTGTGCTGAGTGTCCCTTCACGTCGGTACTCATAGGTATCCGCAAAGCGTGACAAAATCCAATCCCCAGCCGTGATCAAAGGGTAGCCACCCTGCCCTTGTTTTTCAGCTAGGCAGGATTTTAGCGTCGTGACTGGGGTATCAAAATCTGGCTCGACGAAAAATGGCATGGAAAAACGCGTCTTACCGTTGCTCGGACTCGCGACTCGATGCTTAGTGGAGCGATAAATATCATTCGTCCAGCGCTGCATTAAATCGCCAATATTCACGACATAGCTTCCCTCGACGGGCGTGGCGTCTATCCATTGATTTTGCTTATTCAGCACCTGTAAGCCGCCGCTCGCATCTTGGTAGAGTAATGTGATACAGCCGTAATCCGTGTGGGCTCCCGCCCCATTTCCCACCGTGTTGGTTGAAGGTTCTTGACTTGGGTAGTGCAACATACGCAACACAGAGATAGTTAACGTAAAATATTGGGTAAAGAAATCTTCTGGCTCATTCAGTGCAATTGCCATCGCTTTCAGTAACTTAAGGCCGACATCTAACGTAAGGCTGTAATGCTGATTCATCGCCTGGGTAAAGCCTTCAATCGAGGGGTATTGGTTGGGGCCATAGAGCTTTGGACAACGCGCAACTTGCGAATGATAGGGTGAAAGGTCAAGCGCCATATCAAACGACTCTTTGCAATCCAACTCACCGAGTGGATCGAGTTTCTCGGCGCTCAAACGCCCCCAACCACGGTGATTCATACTGTGCTCAATCGATATCGCTTGTTTCTCCTCTTGCGGTAGGGAAAACAGAGAGCGTGCATAGTGTTCAATCTGATTAAATTGAGTTTGAGGAATACCATGTCCTACTACATAAAAAAAGCCGAGCTCTCGGCAGGCTTGATCAATCTGATCAATAACTGGGCCCCAGTCGCGGCGATCATCAGAATTGAGCGGAGAAATATCGATAATAGGAAGTGACATGAATGCTCCTTGCAGTGTGTCATTGACTCTGCAAGGAGTGAGCAAAAAGCTGACCAACAAGCCAACTTTTATTTATCCAATATTATCAATCGCTTAAACTAAAGCGAAAGAGAAACCAAATGATATTTGCCCCACAAACTGCCGAATAGGATTGTGTTTGCACCAAAGTGAGGAAACATATAGCGAGCCGACATCAATCGATGAATCGCTCTTTAATCTCCAGAATATTCGGTAACTGGTCCATAAATACGGGCACCAATTGTGGATCAAAATGTTTTCCGGCTTGCTCTTGAATTAGGGCAACAGCATCACTGACCGGCCAAGCTTTCTTGTATGGGCGTTCACTGGTCAGGGCATCAAACACATCCGCAATTGCCGCTAGGCGTCCTTCGATCGGAATCGCTTCACCGCTTAATCCCTGAGGGTATCCGGTTCCATCCCATTTTTCATGGTGGTTAAGCGCAATACTTTGAGCGAGGGCGATAAGCGGAGAGCGCGGGTTTTCCAAGATTCGTACCCCTGCTTCCACATGCGTCTGCATCAACGAAAACTCTTCTGGTTCCAATCGACCCGGCTTGAGCAAAATACGATCTGGAATCGCGATTTTTCCAATGTCGTGCATCGATGCCGCCATGCGCAGTTCGTCTGCCGCTTCTTCATCAAAACCGATCGCAAGCGCCAGAGTTTTCACATAATGACTCATGCGCAGTACATGCATCCCGGTCTCATTGTCTCGGTATTCAGCGGCGCGGCCTAAGCGCTGAATTAAGTCAATTTGCGTCGCTTTGAGTACATCAATTTTGACCATAGATAACTGCGTTTTAACTCGAGCACGCACAATGGCAGGGACAATAGGCTTAACAATGTAATCGACTCCGCCGAGGTTAAAACCGGTCTCCTCATCAATGCTGTCACTGAGCGCGGTGACAAAAATGATCGGTATCATTGCCGTATCGGGGTTCGCTTTCAGTTGCTGACAAAGCTCAAACCCTGTCATCTCAGGCATCATCACATCAAGCAAAATAAGGTCAAACTTCTCTTGCTCGAGCAAACTTAATGCGTCTTTGGCACTGCGAGCAAAGGAGAGCCTATAATCGCTGTGCAGTACTTGTTTCATCACTTTCAAGTTCGCGGGTTCATCGTCCACGACCAATAATCTTGGCACCGAACGCATCACTGGGTTATGACGTGTGAGGGGCTCTGGCGTTAATGTTGTCATCGTCACAGCGTTCCTTATTCAGCTAGGTAGGTTAACGCCAAGTCGATATGCTCGCTGGCTTTGGAAAATTCAAACTCGTCGATCGCGTTCATGGCATCGATGATCGGCTTTTGCAGTTTGTCTGGCGCGCGACTGCGAAGGGTTTCACCAATATCCTCACGCAACTCGCCACTGTGGGTCGCCGCTCGCCACTCTGTTAATAGACGCTCAATCTCATCGGCATGCAACGCGTCATCGAGCGTTATTTCTTTAACTTGGGTATCGGTTTGACTCAGTGCAATGCGACTATCGAGCTCCTGCTTGACCTTATGCCAACATAGCGACAGATCGCCAATCAATGGCAGCGCCTTCGCGTGATCTTGCTGTATAGCGGCGTGCTCTATCTGGGCAAAGAGTTGGTGCAGCGCCATTAAAGCCAAGTTGCCACACACGCCTTTGAGTGCATGGGCTTGCGAACGCACAGCCCGCCAGTCTTGGTTTTGCAGTGACTGCGCCAAGGCACTCGGAAGCCCCTCATGCTTGTCCAGCATCTTGCCAAGCTCCGCTAAGTAGAGCGCCTCATCCACCCAAAGTGTCAGCGCTTTCTGCCAATGAATCATCGCCTGATCACGGCTCTCTTTGCCAGACGGCTCTGCGGGCGACGATGGGATACTGACCTGTGATTCAACCTTTAACACGCGCGCCATTTCTGCGCTCAAACGGTTAAAATCAACCGGCTTATTGGCAAAGCCGTTCATTCCCGCTTCTTGCGCTTGGCGTTTGTCTTCGGTCAAGACACTGGCAGTCAGAGCAATAATCGCGACAGGGGGTTTGTCTTGCTCGCGTTCCCATTGACGAATCTGACGGCTGGCTTGTAGGCCATCGAGGCGCGGCATTTGTAAGTCCATCAATATCAAATCAATCTCGTGCGTTTGGTATTGCTGGACCGCTTCAACACCATCGCGCGCGACCCATACTTGATGACCCGCTCGTTCAAGAAGCAGAGAAAGCAGCGTCACGTTTTGTTCAATATCGTCACAGACTAACACTCGCTGGCTTGGCAGCTTCACTTGCGAGTGAACGTCCGCGCGCGGCAGCCGTTCACTTTTGGGCAGGGGCAGTTCGAAGTAGAAGCAGCTTCCTTTTCCGAGTTCACTGGTGGCATGAATCTCTCCACCCATTAGTTCAACCAACTGCTTGGAAATACTGGTCCCTAACCCCGTACCACCGAAACGACGGCTCATGGAAGCATCGGCTTGCGTAAAAGGATCAAAAATCGCCTCAACCCGGTCAGGCGCAATGCCGATACCGGTATCAATCACGCTAAAACGCATCACATCGCTCAGCTCAGTGGGCGCGATGTTAAGCGTGACGCTCCCCTCTTCGGTAAACTTGATGCCATTACCCACTAAATTCATCAGTACTTGGCGGATGCGGTCTTCTGCGCCGAAGACAATAGCTGGCACGCGATCATCAATATGTAGGTTGAGCTCAATGCCTTTGTTTTTCGCATTAAGCCATAACGTAGAGATGACGCCATCGACACAATCCGCAAGATGAAACACCACAGGTTCGACTTCGAGCTTGCTTTTTTCCAACTTAGCGCTGTCGAGAATATCATTGAGAAGATGAAGCAAAGAGCGAGACGCGTTGGATATGGTTTCCAGGTGACGTCTATCCTCGCTACCCATTGGTGATTCGAGCAAAATATTGGTAAAACCGATGATCGCGTTCATGGGCGTGCGGATTTCGTGACTCATATTAGCCAAGAATGCAGCTTTGGTTTCGACCGCTTCTTCGGCAATGCGTTTCGCATTTAACAGTTCAGACTCCATCTCTTTGCGATTGGTGATGTTGATCATCACACCATCAATCCACAATATGGTGCCGTCTTCATCGCGCACTACCATGCCGTTTTCAAGCACCCATACGGGTTGACCGGCTTTATCAATCAACTGATATTCGACAGCATAGGTTTGCTTGTTGCTGGGCAAGGCGGCGATCGTGTCACGCACCGATTGCTCGTCCTCTTCAACAATCAGTGAAGCTAAGCTTATGTTTCCTTCAAGGAACTCCTCCGATCGATAGCCACAGAGCTCCACGATGGCATCACTGAGGAAAATCGGACTCCATTTTGGGTCAAAACAGCGTCGAAAAGCCGCGCCGGGGATATTACGCATCAAAGAGGTTAATCGCTCTTGGCTATCACGCAGCTTGACTTCCATCGCTTTACGTTCAGAAATGTCCGCGATAAAGCCCACAAATAATGTATCACCATGCGCTAGGTGGACTTTCCCTACACCAAGGCGCACTGGAAATTGATGGCCCTTTTTGTGCTGTGCATAAACTTCGCGCGGCGCACCAATGATTTTGTTCTCGCCCGTTCTGAGGTAATTAGCCAAATAACCATCGTGTGCCTGCTTGTGGGGGGCTGGCATTAATTTGGAAATGTTTTGCCCGAGCAATTCATGCTCTTGCCAACCGAAAATTCGGCTTGCGGCAAAGTTCACACCTTGAATGACGCCTTTCGCATCGATGGTAATCACCCCGTCCGTCGCGGTATCGAGGATTGCTTGCAATCGAGATTCGCTGGCAGTTTTCTCGGTTAATAACTGTCGGTAGCGCAGCTGTGAACTGACGTTCACCGCTAAGGTGGAAATAAGCAAAGTCGCAATGGAAACGGCGATGGCGATAAAAGACTGTTCGTGTAAATCCTGCGGGGCCATCATCATAGAATGAGGTTCGAGCATAATGAAGCGCGCCGCTTCCATGCCGGTGTAATGCATACCTGAAATGGCGCATCCCATGATCGCAGCGCTAACCAAGTTGATATGAAATGAACGCATGGTAGGGAAATGATGCTTAAGTAAGCGGCGCGCAGAGAGTGCGACGATGGCCAATCCGACCGCGACAACAATCGACAGACCAAACCAATACGGGTCATAGCGCAGCATGGCCCCCATTTCCATGGCTTCCATTCCGATATAGTGCATGGCACCAATACCCGCGCCTACCACCACACCATTGCGCAGAATAAGCCGATAAGAATCACGCTGGTTGATCAACGATCGCAGTACCAAATAACTGGCTAACACCGCAGGAAGAAGCGATATCAATGTGAGTAAGGTGTCATAACTCATGTGATGAGGCATCTGAAAGGCGAGCATGCCGACAAAGTGCATACTCCAAATCCCCCCCGCCATAATGAAAGCACCAGAAATCAACGCCACCTGCTTATGTGATGGCGTAACGATGTGACGAGCGGCAGCGGCGAGTCTCAGTGCAAAGAATGACGCCATCATCGCAAGAAAGATGGAGACAACAACCAACCAAGGAACGTAGGTTCCTGTCATCAACGTATATGAGCCAACTTCTGTTATGAATAACCTATCGAGCATGAGGGAAATCACCCACTTTTTGTAATGATATTTTTATCAACTATTGGATGCATAAGGTACTATTTGTATTAATAAATGTGTAGGCATTTATAACCCTTAATTATTAGTGGAATCTCGCTGATCTAAAAACTTGACAGCTATTTCAATCACTTTTGTTTATTTTCCGATCTTTACACTCCCCCTAAAACGCAAAAAAGCCGCAGAATTCTGCGGCTTTTTGATGACCAAAAGGTCAAATTTAAGAGCTATTCGCTGACAAACTGCTGCTGTGGCGCGCGCGATGCGTTGACCAAGAGCACACCAACGGTCAGAACCATGGTGCCACACAAGATGAAGAGAAGGCGTCCAGTGAATTCATTTGGAATCAATGCCATCGCAAGAATACCTAGACCAGCAACACTGATCAGTTTGCCCAGCATGCCACGTTGCTTAGTATCGAGGTTCTGCTGTTCTTCTGAGTTAGCCACCACAGGCGTATTCCAGTTTTCGAACAGTTTTTCTACTTCCGCTTCACGCTCTGGCGAACGTCCTTTGTACACCAAGGTTGTCGCTAAGAAGAAGCCACCAGTGAACACTACGTGCGCCGCAAGGCTCAGTGCCACTTTCAAGTCCGCCCATTCACGACCAGTCAATGCTTGTTCCATACCGAACCAGTTCTCGATATGTTCTGCTTTTAGCGAGATACCAAAGTAGTAAGAGACGAAGCCACCGACCACTAGCGTTGCCCAACCAGCCCAGTCTGGCGTCTTGCGAACCCACATACCCAGTAGTACTGGGATCAACATTGGGAATCCGATCAGAGCGCCCACGTTAAGTACGATGTCAAATAGGCTTAGGTGACGAAGTGAGTTGATAAACAGACCAATGCCGATGATGACAAAGCCCATCACAATAGTGGTCACTTTACTTACCACAACCAACTCTTTCTGAGACGCATGAGGGCGCATAATTGGGCTGTAGAAGTTCATCACGAAGATACCCGCGTTACGGTTCAGACCTGAGTCCATTGAAGACATGGTCGCCGCAAACATTGCTGACATTAGTAGACCCACCATACCTGCAGGCATTACGTTTTGTACGAATGCTAGGTAAGCTGCATCGCCACCTACGCTACCGTATTGGTCAGCGAAGTCCGGCATGAACGCCGCTACGTACCAAGAAGGTAGGAACCAAATCAGTGGACCAACAATCATAAGTACACAAGCAAGACCTGCTGCTTTGCGAGCGTTGTCACTGTCTTTTGCACATAGGTAGCGGTATGCATTGATACTGTTGTTCATTACACCAAACTGCTTGATGAAGATGAATACCACCCAAAGCACAAAGATGCTCATGTAGTTTAGGTTGTTACCAACAAAGAAGTCGCCTTCGAAGTTAGACACGATGTTCGTTAGACCACCACCGTGGAAGTATGCCGCTACCGCACAGGTAATGGTTACCGCCATGATAACGAGCATCTGCATGAAGTCAGAGGCTACGACCGCCCAAGAGCCGCCTGTCACCGCCATCAGCATGAGAACCAGACCCGTCACAACGATCGTGGCTTCCATCGGGATGTTGAAGACAGCGGCTACGAAGATAGCAAGACCATTCAGCCAAATACCTGCTGAAATTAAGCTATCTGGCATACCTGCCCATGTGAAGAACTGCTCTGACGTCTTACCGAAGCGCTGACGAATGGCTTCAATTGCCGTAACAACACGAAGTTGACGGAACTTTGGCGCAAAATAGATGTAGTTCATGAAATAGCCAAACGCGTTGGCAAGGAATAGGATAACAACGACGAAACCGTCGCTGAACGCGCGTCCTGCGGCTCCTGTGAACGTCCATGCTGAAAACTGCGTCATGAAGGCGGTAGCTCCTACCATCCACCATAACATCTTACCGCCCCCTCGAAAGTAGTCGCTGGTTGAGGTGGTGAACTTACGGAACATCCACCCAATCGCGACTAAAAAGAAGAAATAGGCAAGAACAACAAGAGTATCAATGGTCATTTTTTCAGCCTTAAAATTAATAACATTAGCTTGTGACAAGCATACCCGAACATAAATCCATTTGTACTACAATATGCCTTTTGTGTGATCTAAAACAGATTTGATCGCACACTTTATTTGCAAGCGAATATTTAGTTTCATACATAAACAAGATGCAGAGCACAGATACATAGCGAAGAATGATACAAAGGTACTACTTCGAGTACTCCCGACAACGACACTCCAAAAAGTCATACAATTAAAAATAAAAAACCCAGCTTACGCTGGGTTTTTTTTACTACTTACACACTATACTAAGACAGCGAGATTTCAACAGTCTCACCATCAACGGTAAGAATCAGCGACTGCCCTTCTAGCTTATGAGAGACTTCCACTTGCTCACCGGCGTTCTTGTTTGGCACAAGAAGCGTTAGGATGTTGTGCTGTTTTGATGGTTTGAACTGCACTTCAACGTGACGGTGAATTTCAAGATCTTGGTACTCGTATGGGTCAACTTCGCCGAAGCCTTCAACGTTCTTAACAGATTCAATGTTGTCAGCAGACTCGTTGATGAAGTTCACGTCTAGGTGCGCTACTTCGCCACGGATAGTGAATGACTTGTCAGCCACTTCATTCGCGAATGTTGTGTGCATTAGCCAAGTCATGTCTTTCTCTTCAGAAAGAGCAGCCTTGTCTTGCATTACGAATACTTTACCCTTCACAAACCAGATCTTACGCTTGTAAGACTCGATTTCTGGAACGAAGTATTTGTAAGATGCTGTCGCATCACCTTCAACCATCTTGATTTCAGATTCAGTATCGAAGTCAGTGATGTTACCGCCCGCTTCAATACAGAAACGATCTTGGTGACCTTCGTAGCCGGTGTTCTTGTTCTCACCGTACTGACCTTTACCACCGAATAGAGGAAGGTTCTTAGAGAAGGTTTGACGACGCCATTTAGTGTGCATGTCTACACCGAAACCACCGTAGTAGCCAGTGATAGCAGCTAGCGTTTCACCGAATGCGTGCAGAGTGAACGCGTTTTGGTCACCGTGTGAGTGAGAGATAGAGCCAAATGGTGAACACTTGAAGACCATGTGGATGTGGTTATCACGCTCAGTCATCTTGTTGTGGAATGCCGCCCAACCTGTGATTGGGAATACTTTCAACAGTGGATCGTTTGACGGTGCTTTCTCTTCTGGCGCATCCCAAAGGATGTTGAAGCGTAGGTCGTCGTAGCCGAAGTCCCACCAACCGAAGTTGTAGAATTTCGTGTGAGCTTCAGTATCACGGCCTTTAAGCTGGTTGTAGTACCAAACGTATTCAGGCTTCTGGTTAACACCTGCGTAGTGCTTGATGTTGTAAGCCAGTTTTAGACCTGGGAAGTCACCAATTGATGACTGGTCACAGAAGCTCGCGCGCTTAGAGTGAACAGGCATACAGTATAGTGGGAAGTCACCAGTGTTTTCGTAGAATGTCTTGTTGAACATATCTACGCCACAGTAGGCTTTCAATAGGTCGAATGCTTCGCCTAGGAATGCAGTTTGCGTGTTCCAGTAGTCAGGACCTTCAGCCCAACCGCCGTCTTCACCGCCCCAAGGTGGGTAGTGTACTGCGTAGTATTCCAGAGCGTATGCGATGTACTCGCCTGCTTTCGGGTGATCGTGGTAAAGCGCGATACACGTTGGGATAATAGCAGAAGAGATTGAACGTACACCGTGGCTGTTTAGAGGGTTGTTCAGTAGATCAACTGTCACGCGTAGGTGGTGCATGATTTCGTCAAGACGCTCGATTAGTGCATCTTGAACTTGCTGACGCTCTTCATCAGTGAAGTAAGCGTGTAGCCAGTCGTAACCCCAAGCCATGGCTGCGATTACACGGAAAGCGGCTTCGTCGTTGTAACCACGAGAAGTGACGCCTTCTGGATCGTAAGTCGAGAGCTTTAGAGTCCAAGCTTTTGCTTTGGCGATGAGCTCTTCGTCTTCTTTCACGATACCAGCGATGGCAAGGTTACGTGTCGCGTTAAGCGCCATTTGGCAATCAACGTACATTTGACGCCAGTAAGGACGCCATAGAGAAGCTTTGCCTACCGTCTCTTCTGGGTAAGGTTGAGGCTCTTCAAATGGTGCGGTATCTAGGAACTTAACCGTTGAGTTGTTGTAGAAGTCATCGAACATGCAGTGAGATTCATCTGCGCGTACCGCGGCTTTAAACGCGTCTAGGTCCGCAGATTGAACAAGAAGACGCGGACGCGCTTCGCTTAGGTTGTCCAGGAACGACAAATCAAAATCGCGCTTTTGTACTTCGATTGGGAGTAGATCGACAAGGTTACCTGCTGAAGTGTCATTTTCCAGCTTCATCTTCCTGATCGCATCAAGAGATTTTTGGTTGCTCATGTTAACTCTCTTTGTAGTGAGGGTTTGAAGGGTATGGGCAATAATATAAATCTTATTGTAGGACAATTAAACCTTAAAACGCGAAAAATGGGCTTTTTTGTCATTTCCGTGACCTAAAACAAATTGACAGCTCAGAAACGCAAAAAAGCGAGCACACGGCTCGCTTTCATCATCGATTTGGTGTCGGCTTAGTTTACGTGCGCAACCGCCGCCTTCACTAGTGCACCTAGCTCGTCCCACTTACCTTCGTCCATCAGGTTCGTTGGTACCATCCAAGTACCGCCACACGCTAGTACAGAAGGGATAGATAGGTAATCATCCACATTCTTAAGGCTAACGCCACCCGTTGGCATGAAGTTAACTGGGTAAACCGCTGTCAATGCTTTTAGCATAGGCACGCCGCCTGAAGGCTCAGCAGGGAAGAACTTCAACGTACGAAGACCCATTTCCATCGCTTGCTCAACAAGGCTTGGGTTGTTCACGCCAGGAACGATCGCCACGCCTTTGTCTAGGCAGTATTGCACGGTACGAGGGTTAAAACCTGGGCTAACGATGAAATCAACGCCCGCATCGATAGACGCGTCCACTTGCTCGTTCGTTAGAACGGTACCTGAACCGATCAGCATGTCCGGGAACTCTTTACGCATCACGCGGATCGCTTCAATGGCACATTCAGTACGTAGCGTGATCTCTGCGCAAGGCATGCCGTTTTCTACCAACGCACGACCTAGAGGAATCGCGTGCTCAACTTTGTTGATGGCGATAACAGGGATCACTTTCAGGCTTGCTAGTTTTTCGTTCAATGTTGTCATAATGTTTAGACTCTCTCGTTATAAAGCTCGCACAAAGGCGAGCTTACTATTCATTCGATTACAAAGGTAAATCTGGCATTACATCACGAGGAATGATCGCACCTTTGTGCTGAATCACTTGTCCTGCCATGCAGTGGCCGTTGAATGCTGCTTCTTGTGCGTTACCGCCCGTCAGACGTTTCGCTAAGAAACCGGCGCTGAATGAATCACCTGCTGCTGTGGTGTCAACCACGTTGCTGACCGGTTTTGGCGCGACGTAGTTCGCCTCTTCACCTTCAACGACGAGGCAATCTTGCGCACCACGTTTGATGATGATCTCTTTTACGCCCGCTTCCGATGTGCGCTTGATGCACTCTTCAAGGTGTTCATCACCGTACAATGCCTGCTCATCTTCAAACGTCAACAACGCAGTGTCGGTCAGAGACAGCATCTTCGAGTACCACTCAATCGCTTCAGCTTGGTCTGCCCATAGCTTAGGACGGTAGTTGTTATCGAAGAATACTTGACCGCCGCGCTCTTTGTATTGCGTTAGGAAGTTGATCAACGTCTCACGGCCCACTGGGGTCAAAATCGCGAGCGTAATACCGCTTAGGTAAACCGCGTCAAAGCCAAACAGCGCATCAATCAATGCTTTAGACTCAGGCTGCTCGAACATAAACTTCGCTGCCGCTTCGTTACGCCAGTAGTGGAAGTAACGCTCGCCAGTATCATCGGTTTCGATGTAGTACATACCTGGGTTTTTGCCGTGAATTCGCATCACGTGTGACGTATCGATCCCCTCTTCTTGCCAAACCTGTAGCATCTCAGTACTGAACGAGTCTTCACCCAGCGCCGTAATGTAACTGGTGTTCACATCGTGACCTTTGGTCAAGCGAGAGAGGTAGAGTGCGGTGTTTAGTGTGTCACCACCGAATGATTGCTTTAGTTCACCTTCTTTCTTCTGAAGCTCAACCATACATTCGCCGATGATAGCAACGTTAATCATTTTCATTGTTTACCTTAGCAATTGAACTGCCAATGAATTACTTCAGGAAGTCTTCACGTGCAGGGTTAAAGACGTCTAGCAGGATACTGCCTTCTTCGAGCGCAACCGCGCCATGAACAAAGTGTTTCGGTGCGATGTACGCATCGCCTGGCTTCAGTACTTTTTTCACGCCGTCCACTTCTGCTTCGAAACTGCCTTTCACTACGTAGCCGATTTGATCGTGAATTTCGTGAGCGTGAGGGTGACCAATCGCGCCTTTATCAAACTCAAGGTGAACCGCCATCAAGTCGTCAGTATAGCCAACAATTTTACGTTTAATCCCGCCGCCAATGTCTTCCCAAGGGTGATCGTCTAAAAGAAAAAATGGATTCATCGTTTTGCTCCTAAAATCTAGCGTAGTGCTGTTTGTTCACATCATACCTCAGTGAGATTAATTGTAATACAATACAAACCAAAAGTGTGACGCAAATCAAAAATGAAACTACGTTTCAACTATTTCACCATCAATTATCGAACAAGAAAACGTCGAGTAAATCTCTGTGTTCTGGCCCGTTAATTCAGGTCCTCAATGCGAATTCAGTGATTTCGCTCATCATTTTTCCTCTCTACCCTACCATAATAATCAATATTGTATTACTTTATGTGACAAATAATTTCTCTGCTACACCCAAAGGTGACGAGGACATAACGATGAACGCGCTCTTATTCACGCAAGATGAACTGACACTCCTACGCCAGGAAGTGGGTCAGCCCACCTTAATGGGCAAGACCATCGACAAACACTGTCGTGAACTTGAAGCGTTTATGCGCTTACCCCTCGAAGTACCCGGTCACGGTGAAGCCGGTGGCTACGAACACAATCGCCACAAACAGAACTACACATACATAAACCTTGCTGGACGCTTGTTTCTGGTCACACAAGATGAGCGATATGCAGCGTTTGTTCGTGATTTACTCGATGGCTATGCGGATATCTATTTAACGCTTGATTATCAAGTTCAGAAGAATACCAACCCCACTGGACGATTGTTCCACCAGATCCTTAATGAACATGGCTGGCTTCTGTTTGCCAGCATTGCCTATTCCTGTGTTTCTCACACTATGAGTGAAGCGCAAAGAACGCGCATTATTGATCGCCTCTTTGTGCCGATGATTGAAATGAGTACAGAGAAGTATGCACACCGTTTTGACCATATTCATAATCATGGTGTCTGGGCAGTCGCCGCTGTCGGTGCCTGCGCCGTCGCGATTGATAAACCTGAGTACTTGGAGATGGCCGTCTATGGCCGCGATAGAAACGCAACGAGCGGATTTTTAGATCAAGTATCGCACCTCTTCTCCCCATCGGGTTATTACCTTGAAGGGCCTTACTACTCTCGTTTTACCATTCGACCGTTAGTGCTGTTTGCCGAGATCATCCACCGACACCTACCTGAGGTCGATATTTACCGCTATAAAGATGGTGTGGTCGGTAAAACCGTGCAAGCGTTGTTGGCGACCGCTTACCCCAATGGGGTGTTCCCTGCTCTGAATGACGCCTCACAAAGCATGAGCATCAACGATGCCGGCGTGCAGGTCGCCGTGAGCATCTATGGTGCGCATTATGGTTTGGACGATAACATTCTAGGCATGGCGAAAATTCAACAAGGCGTTTGGATGCATCCTTGCGGTTTGGCACTCTCTAATGCCTTTGAAGAGGTTCAGGCGCAGCGTGAGATTGGTCTACCCTACTGGCCAAGTGTTGAACTGTGTGAAGGTCCAAATGGCGATCAAGGTGCACAAGGCTTTATCCGCATGCAAGATCCAAGTGGCGATGTAACCCAACTTGTGATGAATTATGGCATGCACGGCATGGGGCATGGCCATTTCGATACCCTTGGCATCACCCTATTCAATCGCGGTCAAGAAGTGCTACGTGAGTATGGCTTTGCGCGTTGGGTCAACATTGAACCTAAGTTTGGTGGACGCTACTTAGCCGAAAACCCATCGTATGCTCGCCAAACCGTTGCTCATAATCTGGTCACCGTTGATCAAAAGTGCCAGAACCAATTCGACGTCGAACGCGCAGACACTCGCAGCGGGACTCCACACTTTTTCGATGCGACTCAAGAGACACTAAAGGGCATGAGCGCATTCGCCAACGAGCATGTGGATGGTTGCGACATGCAGCGCAGTGTCTTTTTACTCAGCCTAGACGAGCTAGAAGCGCCACTCTTGATTGACCTGTACCGCATCGACAACCAACCGGACCAAGCCAATACGCTGCACAGTTACGACTACACACACCAATATCAAGGTCAAATCATTCGTAGCAACGTGGAGTATTTCACCCATCAAGAGCTGCGCCCACTGGGCGATAGCCACGGTTATCAGCACCTATGGAACGTGGCAGAAGGAGAAGTCGCAGATTGTGCATTGGTCAGTTGGCTTCAGGGCCACAGCTACTACACTTGGGTTGGCGCGAGTTCAAATCCGAGCAACAAGCTAATCTTTACACGCACAGGGGCCAATGACCCTAGTTTCAATTTGCGCAGCGAACCCGCCTTTCTGCTTCGAAGTGAAGGCCCGTCGACGGTGTTTGCCTCTGCGCTTGAAACGCACGGCTATTTTAATGAAGAATTTGAACAGTCGGTCAATGCTCGAGGCCAAGTGGAGTCCATCCAAGTGGTTGCCAATAGCGATGCAGGGAGCGTTGTGCAGATCCGCACCCGCCTCCATGAAATTACCTTGATGGTCAGCCACCAGCAGCACGTGGCTGAGAATACGCCGCACCAAGTGGCGGACACAGAGAATGCAAACATTTACAGCTGGAACGGTGCCTACGCGTTAGACATCACCCCAAATAACTAAGTATCGGTCAGGAGACAACATAATGAGCTATCAACCTCTATTAATGAATGTTGAGGAAGCAGCTGAACTACGTAAAGCACTTGGCACGGATAGCCTATTAGGACGCGCATTGGCGCGCGACATCAAAAAAACCGACCAATATATGACACAGGTTGGCATTGAAGTCCCTGGTCATGGTGAAGGTGGCGGTTATGAGCATAACCGCCACAAGCAGAACTATATCCACATGGATTTGGCGGGTCGTTTGTTTCTCATCACCCAAGAAGATAAGTATCGTGACTACATTGTCGATATGCTCACCGCTTACGCCAAAGTGTACCCAACGCTTGAGAGCAATGTCAGTAAAGATACCAACCCACCAGGCAAGATCTTTCACCAGACACTGAATGAAAACATGTGGATGCTCTACGCATCGTGCGCCTACTCTTGTGTCTACCAGACACTATCGGATGAGCAAAAGGCGCTGATCGAAAACGATCTCTTCAAGCAGATGATTGACTTGTTTGTTGTCACCTATGGCCATGATTTTGATATCGTTCACAACCACGGTCTTTGGGCAGTGGCTGCGGTCGGTATTTGTGGTTATGCCATTAACGATCAAGCCTCGGTTGATAAAGCACTGTATGGTCTGAAGTTGGACAAGGTCAGTGGCGGCTTCTTAGCACAGCTTGATCAACTATTCTCGCCCGATGGCTACTACATGGAAGGCCCCTACTACCACCGCTTCTCACTGCGTCCTATTTACCTGTTCGCCGAAGCGATTGAGCGCCGTCAGCCAGAGATTGGGATCTACGAGTTCAATAACTCGGTCATTAAGACGACGTCTTACGCAGTGTTCAAAACCGCGTTCCCAGACGGCACCTTACCAGCGTGCAACGACTCGTCAAAAACCATCTCTATCAATGATGAAGGCGTGGTGATGGCGACGTCTGTTTGCTTCCATCGCTATGAACAGAACGAAACCTTGCTCGCGATGGCCAACCACCAACAGGACGTATGGGTACACATCTCAGGTAAAACGCTCTCTGATGCGGTTGCGAATGCCAGCGACATCAAGCCATTCAACTGGGGGAGCTTATACATTACCGACGGCCCACAAGGTGAGAAAGGGGGTCTCGGTATTTTGCGTCACCGCGATGCGCAAGACGACGACACCATGGCATTGATCTGGTTTGGGCAACACGGCTCTGATCACCAATACCACTCAGCACTCGATCATGGTCACTACGATGGTTTGCATCTGAGCGTATTCAATCGCGGCGTAGAGGTCCTGCACGATTACGGCTACGGTCGCTGGGTCAATGTCGAGCCTAAGTTTGGTGGACGCTACATCCCGGAGAACAAGTCGTACTGCAAACAAACGGTCGCCCACAACACCGTGACGGTGAATCAGAAAACGCAGAACAATTTCAACACTGCCCTGGCAGAGTCAAAGTTTGGTGAGAAGCACTTCTTCAACATCGACAACGCCAAACTGCAAGGCATGAGTGGTTGTATCTGTGATTACTATGAAGGCACGCAGATGCAGCGCAGCATCCTACTTGCCGAGTTACCCGAGTTTGAAAAACCGCTGGTGATTGATGTCTATCGAATCGAATCCGAGCAGGAGAACCAGTACGACCTTCCTGTACACTACAGCGGCCAGATCATTCGTACCGACTTTGAATACAACACACACTCCACACTCAAGCCGCTTGGCGATTCTGACGGTTATCAGCACCTTTGGAACCTAGGCTCAGGTAAAGTTGAAGGCAGCGCGCTGGTCAGTTGGCTAGTGAAAAACAGCTACTACACATTAGTCACCAGTGCGACTGCTGACAGCGAAGTGATTTTTGCTCGTCTCGGCGCCAGCGATCCTGACTTCAACCTACGCAGTGAGCCAGCGTTGATTCATCGCCAAAGTGCAAAAGATCATGTCTTTGCTTCCGTCCTTGAGACACACGGTTACTTCAACGAAGAGTTTGAACAATCCGTCAATGCACGTGGTCTTGTCAACGCGGTGACCGTGGTGGGTCACAACGAAGTCGGCACTGTGATTCGTATCGATACAACGTCAGGTAATCACTACCACTACGCCATTTGTAACCTTGATGAACAGGCACAACATGGCGAGCACAGTGTTGAATTTAATGGTACTGCCTACACCTGGCAGGGTGCCTTTGCCCAAATTGATTAGACCGTGTTCGGTTCGCTCGTTGGCTCCACCGACTAAGTGCCCCTCTCTCACATGGACTTATTGATGTAAAAATCGAACTAAGACAAAAGCCGAGCATCCCGCTCGGCTTTTTATTTACAAGTTATCATATGACAAAATAACCACGCCTGTGATGAGGATTTCATCGTGCTCGCGATCACTAAAACCTCCCTTTAGACCTTTAAATATCTGAGCCAGAGCACTGTTTGGCACTCTCAATAGTGATCAAAATAACAGTCAGTCAATTCTGCGTTGTTCATTATTAAAATAATACAATATCATTTGATTGTGATTAGGACGTAACACGGAATTAATGCCCATGAAGAAGGATCACGTATCCATAGCTAAAGATGCCGTCGAACTTGTCAAACCCGCTATAGACAAGCTCTTTGAGCGAACCAATCGCCAGGAGCTACACATAGTGATCATGGACCCAAGGCTCAAACCTTGGGAGGCAAGCTTCGAAGAGGCCATTTTGTACCAAACCTCACTGGGCTCTCCAGATGAGTGGACCATCCCTTTTGACCAATTTGCCCTTAATAAAGCTAAGCAAGCATGGCGCAGCGGTCAACCTAACCTGGTCAACCAAACCCTGCACACATCATCACTGCAATCGGAGGATCTGCTGTTCTATGGCTCCTTTGTATACGGCGATGTCGTCGTCGCGTGCAGCGGCGTCGAACAATGGTACGACATGCTCATCAGCGGATGGCTAGCCGTCGCATTTGAGCAACTGTGCATGAGCGAGTACCAAAACAATAAAAGTAACAACCCTACACAAACTTACCGAAACTGAACGTGAAGAGAAGGTCTAAGACTATGAGCAAACTACTGAAATCTCTACTGGTTACCGCGGGCATTATGGCTTCAGCGAGCGCTATCGCCGCCGACTATCCGACCAAAAACATTCGACTTGTTGTTCCCTTTGGTGCGGGTGGCGGTACGGATGCCGTAGGTCGTACCTTGGCCAATTCTGCCAAAGATATTCTCGGTCAAAACATTGCCGTGATGAACCGTACTGGTGGTGCAGGCGCCGTAGGCATGAGCTTTGGTGCTCAACAACGTCCCGATGGCTACACACTGACGGTCGTTACACGCGAAATTGCGTCATTACCTCAAATGGGACTCATGCAACACGACGCGAGCGATTTTAAATTGATCCGTTTGGTCAACCTTGACCCTGCGGTTGTGTTGGTGCACAAAGACAGCCCATACAACACCATCAACGATCTGATTGCCGAAGCCAAAAAAGGCGATGGCGTCGTGAAGTTTGCCTCCACCGCAGCGCCAAACTTCTACCTAATGGCTCTAGAAAAAGACCAAGGCATCAAGTTAAACGCCATTCCTTACAACGGTGCAGCGGAAGCCATCCCGTCTGTATTGGGTAACCACACCGACGTGACTATGGTTACGCCAGGAGAAGCGATTGCGCAGCTTCGTTCAGGTCAGCTTAAAGCGCTCGGCGTGATGTCTAATGAGCGTATCTCGTACATTCCAGATGTCCCAACCCTCAAAGAACAAGGCGTTGATGTGGTAACAGGTACATGGCGTGGTATTGGCGCGCCAAAAGACACGCCAGATGAAATCATTGAGACCTTAGGTAAAGCCTTTGATGAAGCAATGGCATCTGCTGAGTTCAAACAGTTCATGGAAAAAGGTGCGATGACTATCCACAACATGAACGCCGAAGAGTTTACTCAGTTCGTCAAAGACGATACCAAAGCACTGAGCACACTCATCAACTGA
This sequence comes from Vibrio sp. R10-SG3-ISO3, assembly GCF_059834225.1. Lineage (NCBI taxonomy): Bacteria > Pseudomonadati > Pseudomonadota > Gammaproteobacteria > Vibrionales > Vibrionaceae > Vibrio > Vibrio sp. R10-SG3-ISO3. Next base: position 44,286 of record NZ_JCBDHE010000042.1, on the reverse strand, counting down.
TCGACGTCGAGTTATTGGGAGCCTTCTCTTGAGGCTCCCATTTTTTGCTGTATCAAGGTGTCCCTATGATGAACCGTCATGTAATTTTCCCTTCTCTCATGATTGTATTGAGCGCACTGACTCTTGCAGTCATCACTCAGTTTGATCAACCGAGATTTCAAGATGCGAGCGTCAACGCACAATTCTTCCCGAGCGTGATCGCTATGATGCAAATCGTCATCTGCGTTGCGCTGATTATTCAACACAAGCTCAAAACCACTGCGTCTAGCGATGCGCCGATTTTCTCCAAAATGGCGTGGTTCGGTTTGGCCTTTCTCATTACGTATGCCGCGCTCATCAGCGTGATCGGTTACTTGTATGCCAGCTTACTCGCGTTCACCCTCTACCTGATCTGCTTTAGAGTGAAAAAGCCGGTATTTTATGCCGTGGCGTGGGTATTTGTCTTTTCTGTTTACTATCTGTTTGGCGAGGTGTTTTACATTGCTTTGCCCGACGGCTACTTCTATTAAGGAGGGCGTATGTTAGAACATCTGTTTAACGGCCTCTTGACGGCTTTTAGCCCAGCTGTATTGCCAGTGCTGATTTTCGGCGTTGTCGGCGGTATTGTACTTGGCGCCCTACCAGGATTGACCGCGACGATGGGGGTCGCCATTTTACTGCCTTTCACCTTCGGCATGGAGTCCACTCCGGCACTGGTGATGCTTATCGGCGTCTACATTGGGGGCATTTACGGCGGCTCTATCGCGGCGATTTTACTTAAGACGCCCGGTACACCCGCTTCCGCAGCGACGGTGTTGGATGGGCATACACTTGCGGCGAAAGGCCAGGCCGCCCGTGCACTCAGTATCTCAGCTGTCGCGTCCTTTATTGGTGGATTGATCAGTACCATAGTCTTGATAGCCATCGCGCCCCTATTGGCCAATTTCGCCCTACGCTTCAACGCGCCGGAATATTTCGCCCTCGCCCTGTTTGGCTTAACCATCATCGCCAGTGTCTCGGCACAAAATATTCTTAAAGGCTTGTTAGCTGGCACCATTGGCTTACTGGTCTCTACGATAGGCTTAGACCCTATCAGCAGCGTACCCAGATTCACTTTTGGCGTGATGGATTTATACAGTGGCGTGAACGTCATTCCGGTTCTGATTGGTCTGTTTGCTCTGTCTGAGGCCATCAATCAAATTGAGAAACTCCTCAATGAGAAACGTGCCTCAATCGCCAAATTCGACCACACATTGCTCAGCCGATCTGATTTAAAAGAGATGATGCCCACCGCGGTGAAAAGCGGCGTACTTGGCACGTCCATCGGTTCTGTGCCCGGTGCGGGTGCAGACATTTCGGCCTTCGTTTGTTACAACGAAGCCAAACGGGTCTCGAAAAATCCTGATGAATTTGGCAAAGGCTCAGTGAAAGGTCTCGCCGCCGCAGAGGCTGGAAACAACGGTGTTACCGGCGGTGCATTAGTCCCCCTATTGACGCTTGGTGTACCCGGCGATGCGGTCGCCGCCGTACTACTTGGTGCCTTGATTGTGCAAGGCCTCACACCGGGTCCATTGCTCTTTGCGCAAAATCCAGATGTCGTTTACGGTGTGTTTAGCTCGATGTTGGTCGCCAATGTAGTGATGCTCATCGTCGGCTTAGTTGGCATTCGTTTTTTCTGTCGCATCATCGAAGTGCCGAAGCTTTTAATGATACCCATCATCATTTTCTTATCGATCGTCGGTGCCTATGCCATCAATAACTCCATGTTCGATGTCGGTATTGCGATTGCATTTGGCCTACTTGGATTTGTATTGGGTAAGCTTGATATTCCATCCTCACCCATCTTACTCGCCATCATTCTTGGCCCTATGGCCGAAACGAACTTACGAAAAGCTCTATTGATGTACGATAACTCCTGGTCATTCCTCTATGAACGTCCAATCGCCCTTGGCTTTGTCTTATTGGCCATCTTCTCTGTCTACTCAACAATGAAGATGAAAAAGAAAGCCAAACTCGAATCCGCGCACCAGTAAGCTTTTCCCTTCCCCAGACTCCCAAGCCTGCTTGGGAGTCGTCACACCACAGTTTGTTACATTATGCCAAGTTGGAATAGCCGTTATTCGTCATCAACAACGCCGGATTTTGCTATACTCCCCGCGCAACGCTCCAGACCAATTAAATCACTGATTTAATTGGCTTATTACATAAACTAGAGTAATACCTCTCCTCTATTTGCGTTGCTAGTTGATAAGATTTCTGCGCGTTCAAATAGGTACGGTTATGGGTTTTAAACATCGAAAAACGTTTATTTATCAGTTGAAAAGACACGATAAGCGCTACTGGATGAAATTCTGTGGTGAGAACAAACGTAATCCAATTAACCGCCTATTCAATCGTCTGATGACGCTGTCAGAAAAAAGCCAAAATTGGCAGTTACACAGTGGCTTCGACACCAAAACGCGCTTTTTGCTTGAACAGAGTCACTTGATTGAGGCGGCAAAACGGTCACTCCCGGTGCCTCGCGTCGTGATGCAAGGTCGCGGGTTGTTTGTTACCGAGTGTGCCGGCCAGCCTTTGACCGAGTCGCACACTGTCTCCCCCAAACAGCGCTTAACCAAAGCGATGCGCGGGCTGATTGCGTTTCACCAACAAGACATGATTCATGGCCGTCCGGCGATGCGGGATATTTTAATCAATCACGCTGGACAGGTGACCTACATTGATTTCGAAGAGTCGCGCTTCTCTGCCTGCCAGACACTGCGCACGCGCGATGTGCTCTTGCTTTTACTCGACTCCTATCGTTTACCGCGAGTCAGTCAAGCCACACGTTTGGCGCTCCTTACTGAGTGGCAACAGCAAGTGGGACAAGGCAGTACGCACAACCTAGCCGTTGTCGCACGCTTTCTCACCTACAATCGCTGGATGGCCAAGTTAGTGCTGACGTTTAAATCGAACCGATTGTCACGCCAGCTTTTACTACTTGAGCGCCTATTGAGCCGCGCACTTCGTTAGTGCGCTCATCATCTAGAAGCGCTCTAGTCATACATCAATTGTTTGGCTTTTTCTGCATCAAACTCATCCAAAGAACGTCTGGCTAAGCGTCTAAACGGCCACGCTTTGACGATTTCTTCAAGTGGCATCACAGCAAACGCCCAGAAAATACTGCCTTCTAGCCACAGTACGATGCCAGCGCACAGCGGCAGCGCAATCACCCATTGCCCCGTAAAGTTGATCTTAAAAACTTCAGTGGTTTTACCCAAAGCACGCAAAACCTGCCCATGCACGGTGTTATAGCCCCGCACAATCGGAAGGAATATATACAAAGGTGCAATCACCGCCAGTGCAAGGTAGGTGTCGGGGTCCAAATTGGAATACAAATGGGGCAACAGAAAGCTTAATCCTAAAAAGGCCAAGCAAGACAATGCCGAGATGGTCACCGCGACATCAATACTGACATCGACGTTCTTGCGTAAGTCATCCAGCTGCTTAGAACCAATCGCTTGGCTAATGGTAATGGCCGATGAGACGGCCCACGCCGTGATGAACTGATTACCCGCCTTAACCCAAGGCATAATAATGGTGATCGCCACGTAGGAATAAAGCGGCAACTGCGAAAAAGTCAGCATGTACAGTGTTGCGCCCGTCATCAGCATAGTGACATTAGCCGCCACGGGAAAGATCTCTTTAAAGTGGTTGATAGCGTTGCGCCGCAATGACGCATCCAAAGTGCGCAGCGAGAGACGCACATGACTACGCTGTAAGCAAAGGACGAGAAACAGCAGCCGAACAGTAATCGCCACCAAGCTTCCGATTGCCGCCCCTTGCACCCCAACGCCTTGCCATGACCCCATACCGTAAATCATCGCGTATGAAACCGCGACGTTAATAGGCGCTTCAAGTAGGTACCCTTTAAACGGCAACTTGGTTTTCCCCAGTGCGTTAAAGAGGGCAATCATCACCTGCGTCGCCGCGTTGATGACCACAATGTACTTCGCCACCGATAAGTAACGCGCGGTTTCTTGCTTTAAAAGGTCATCATTGGTCAGCGCACTAATAAGCGCACTGTCTGCGAGCATCAACAAGGCTAAAAACAGCACAGCAATACAGCCATTAATCAAAATCGCCGCCCAGAAGCCCTTATTCAGCGCACTCTCTTGACCAGAGCCAAACGCGCGACTGAGCACCAATTGCGAGCCATTGGCCAATGAGATTTGAATCCCGAGCAAGAAAGAGACGATGGTAAACGCTATCCCCATCGCCGCTAGCGATATCTCACCAAGCGGTGACACCAACAAGGTGTCGATCATCAGCATGGATTGCATCAGCAATGCATTGAGTGCTAAGGGCCAAGCAAGCGATAGGTTTTTGCGAACGTAAGGGTTAAGGGGCATGGTGATGACTCGATTTCCGATGCTTAAACAAACGAAAAAACGTCACCGAAGTGACGTTATTGGGGTGATTCTTTTTCAAACGACTTGCGCTAAACGCTGGTTCTCATCATTCAGTAGCGTTTGAGAGGCGAGACGCGCCGCATCCGATTTTCCTGCCATGATCGCATCGTAAATGCGTTGGTGCTCGGCTAAACAAAACCGTCCGCCTTCTGCCGACTCATCAATAAACTCGCGGAAGATAGTGGAGAGGATATTGCTAAACGGCAAGAAAAACTGATTACCTGTTGACTGAAAAATCAGTTGGTGAAATAAGTGATCGTTTTCTGTCCACTGCGCCATGTTGTGGCTCTGTGCCGCAAAGGTCATGCGCTGAAACACAATAGACAGATCTTTACGCTGAGCGACCGAGGCATGTTTCGCGGCAAGGGCGCACGCTTCTGGCTCAATCGCTTTTCTCAGTCCGAGGAACTGCGCAAGAAAACGTTGATTATCCTCTAAATCTTGGATCCATTCCATCAACTGAGGGTCAAGAAAATGCCAATTATTACGCCCTTGAACTCGCGTTCCTACCCGGGGTTTGGACTCAATAAGTCCTTTGGCGGACAAAAGTTTGATCGACTCACGTAATGAGGTTCGACTGACACCAAAAATGTCACACATCTCCAGCTCACAAGGCAACTTTTCCAGAGGCTGCAATCCCCCCGATAAAATGCGCCGAGCGATCTGCCGCGCGACTTGAACGTGAATTTTACGGCTTGAATCCTCGACTGAGGTAAATGTCGCCATACAGTACTCCCGATGCACCCAATGATGACCAGGTTCACGACAAGGCCATAGTGAGCACAGACACAATGATATAATCGAAACACTCTCAGCAAGAAGAACGCTTGAATTATAAAAAGCCAGTCAGCGTCGGCTTTTGGGTCAGACGAAGGGTTGCGTGGAGAGAAAAACACACCAAACACCATTAATAATACAATAATATCAATTTTTAACAACTTAATTTCTCAGTAAAATAACCACCCAACAAAATAAACCTTTGTTTCATTTAATATTTGTGAACCAGTTCAAACTCAAGAAATAATGCGCAGATTTAACACGCATTTAGTCACAAAAAGGCGCAAAAAACAGACGCAACTCGCCCCTCTCTACGTGCTAGATTGAGCCTTTTGAGTGATCGTGCGAGCCTTTATGGCACAAAGAGTGTGAGTCAATCGCGCTTTGCAAAAGCAATGGTTGGTCAACGGTGAGAAGAGTGCTATATTTAGGCTTAAATAATACTTATATTTTTAATTGAAACAGGTCGAAGAAGTAGCAATATGATGACTGGAGCTTTTAACTCAATCGCAGGTTCAAAACGTAGCCTGCACGTACAAGTCGCGAGAGAAATCGCTCGAGGCATTTTATCTGGCAAATTGGCACAAGGCTCTATTCTCCCTGGTGAGATGGAATTATGTGAACAATTTGGCATCAGCCGCACTGCCCTGCGCGAAGCCGTCAAATTGCTGACCTCGAAAGGCATGCTTGAGTCACGACCTAAAGTCGGAACCAGAGTGGTCAATCGTGCCTACTGGAACTTCCTCGACCCTCAACTGATTGAGTGGATGGATGGACTAACAGACACTGACCAGTTCTGCTCACAGTTCTTGGGTCTGCGCCGTGCCATTGAACCCGAAGCGTGCGCACTTGCCGCCATCCATGCGTCGGCTGATGAGCGCATTGAACTTTCTGAGACCTTCCAACAGATGGTTGAGATTGCCGAAGCTGACGTGTTTGACCAAGAGCGCTGGATGGAAGTGGATACGCGATTCCACAGCCTGATCTTCAACGCAACCGGTAATGATTTCTACCTGCCTTTTGGTAACATTCTGACCACCATGTTTGTCAACTTTATTGCGCACTCGTCAGAGGAAGGCAGCACTTGCATCAATGAGCACCGCCACATCTACGATGCGATCATGGCGGGCAACCCAGACAAAGCGCGTCAAGCGTCTATCGTTCACCTGCAAGATTCGAAGCACCGCCTCGCAGCAGTGAACTGATCACTGGCACATATCAAACTCAAAGCCCTCGCCGATGCGAGGGCTTTGTCATTTTCAACATAAATCATCCAACTTACTGCAAGCCTAGCGCACTTCTATCTCGCCTAACCTCCCAAAATTTCCGCAAAAGTTGACTTAAATTTGGACTTCACCCAGCAACAGGGGCTATCATAAGACAATTCATTTTGACTCGTTGACTCACATCGCTCATGACCGAATCTTTACTGCCAAATATTGTCCAATTTATCGCGCAAATTGACCCTTTTGATAAGCTGCCTAAAACCGCAGTGCGTGAATTGGCAGGGAATGTTCAGATCACCTATTTGTGCAAAGGAGACACCGTAGATCTATGTAAGGAGGGCAAAGAAAAATCCCTCTACATGATCCGCACCGGCTCAATGGAGCAACGTAAAAACGATGGCGTCTTGCGCGCCAAGCTCGAAGCTGAAGATATTTTTGGTTTTACCTTCCTCTCAAAAGATGTCGATAGTAACAGCGATAAAGGCTACAAAGCGATTGCGCTAGAAAACACCCTGCTCTACATCGTGCCTCACTCAGCCCTGAAGGCTCTGTTTAAGGCACACCCTGAATGCGCAGAGCACTTTGCTTCCCAAGCTCAAGTGCGGCTTAAATCTGCATTAGATGTGGTGTGGTCAAACAAAGAGAAAGGCATCTTTATCAAGAAGGTCTCTGAGGTTGCCAGTGGTCGCGTTGCGATTGGTGATGCTAAAGATTCCATCAAGAAAGTTGCCAAAGAGATGCTGATCAAACGCTCACCGTGTGCGGTGATCTACGAGGACGAAAAAATTGTAGGTCTCATCACGGACCGTGACATGACCAAACGCGTCATCGCACAGGACGTCAGCACCGATGAGCCGATTTCCAAAGTCATGACACTGTCGCCGCTGACCATCAGCCCAGATGATCTTGTGATGCACGCTGCCTCTATGATGATGCAGTTCAACATCCGTAACCTGCCTTTGGTCAAAGGCAACAAAGTGGTCGGTTTGCTTACCACCACCCACTTGGTGCAAAACCACCGCGTGCAAGCCATCTTCTTGATTGAAAAGATTAAATACTCAGGCAGTATCAAGACATTGGCCAGTTACACACCGGAAAGACAAGCAATTTTCGAAGCTCTGGTCGAGGGCCATGTCGCACCAGAAGTGATCGGTAAAGTCATGACAATGATCATGGATGCCTATACGCGCCGTTTGATTCAAATTGCTATCGACAAATTGGGACCGCCGCCGTGTGAGTTCTCTTGGTTGGTGGCCGGGTCTCATGCACGTAATGAAGTTCACATGCTGTCGGATCAAGACAGTGCGATCGTTCTCGCCGACGACGCCACCGACAGTGATAAAATCTACTTTAAACACATGGCGATGATGGTCTCCAATGGATTAGCGAGCTGTGGTTACCCCTTATGCCCTGGCAAGTACATGGCCGCGACGCCCAAATGGTGCCAGCCGCTGAGCGTTTGGAAGCACTACTACAAAAAGTGGGTCGCGAATCCAGAATATGAGCGGCTGCTGAATATCAGCGTGTTCTTAGAGATTCGCTCCGTCTACGGCAACAAAGAGTTTGAGCAGATCCTCCGTGATGAGTTGCATCGCAACATCCGTGATAACCATGCTTTCTTGAGTATCCTCGTCAATGATTCGGTGCAAACCAACCCACCACTCGGCATCTTTAACAAGCTCGTTTTAGAAAAATCTGGCGAGAACAAGAAAACACTCAATATTAAGAAATACGCCATCAACTTGATCATTGATTTGGCACGTATCTATGGATTAGCAGTGGAGTCCGATGTCTCTGCAACCGACGAGCGTTTTAAAGCCGCGTTTGAAAAAGGCATCATGAGTGAAGATTCGTATAAGAACATCTTGCGTGCCTATCAGTTTATTCTCTCATTTCGCTTTAGCCATCAAGTGGAAGCGCTCAAACGCGGTGAGGTGGCAGATAACCACATCAACCCAGACAGCTTCGGTAGCTTTGAGCGTAATCACCTAAAAGATGCGTTCCGTATCGTTTCTGAGCTACAAGACGGGGCGAAGATAAGGTTTGGCTCACGATGATTCAGCTCTTTAATCGCTATTTCCATCCGCTGTCCCATCACATTAAAGCGCGCGAGCATTACCTTGCGAATGTTCGTCTCGCCGATGTGTTTTACCCGTTGGTGAAACAACCTGAACTCAATTTGTTGACGCTTGCAAGTGACTACGACTATTTGGTTGTCGACCTTGAGACGACGGGCTTAGACAGTGAAGTAGATAGAATTTTGTCGATTGGTTGGGTCACGCTCTCCGCCGAGTCTATCGATATGACCTCGGCGCACCACTACTATGTTAATAGCCGTTCGCAAATCAAAGCCGAGACAGCAGTCATCAACCACATTACGCCACAAATGCTTGAAGATGGCATTTCGATTCATGATGCGATGAACACCTTCTTTGAAGCCGCACACGGCAAAATACTCGTCGCGCACGGTTGTATGGTAGAAAGCAATTTCATCAATCGTTACTTATCTAAATCATTTGGCCTGAACGCTTTTCCTCTCACCTGGCTCGACACCTTGTGTATCGAAAAGAAGATGGCAAAAGCGATCAATCACCACGAAGAGATCGACGTGTCGCTCTCAGCCACACGACAACGCTATCAACTACCCGAATATTTCGCCCACAACGCCCTCACGGATGCGGTCGCCACGGCAGAACTTTTATTGGCGCAGAAAAAACGCATCGCTTCCCACAAGACGGTGACGCTGAGCCAGTTGTATAAACTCAGTCATTAACTCGGTTTTCCCGCACCTTAAACACACTGTATGAAAAAAAATGATGTCTCGTTCGCCATCTTCCTGCTGGTTGGCGCAAACTTACTCGCTTCACTGTCTGATGTATCGTTAAAAATCCTCAATGGTGAAGTCCCGACATTTCAATATGTCTTCCTCCGTCAATTGATTAGCCTCACTCTGCTACTGCCCTTTTGGTGGTCACTCCCCAAGCAGCGCCGTCGAATGGGCTGTGATGGCATTACCTTTTGGCGCGCACAATTGATTTTATTGGGAAGCGCATGTGCCATGGTGGCCATTACTCACCTGCCCTTGGCGACCGCGAATGCGATTTTCTACGTTGGGCCACTGTTAGTGTTGCCGCTTTCCATCGTATTTTTGGGAGAGCGCCCTTCCGCGGGCAAAATTTTTGCCACGCTACTGGGCTTTATTGGTGTTTTGATTGTCTTGCGCCCGGAGCACTTTCACTGGGCGGCCATCATCGCGCTAGGCAGTGCGCTCGCCATGGGGGTGGGTAACATTCTCATCAGACGTATGCCTCAAAATCAGCCCTTGGTGTGCACTCTGTTTTGGACCACCTTAATGACTCTGCCCATCGGCGCCGTCATTGCCTACCTTGAGTGGCAACCTATCGAATGGCACCACGTAGGCTGGATTGTAGCGATCAACCTGTTTGTGCTGAGCTACCATGCCCTTGTTGTACAAGCCTTTCGCCGAGCCCCCGCCAGCCAAATCGCGCTCGCCGAATACTCTGGCCTTGCCTTTGTCACTCTGTTTGGTGTGATGTGGTTTGATGAAATCCCTGATTTGTTCACAGCGCTAGGCATAATACTGATTATTGTTCCAATGATGCCAATACGTTGGAAACGGTGGATAAGAGGAAAGAAACGCACAGTCACCTCCGCTCAGCCCGAAGTGTAAGCATCAAACTCCTGACAAGCATTGATATATTGTGGCTCTCTACAAAAAGACCTAGCACAAACGCTAGGTCTTTTCACTATCTACTATGAGGAGTTAGAAGCTATACTTCACACCTACACGGTAACGTAAAGTGTAATCTTCTTTATAAGCGGAACCGTCGTCCTTGGTCGTGATGACACCAAGTTCTGCAAACGGTACCCAACCACTTTCCAGACCTTTGTACTCACCGAAGAAGTTTACGAGATGATCTGAACCTTTGTTTTTCCAACCACCACTCTGTAGATCTTTATACTCTAAATCGACGCCAAAGCTGCTCCAACCTAAGTTGTAGCTGCTCACTAGATTATATTGATGGTAGTGACCGTTACTATCCGAACGATTCGCTTTTGCTTGGTAACCATAACGGTAGCGAAGACTAGTGGTCCACTCGTCAGTAATTTTTGCGATACCACGAATGTTGAACTTATGTGTCACTTGATTGGCGTTGTTGCTTGCATCTGCCGCGTAGGAAGGTTGTAGAGTGAATGTATCATTCAACTTGTGGTTGTAACTTACCCCTACTTCATGACCGTTGTTAATGAGACCTTTTTGTTTATCACTATCTTGATAGCGCCATTTTGCTTCCGCTGAGAAACCAATGCCGTTGCTAAAACGGTGAGAGACCGAAATACGATCTGCATGGCTGTAGTCCGCATCGTCACGATCAATGTATTCGTGACGCAAGTTAATCGTCGTGGCGGATACCGCAGTTGTTGCTAATAGAGTGGCCACCGCGAGTGAGGTTTTAGTCAGCTTTTTCATTTTTAGACCTTATTATGTGTTAATGTAATACAAATATAATAACTAAAAACCACAATCCCTTTCTGTGACTTTCATCACCTGGTTTGTTTTTTAACTAAAAGCCAATCCAGAGAATAAATTTAATACTTTGTTTTATAACGAATTTATGTAAAAACACTTTGAAAACCTATTGTTGAGCGTGTGATCTAAAGCTGTCGTTTACAAAATGAAATAATTTATTTTGTATTACTTTTAAAAAGTAATTATCATATCACTCATTCACTCTATCCATACTTAGTGTTGGACATGAGGCAACCAAAAGACCTCCGAAGAGGCCTTAAAAGGATTAGTAGGTAGAATAAAGCAACTCTATATCTCTCTGAGCCCAGACCTCAGCGAGATTTTTCTTGACCGTATAGGCATCAAAGTTCGTTTGTTTGGCGAGGTTGACCCACTCCTGGTTGCCCGTGGCGATGCCGCCTTTGAGGTAAAGGGGGTCATGCGCTCAACACGTCGAGGAGCATCTTGGGAGGTGTCATTCTCTTATCGACGACTGTAAAAAGCCCATCTTGCATCGCAAGACCCGCTTCTTACAGTAGACGTTGATACGCCACTTTCATCGAATGCGGTGCCTCTTGGGAATGGAGAACGGCGCGATTTTTTTCGATGACATTCTGATCCAAAAAGACAAAATTCGCTGACACCGCTTGGCTGCTTAACAGAGCCGTCGACACGATAGCGGCAAGACGTAGAGGTTTCACATTAAATTTCATGTTTTTCCTTGCTTTTCACTTATTTGTAGTATTAAAATACCAGTAAGGAAATAAAATGTTTCTGTGATTCATTTCCGATTTTGGTAACAAAGCAGTGACAGGCCCTTCATCATTTGGGCTTTGATTTTGCTAAATGACTGATTGTACGGGGTGATGACAAGAAGTGGCGAATCGTCACTGAACACAAAATGTGCGCTTGATTTGATTTTTATAAAAAACAGTTTCATTTTTAATAGTCCTACATTACTATACGCAGCGTTGGATGTTGAACAGTTAGCAAAAAAGACGACTGAACAACGCACTAAGGCAGGAATAGCGACCAAACAATGCAAACTTTGACCACCATGCTCAAAGCAAGTTTGATTGGAACGCTGGTATTAAGTGCACGTGTGTTGATGGTCGCAACAGTATTATTGCTGTTTGTTTCGAAGGTGTTATTGGCATTGTCGATGCTCTCTACTCAGTGAAACAAGCAGCGAAGTGAGTTTTAAGTTCGCTCCCAACCTAATTAACAATAATATTTTCTGGACACAGCCTCGCTCCGGCAGCTTAAACGCTCGAAGATCTGGTGCTGCAATCACGGCTCAAAAGACAGGACATCGCTCACCCCCGTTCCGTCTTTGCGTCTTGATGTGTATCACTGGTTTAAGTGTAACGACGATGGTGATTATCCAGACGGTACCCATACCGTTTGCGCCCACATATTACAGGCAATATGTGGGCGTTTTTTTATCCTATTCCCCCCCTAATTTAAATCATACAATTAAAACACCGTTTTAATTTAGCTCCAATGGAGCAACCTCCAACTCTATCGCGATCATTGAATATTTAGAGATTCGATCTCGATCACTTGTATGATTTATTAATCCAACACTCTTCGATCATCGGTCACATTTTTGAGTTATTGTAGTACAAATAAACAAAGAGCTAGATAACATAGTGAGGTGACATTACATAACATTACAAAGGTCAAAAGATGGAACTCAATACAATTATTGTTGGCATCTATTTCCTATTCTTGATTGCGATAGGTTGGATGTTCAGAACCTTCACTAGTAACACCAGTGACTACTTCCGCGGGGGCGGCAGCATGCTGTGGTGGATGGTCGGCGCGACCGCGTTTATGACGCAGTTCAGTGCTTGGACCTTCACCGGTGCGGCGGGTAAAGCCTACGCAGACGGTTTTGCGGTAGCCGTTATCTTCCTTGCCAACGCGTTTGGCTACTTGATGAACTACCTCTACTTTGCACCGAAATTCCGCCAACTTCGCGTTGTTACGGTCATTGAAGCGATTCGCATGCGTTTTGGTAACTTCAACGAGCAAGTCTTTACTTGGTCTGGTATGCCAAACAGCGTTATTTCAGCCGGTATTTGGCTAAACGGCCTAGCGATCATTGCTTCTGGTATTTTCGGCTTTGATATGACCACCACCATTATTATTACTGGTCTGGTTGTATTGGTGATGTCGGTCACCGGCGGCTCTTGGGCGGTAATTGCCTCTGACTTCATGCAGATGGTGATCATTATGGCTGTGACCGTGACGTGTGCGGTTGTAGCGGTTATCCAAGGTGGCGGCGTGAGTGAGATCGTCAGCAACTTCCCGGTACAAGAAGGCGCGTCGTTTGTTTCAGGTAACAACCTCAACTATCTAAGCATCTTTGGTATCTGGGCATTCTTTATCTTCTTCAAGCAGTTTAGCATCACCAACAACATGTTGAACTCTTACCGCTACTTGGCGGCAAAAGACTCCAAAAATGCGAAGAAAGCCGCTCTACTGGCGTGCATTCTGATGACAATGGGTCCACTGATTTGGTTTATGCCGTCTTGGTTTATTGCGGGTCAAGGTGTCGACCTAGCGATGCAATACCCTGAAGCAGGCAAGAAAGCGGGTGACTTTGCTTACCTCTACTTTGTCCAAGAGTACATGCCAGCGGGTATGGTTGGTCTACTGATTGCGGCGATGTTCGCTGCGACCATGTCATCCATGGACTCTGGCCTCAACCGCAACTCTGGTATTTTCGTTAAGAACTTCTACCAACCGATTTTGCGTAAAGACGCGACAGAGAAAGAGTTGGTGCTTGTATCGAAACTGACTTCTACCTTCTTCGGTATTGCGATCATTCTCGTTGCACTATTTATCAACTCACTCAAAGGTTTGAGCCTATTTGATACCATGATGTACGTAGGTGCTTTGATTGGCTTCCCAATGACCATCCCTGCTTTCCTTGGCTTCTTTATCAAGAAAACTCCGGACTGGGCTGGCTGGGGTACGCTGGTTGTCGGTGCTATCGTCTCTTACTACGTGGGCTTTGTGATCAATGCAGAAATGGTCGCAAACTGGTTCAACCTTGAACCACTAACAGGTCGTGAATGGTCTGACTTGAAAGTGGCGATTGGTCTGATTGGACACCTAGTGTTTACAGGCGGCTTCTTTATCCTCACTACCCTGTTCTACAAGCCTCTTTCTGAAGAGCGCCAGAAGAACGTCGATAAGTTCTTCGAAAACTTGGCAACACCACTAGTTTCTGAGTCAACGGAACAGAAGAAACTCGACAACAAACAACGTCGTATGCTGGGTTCTCTTATCGCAGTAGCGGGTGTGGGTGTGATGGCGATGTTCTTACTGCCTAACCCGCTATGGGGACGCTTCATCTTTATTCTCTGCGGCGCCATTGTCATGGGTGTTGGTCTACTGCTGGTCAAAGCGGTCGATCAGAGCATTGAAGACAAAAAAGAGTCAAAATCTGCGACAGCATAAACGCTCTCTTTCGGCGTAACTCTCTTAATCAAGGCGGCTTCGGCCGCCTTACATACTCAAGGCGTTTTGTGTCACCTCCATTTTGCTCCATCACATAAGACGCTTTGAGTATGTTTCCTTACCTAAGTAGACTGAGACCAACAATGAAAATAACTCTACTGGCGGGCGTGATTGCCGCCTCTCTTTCTGTTGTTACTTTGACAGCATGCACGACCACACAATCAAATGAGCTAGCCCTAGATGCACCCACACCCGCCACGGCGGATATCTCTGCACATACACTGACCCGAGACTACCTTCTTTCAACAACGAGACTCGATATCGTTGACGGCAGTGCGTTGATTGAACATTCAGCGCAAGAAACCGCGAAACTCAAAGCCCAACTGGAAAATGCAGCAGATGGTGACACTGTCACTCTACCTGCTGGCAAATATGCAGATCTTGGCGTCGTCACGATTTCTGCCAACAATATCACCATCAACGCAGAGCAAGCAGGTAGCGCGTGGCTTACAGGCTTAGTGCAATTTGTCCTTGAAGGCGACGACATCACTCTTGATGGCCTGGTCTTTACCGAAGGTGGTCCAGCCGAGCGCTTTGGTGCGGTACGTATGATGGGCGATCGCAATACCTTGCAAAACTCAACCTTCTACTACTTCAACCATGACTATGCGTATGAGCCAGATGAACGCCGCTCTGAGTACCCGAAGTACCTATGGTTATCACTCTGGGGCAAAGACGGTAAAGTCATCAACAACCAATTTGAAGGCAAGCAAAAGCGTGGCACGTTAATCGGCGTTCAAAAAGATGACACGCCGGATAACCACTTGATCGCACATAACATTTTCCTCGATCAGCAACAGAATCAGTTCAATGAGTTGGATATCAAAGAAGCCATTCGCTACAACGGCAATAGCTGGGAAGCGATTCGCATTGGTGATTCTAAATCGTCTCAGTGGCATTCGAATTCTCAGTTTGTCGATAACCTGCTGATCAATATGGATGGTGAGCGAGAGCTGATTTCCATCAAATCCGGTGGTAACACCATTGCGCGCAATACCATTTTTGAAAGTGCAGCACTGATCTCGCTGCGTCACGGTAAAGCCAACACTGTCGACAGCAACATCATCGTCGGCAATGAGAAATTGCTGACTGGCGGCATTCGCATTTATGACGAAGACCATGTGATCAGCAATAATTACATCTCAGGTACCCGTGGACGTGATGGATTGATAGAGGGCAATGCCGATTTGCGCGGCGGTGTCGTGATCAATACGGGCATCATTGATGTGGCGAACGGTGAAATGCTGGATCAAGCGGTCAAAGGGAAAGAGCTCAACAAGCAGTGGACACCGAAAAATATTCAGATTCACCACAACACCTTAGTGGATACTGAGTGGGGTATGGTCTACGGCAATCAAACGCACCGCGTGAGCCTGTTTAACAATGACGTCGTCGATACTATCTACACAGGCGTAGATGTCGACT
The DNA here is from genome assembly GCF_059834225.1 of Vibrio sp. R10-SG3-ISO3. NCBI lineage: Bacteria > Pseudomonadati > Pseudomonadota > Gammaproteobacteria > Vibrionales > Vibrionaceae > Vibrio > Vibrio sp. R10-SG3-ISO3. Next base: position 28,366 of record NZ_JCBDHE010000042.1, on the reverse strand, counting down.
TCGACTCAAACGTGGTAGACAATACGCGCAATCCAGAATTTGTTAGTGTACGAGCGACTGATGAACACCCACTGGTCAACGCGACCTATCACAATGAATTCTACGCCGGCACAGTCACGGCTAAAGAACAGATCAATGATTACAGTGCGACGCTACCAAGCAAAACACAAATTGGTGGTTTTTATGCCTACGAAGGTGCAGGTGCGAACGTCGAATCGCTGAGCGTGATCACCGCTGAGGTCGCAGGACCGAGCTATCGACTCATCAATGCGGTAAAGCTCAAGTAACCCATATTGAGACACTCAAGCAAACAAGCTGCGCCTAACAAGCCTGGTGAGAACACCAGGCTTGACTGTTTTTCACCTTGGTAAGATGTCGCTATTGTGATCTCGCCAACTAATCGCTATGTTGTGGATTCTTCTCCACTTATTTCTTCATAATCGGATCACGCATGGACGCCATTGTTAGTCAGTTACAGTTCTCACTTTCCATTACCGGCCCTATTTGCTTGATGCTGGTATTGGGTGTGGCGTTTAAGCGCATCGGTTTAATCAACGACAATTTTATCGATGTCGCGTCAAAGCTGGTGTTTCAAGTCTGCCTACCTGCCATGCTCTTTTTGAGTATCGTCATCTCCGATCACGACTTCGTCTCAGCCGGGCGATTTATCGGCTTTGGTGCCATTGCCAGTGTGGCATTTTTCATTTTCACCACACTCTCCGTCAACGGTGCTTTTGCTGGCTCAGCGGATAAAGGGGTGATTGTCCAAGGTGGCTATCGCGCCAACACCGCCATCATAGGTATCGCTTATGTGGCCAACGCCTTTGGCGATCAAGGCGTCGCACAAGCCGCGCTCTACGTCGCGGCTACAACCTTTATCTATAATGTTCAAGCGGTGATTTGCTTAACCCCTCGCGGGCAGACATCTGGCACCCAGGCTGCAAAAGTGATGGTCAAAACCCTGACCAAAAACCCACTGATCATCGCTATCGTCACCGGCGTGGTGTTCTATCTATTATCTATTCCCGTCCCTAAGGTGGCCGTTGACGCAGGTGACTATTTAGCGCGTATGACGCTCCCTTTGGCCTTGCTCTGTACCGGTGGGTCGCTCAATCTCTCGTCGATGAAGAGCGATCAAAAGCCAACCTGGTTTGCCGCCGGCTACAAACTGGTGCTCGCCCCTATCGCCATCACAGGTGCTGGCTATTGGTGGGGATTTCGCGGAGTAGAGCTGGGGATACTGTTCTTCATGAACGCCTCTCCGGTGGCCGCCGCCAGCTATGTAATGGCACGCTCAATGGGAGGTAACGCAACACTTGCTGCCAACATCATCGCCTTGACCACCGTCGTCTCAACGTTCACATGTACCCTAGGTGTAATGATTCTGATTGGCCTTGATGCGTTTTAACGCCGTTGCCAATGACACTTATAAGGTGACGCTCTCTAATCCCCAACCGTGCTCATGCGCTAGACGGCGCAGCAGTGCCCTCTCTTGCTCTGTTTGTGCCACCAGCCACTCCAAGATTTCTTGACTTAATGTGTCATCTTGATTTCGGTAGCAAAAGTAACACCAATGACTATGTTGCAGCGCCAACCCTTCGGGGCATTGTAAAAAGCCACGCTGCAGCTCCGGCAAGACCAACAACAAATCCGTGACGGTCACGCCTTGGCCGGACAAGCAAGCACTGAGGGCCAAATCCAAACTAAAGAACACAGTATCGCGACCTTGTTTCTCGCCATCTAACCCCGCGTTGTTCAGCCAGATATTCCAATCTTGATGCTCCAATGTGGCATGAAGGTGGGGCAAGCTGAGTACATCCTGTTGGGTGATCCGACGCTCAGACATCGATTGTGCATAGACTGGTGCCATGTATTCATCACGCAGAAAGGTGACCCCTTTCTGACCCTGATACTGCTCACGACGCTGGGTGTTGATGATAAGCAAATCGCAATCTTCATGGCTCAAGTCCGGGTCTTCCTCAATAGAGGGGATGATCACCACCTCATGATCGGGGTAACGTTGATTGAGCATTTCCACCTTGGGCAGTAAGACGCGCGTTGCGTAGCTGAGCGCACTTTTAATCACAATTCGTTTTCTTGTCGGCGCCTGCCAAGATGCGATCAAATGAGAGAGAGACTGATAGTTTTTACGCAGCACTTCAAACAACTCTTTTCCGCGCGGCGTCAATGATATCGCCCGATGCTGACGTACAATTAAGGATGAATTGAGATCATCTTCCAGTTGCTTAATTTGACGGCTCACTGCACTTTGCGTCACATGCAGCTCTTGCGCCGCTTTGGTAAAGCTCATCAGCCTTGCCACGGACTCGAATACTTTCAGCGCGTTATGAGAATACGGGAGATTCGGGTAAGGGTGCACACTCTTTACTCGCATGATTTCAGATCATTTCAGAGTGGCATAAATGTCATTTGAAAACCAGATGAACAACCACTAACTTAGCGTGATAGAGATCACGAACAAAATCGTGACAGCACACAGCCAAGATCGAGAACATTATGAATACCATTTTAAAACTGGCGCTGCCCCTTATTGTGTCGCAACTGATTGCGATGGCACTGGTATTGACGGATGTCTGGATGATGTCACGCCTGAGTATGACCGCCATCGCCGCTGGCGGTTTAGGCGCATCGGTCTACTCGTTTGTTTTTATCGTTGCTAGCAGCACCGTTGGATGCGTGGCAAACCTGATTGCGATTGCTTATGGGCAAAGAATTGCTCGCCCGGAGTATGGCAACCAACAAATTCGCTTCGCGGTGAAAGGCGCGGTGCTGCTCTCGCTCACGCTCTCTGTGCTATTAATGGTCGCCTTCCAATGGGTACCCTCTTTACTGAGTTACGCCAAGCAGCCCGACGAACTGGTTGAGCTCGCCATGACTTACGTGAATACCTTGAAATGGGCGATGCTGCCCTCTTTGATCCTCCTGGTACTGCGTGGTCTAACAAGCGCGCTCGGCAATGTGCGTTCAATCATGGTGATGTCTCTGCTCACCGTCACGCTCAATGTGCCCATCAGCTACCTCCTCGCTTTTACCTTCGATTTTGGTCTCGCTGGTCTAGGCGCAGGCACGGCGCTCTCTGCCTTTAGCGTTATGCTTGGCTATGGCTACTGGGTCTTTAGCAGCGAAAAATATCGCCCGTATGCCCCTTGGCTAAATCGTGATGAGTACTCGCTCAAGCTCATGATTCCCCTACTCTCTATGGGATTGCCTATCGCCATTGCAGCCTTGCTAGAGCACGGCTTGATCTATGGCGGAACCTTGATGGCAGGCGCCATCAGCATCAGTGCTCTTGCACTGCATCAAATTCTGCTGCAATGCTTGAGCTTTACATGGAACGTCAATTTCGGCTTCTCCCAAGCCGCCGCGATACTGGTAGGCCAAGATTTTGGTGCGCAGAACTATAGCGGCATTAAACAAACCGCCATACGTAGCTTTACGATCACCACCGTGGTTAGCGTCATTCTGGCAGGCGGACTTATGCTCTGGCCAGAAGGCATCGCTCATCTATTCAATTTAAGTGCAGACCTCAGCGCCTTGTTGGTCTCAGTGCTCTGGGTCGTGGCGCTTTCGTTTGTTGTTGATGCTTGGCAACTGCTGGCGATCAATCTACTGCGCGGCATGAAGATCGTGATTGCTCCGACCATCATGACCGCGATCGGCTACTGGTTGTTCGGTCTGCCTGCAGCTTGGCTGTTGATGAAACACCATCAACTCGAAGGGATTTGGGCGGGCATCGGCATTGGTCTGGCGGTGACGGGCGTATTGCTGCTCGCACAATTGATGGCGGCGATACGCAAGCAGGGCCAAACCGTTGAACTTGCGCACGCGGTCAGTTAGTCGCTACACTCGCGGTTTTCACCCTAATGTCCCAAGTCATGACCGATATCGATATTGAGTTTGAACACATCTGGCTGGAAGTATCGGCTGAGCGTTGGATGCACATCGAACGATTTCTGCTCAGTTACTACTGCCTTGCTCACGGTGTGGTGACGAGACAAGGAAAAGCAGACTGGGAGCAATTACGCGCGAGTGCGCCTCGCTCTTTGCAGGTCAACCACATCAAAGGGTGTGAGCTTGAACCTGTCGTCCCTTATGCCGTGGTGGTGGGTGAGATCAAACGCCACTGGCGAGACGGTGAGCTAACCAAACCGCAGCTAAGGCGACTACTACAAAGTTTGCTGCATTTTGTTGTCATCACCAAAGCCGAAAAGAACCGGTTAAAAAAGGCGGGCCTGCTAAACGCCATGCCCACTGAGTGGTATCAAAGTGATAAACAGCACCTAGATTGCCGCTTTACGTCAGCGGGTATCTCGATAATGGATTTTGGCCGCTAGGCTACGCTGCAACTCTAGGGGCTCATCGCTCTCAAGTAACTGTTTACCACACTCAAACAGCGCCAGTGCAATTTGCTCACAATCTTGCTCAATGGAATCGATCGCCAGCGGCAGACAATCAAGGATTGAATAGTTATCGAATGTCGCGAGACGAATGTCGGCATTTAATAGCTTGTGTTCACTAAGATAACGGAGCACGCCCTCTAAAATGGAATATGAGGCGGTAAAAACCGTTTGGGGTAAACGTCCCATAGACCGGTGAGCCTGCTCAATCAGCTCATAGCCACTTTGAGGTTGATAATCTTTGATCAACACATGCTGTGGCTGATAATCGAGCCCTGCACTGACTAATCCTTGTCGATACCCCTCAAATCGCTCTTGGCTAGTAGAGAGCGTAAGCTGCCCGCCGATATAAACGCACTCGCTGCGCTCGTGACACAGTTTTGCCACCACCTGCTTTGTGGCGGCAGTCGCATCACTTTTCACCCCACAAAGGGGACTGCCTTCAAACACGCGGTCAAAGGTGATGACGGGCGTGTGTTGATTCACATCCAGTAAAAAATCGGCATTTTGCGCTGCACTGGCCACCAGCAGTAGGTCTACTTGGCGCTCCAGCAAGTGTTTGATGACGCTTTGCTCCATATCGGCATCGTCTTCTGAAGAGACTATTAAGAGTTGGTAGCCCACCTCTCGGCTTAGCTGCTCAAGCCTTTTGGCAATAGTGGCGAACCCCATATTGAGGATATCGGGAATCACTAAGCCGACGCTGTAGGTGCGACTTGATTTCAACGCCCGTGCGTACAAACTGGGGGCGTAGTTGTGCTCTTTGGCTACCGCTAGTACCCTTTCAACCGTCTCTGCATGAATTCGGTGTTTCTTTGCATGTCCGTTAAGCACAAAACTCACCGTCGATTTCGATACCCCTGCCAACGCCGCGATATCTGCCAATTTGGGCCTTTTGCTCATCACCCTCAGCCTTTCTTTCCTCAAAATCGGTCCTTATCTTACCCCGCTGGGAAGGAAATACTATCTTTACTCTACCTGGGCCGATTTTTGTCAGAAATTAAACGATCTAAACCACAAAACAATCCGTTTAGCGTTTAGCTAAATCGATTTAGCTTTATAATAAGCCAGTATCTATTTATGCGAGGAACAGAACATGAGCATGATTTGGGTGACAGGTGACGCGGTTGTTGACCTGATTCCAGATTCCGACACCACCTACTTAAAATGCCCGGGCGGTGCACCCGCAAACGTGGCGGTTGCCATCGCAAGATTAGGCGGCAAGAGTGGATTTTTCGGCCGTGTAGGAAACGACCCACTGGGCCGATTTATGAAAGAGACCTTAACCGCAGAAAAGGTCAACACACAGGGCATGCGGCTTGATGAAGAACAGCGCACATCGACTGTCATCGTCGATCTGGACGACAGCGGTGAGCGCAGCTTCACCTTTATGGTCAAACCCAGCGCCGATCAGTTCTTGATCCCCAGCGATATTCCTGAGTTTGCTGCCGGAGATTGGCTGCATGTCTGCTCTATTGCACTGGCGAATGAGCCGAGCCGCAGTAGTACCTTGGAAGCGATGCGTCGAATTAAACAAGCCGGGGGCTATGTGAGTTTTGATCCTAACCTGCGAGAAGAAGTGTGGGCTAACCCTAGTGAGATTTTACCGGTTGTTCGCCAAGCACTTGAGCTGGCAGATGTGCTTAAGTTTTCTGACGATGAACTGATGTACCTCACACAGACCCACACACTCGATGCCGGACTAGAGGCGATTAAGGGTAACAACAACCGCTTGGTGGTCGTCACGCAAGGCGCGAAAGGTGCATTGGTGGTGTTTGAGGGAACGCAGACCCTACAAGCTGGAAAGGCGATTCAACCCATCGATACGACAGGTGCAGGCGATGCGTTCGTGGGCGGCCTGCTGGCTAAACTCTCTCAATACGATCAATGGGATAACCAAGAGGCTATTCATCATGCCGTTGAGTGGGCCAATGGCTGTGGCGCACTTGCGACAACCCAAAAAGGCGCGATGACCGCATTGCCATCCGAAAGTGCGCTACGCGATTATATCACTGCACTCTAAGCGCCTTTGATGGAGGATTCATCGCCCCGTTTGGCTCTTCTGAGCAGATGGGGCGATATAATGATCATTGATAGAAATACTAATCGGGCTGCACTGAAAGCTCATTAAGCCACATTGACGCCTCAACATTACAACCAATGATATCTTGGTCATTCACGTCTAGGGATCGACGAATCTGATCGATCTTATCCCACTCTGACGCTTCAATATATTCAAATAAATCAATTAACTGCCCCAAAGTCCCGCTTCGATAAATCAATGCTTGCTTAATGGTGCTATCTAAGTGGATATACTGCAAAGCCTCTCGCATATCTATATCGAGAATGCCATCGATCAGAGACAGCAAACCGCAAAGGTATGCAAGATTTTTTAGGCTTGATCGACGCATATAGTGCACCAACAATTCCGCCATTTTTGCTCTGTGTAATGACATGAGAAACAAAGCTTCTGGTTTGCCGGGCGCGAGTGAGGAAATCAATACGTAAGTGACAAACTTCTTCAACTTGTCTTCACCAAGATAAGCCACTGCCTGCTTCACGGATTGAATCGGCGCACGAAGCTTACAACTACCATTGATGAAATTCAGAAGTTGAAGTGATAGGACCGGATTTTTCGCCACAATTTGGCTAATTTCGTCAAAATCAATAATATCTGCAGAGAGTTTCTCAGATAATGACATCAAGTCGGTAAATGACGCGTTAATTTTTCGACTCTTTATGATTTCCGGCTTAGTAAAAAAGTAGCCTTGAAAAAGTGTGAAGCCACACGCTTTGGCCCTTTCAAATTCGTCATTTGTCTCGACCTTCTCCGCAAGAAACATGATATCGAGATGTTTTAAACCCTCAATCATTAGCGCACTTTTGGGCATGGAGGTTTGCTGAATGTCGACTTTTATAATATCGATAAGCGGGTAAAACCGTTGCCAGTTCGAATCGAAAACATGATCATCTAATGCGATGGTGTAACCTGCTTTCTTAAGCTTGCTGAGCGCTTGAAACAACGTTTCGTCGGGCTGACACTGCTCCAATACTTCCACCACTAAAGAATCGCTGGGAAAGTCAAAAGGAACACCATCTATCAAGCAACTTTGGCTGAAATTGACAAACCCTTTGTAGGATTCCAACACTCTCGCTTTGTAACTGAGGAAGTGCTCCGCAAGCAACTTTCGCGTCGCCAAAGAGGAATCCATATGCACCGGAAAACCGTTGTGCTCACCGTCGCGGTACAAAAGTTCAAAGGCATGAATCTCTCGATTACTATCTAAAATAGGCTGTCGTGCTATAAATGAGTAACTTGCGGATGCTAAACCCTGATCTTGTTTTTCCTTCGATGCGAGGTATTCCGATACTGCCATTGGTCGCCCTTTATCAACTTCGACGAACCGCTAAACAAATGGCTCCGTCGTTTGGTTCATATATCTCAGTTCAGCACGGGTTGCCGCTCCCGTGACCGAAATGCCCGTCGACTGAGCATCGACAAACACTCTTGAGGTCATCACCGCTTCACCGCTGTTAATGAATATTTCGACACTGGACGTGTCGACTAAAATCAGTAAACGAACGCTATCACTGGTCAGCGGCACTTCTCGACATTCATCTTGAGCGCGATTTTGCGTCTCACTGCGATCTAGTACCAACCGGCGGTGGTTAGCGTCTGCGGTCAAAGCTACCTTTTGCCCATGACCTTCGAAAAGGTTTAACGTCTGCCCCCATTGCAGTTCAACTTCTAGTTGATAGCTGTTTACGTCGAGACGCTGAGTTACATTAGACAATGTTAATATACTGGAGTTTATCATTAGCTGCATCAATTCTTCAACAGGCCATTGATACAATTTCCCATCCCTGTAAGTGAGCTCGCGTGGCGCCGTCAGTTGATGAACCCAACCGTGGTCACTGGATGGCTGATCCACCTCATCAGGTAAGCCCATCCAGCCACACATGACACGTCGACCATCAGGTGTTAACAACGTTTGGGGCGCATAGAAGTCAAAACCGTAATCTAGGTGTACAAAATCCTCCAACTGCAATTGCTGACCATCCCATGATGCGCGGGCAATGCCGTTATGGTGTGGAATGGTATTGAGAGGCGAGAACGATTCGATCCCCTGCGGGCCAAGTACAGCAAACGTCTCCCCACCGAGTTCAAACCAATCAGGGCACTCCCACATATAACCAAAATCGCCAAGCTCATCACCATGCAAAGCCGAGAAAGTCCAGTTGCGCAAGTCATCAGAGCGATACACCGCTAGGCGCCCCTTCAGATCGGTGGTTTGCGCACCGAGCAACATCAACCACTCCTGCTGGTGACGTATCACTTTGGGATCGCGAATATGGGCAGTCACGCCTGGTGGCAGCGAATCAATCACTGGGCCATGCTTGATGAAATGAATGCCATCGGTTGAAGTCGCAAGACACTGCGTGGTGTGCCGATCCCGCTGCTCATCAATCCGGGTGTTACCTGTGTAGAACAGCATTAATGTCTCATCATCACTCAGCGCATGACCCGAGAATACGCCATGACTGTCGAACCAATCCGATGGCGTCAATGCCACTGGCTGCCAATGCCAATTGACTAAGTCTTTACTGGTCAGGTGAGCCCAGTATTTGTCTTTGTGCACGCAACCAAACGGGTACCATTGATAGAAGAGGTGGTATTGCCCTTGATGATAAATAAAGCCATTTGGATCATTGAGAAGCCCTTGCGGCGGAGAAACGTGCCACTTAGGACGATATGAGCACGCGGCAGGCACCATGGCCTCGCTGAGCGCTAGTTGCTGACGCTTTGCTATCTTTTGCCCAAGCTGGAGAAGCTCGGCTTCTATGTCTGAGGGACGAACAAAAGTTACTTGCCATTCGTCACCGACACGGCTTATGGCCTTGAGGTCGAGTTCATCTGACAAGCAATCCCTCTCTTTCACCGCAAAGATCAACCGACTATCGGGGATTAGGACTCGAAGGAGATTTTCTTCACCGCCACACAGCGCAACGTAGTATTCTAACGACATGGCTCAACACCTAAAAATTTTGGGAACGTTTGCAAGATTAATCAAAAATGATGGTTTGAGCAAGCAATGAGTCCGTCATGAACCGCACTTCAGTGGTCCTTTTAAGGCTAAGTGCTTGATAGCATGTGTCCCAGTAGCCTAACTGAAGATAAAAATCTGAGTATCAAGGGATCAGCACGTCTCTCGATCAACCCGATCAAACGTTAATACCACTTTACTCATTTCTTGAGGTTGGCCTTCAATCAAATCGAGCAGTAGCTTGGCACCTTTTTCTCCCGCTTTATCAAAGGCATAACCAAAGGTAGATAAACTCGGTGATACCACATAGCCCAGTTCATCATTCCCCACTCCGAGCACTTTGATTTGCTCGCCAACTCGAATGCCACGCTCTTGCAAGGCCTTGATCGCGCCAACGGCAATGCGGTCCGTCGCACAAAATAGGCCATCCAATTGAGGGTATTGCTCGATAAGCGACGGGATCTGCGCATAACCCGAATCAACCGAAAACTCTCCATGACTATGGAACAGCAGAGGTTGTGCGCCGCGCATGCTTAGGGCTTGCTCTAAGCCTTGCGAACGCAAGCTATCGACAGCGATATCGGAGTCTCTTACCCCCATAAAGCCGATGTTTTTGCAGCCCACATCCAATAAGCGGTGACCCGCTTCAAAGCCCACGCGCAAATCATCGTGTACCACACTGGGTATGTTGAACAGAGAGCCATCTTGCCCGACAAGTACAACGGGAACGCGAGAGGCGCGGATAGCATCGACCAATTGCATGTCAATATGGGTCGCATAGAGCACAATACCCTCGACCCTCTTTTGATTAAACACCTGAATGTATTCAATTTCTTTTTCTGACAGCTGTTGAGAGCTCGCCAACAATACGTGTTTTCCTGCGGCATCAAACGCCGCGCTGATGCCATCAACACCGAGGGAAACAGCGTTTGATGACATACGAGGAACGATGACGCCCACCAAATTGGTTTTCTGCGATTTAAGGTCTTTGGCAACCTGATTCACCACATAACCGACCTCTTCGACTGCCTTCATCACTTTTTGCTTGGTGGCCTCTTTCACGCCATATTCATCATTAATGACTCGGGATACCGTCGATTTAGAGACGCCGGCTAACTTCGCGACGTCATGTAGGCTCGCCATCGGAATTCCTTGGGTTAACTTATTGGGATTGTTTGCAAAAATTAGCAAAAAACACCGCAAAAATCACTCTGCTCAAACGATTTAGCAAAAAATATAAACCGATCCATCTCACATAAACATCCAATATTCTTTGACTGAATAGGTTAAATCTCCAAAAATCCATATTGCAAACGTTCCCAAAGAGAACAAGCGAGAATTGTATATAATCAACAGTAACGAACCAAACTGGGGTCCGGAATGAATTATCCTAATATTGCAAAAGAGCTGCTCACGCTGCTAGGAGGCAAAGATAACCTCCAAGCACTCGCCCACTGCGCGACTCGTCTTCGCCTAGCATTGAAAGACGATTCGATAATCGATGAAGAGGCTATCGGCAATCTCGATGGCGTCAAAGGTCAGTTTAAAGTGGCAGGGCAATACCAAATTATCTTTGGCTCAGGCATCGTCAACCAAGTCTACGCAGAAATGGCGAAACTGACTGGCATGAGCGAAATGTCGACGTCGGACGTTGCCTCTGCGGGTGCACAAAAGCAGAACATCGTCCAACGCGCTGTTAAGGGGCTATCGGACATTTTTGTCCCTATCATCCCTGCCATTGTGGCGGGAGGTCTGTTGATGGGTCTGTTTAATGTGCTGACCGCGACGGGTCTGTTCATTGAAGGACAGTCACTCATTGACGCAAACCCAGGCCTCGCCGATCTTGCAAGTATGATCAACACTTTCGCCAATGCGCCTTTCGTTTACTTGCCAGTTCTTCTCGCTTTCTCTGCCAGTAAGAAATTTGGTGGTAACCCCTTCTTAGGCGCAGCACTGGGTATGTTGATGGTCCACCCAGATTTGCTCAATGGTTGGGGTTTTGGCGGCGCGAGCGTTGCGGGTACGATTCCGACTTGGAACATTTTTGGCTTTGAGATTCAGAAAGTCGGCTATCAAGGTTCGGTTCTGCCTGTACTCGTGTCAGCGTTCATCTTAGCGAAAGTCGAAAATGGCCTACGCTCGTTTATCCCATCTGTGTTGGATAACTTACTGACACCCATGCTCGCAATCTTCATTACGGGCTTCCTGACGTTCACACTCGTTGGACCCATTACCCGCGATATCGGCTTCTTGCTCGGTGATGGCCTCAACTGGCTCTACGACTCGGCTGGCTTTATTGGCGGCGCGCTGTTTGGTTTTATTTACGCGCCGTTTGTTATCACCGGCATGCACCACAGCTTTATCGCTATTGAAACTCAACTATTGGCAGACATCGCTGTGACCGGTGGTACCTTCATCTTCCCGATTGCGGCAATGTCGAACGTCGCACAAGGTGCAGCGGCACTAGCGGTCGGCATCACCACCAAAGAGACAAAACTGAAAGGTATCGCAATGCCATCTGGTATCACAGCTCTGCTCGGTATTACCGAACCTGCAATGTTTGGTGTGAACCTCAAGCTACGCTACCCCTTCATCGCTGCCATCATTGGCGCAGCGGCGGCGAGTGCGTTTGTCACCTTATTCAATGTGAAAGCACAAGCATTGGGCGCAGCAGGACTACCGGGCATTATCTCAATCACCCCTGATAAGATTGGATACTATGTCGCCGGCATGGCTATCTCATTCGCTGTCGCCTTTGGTTTGACATTGGTACTCGGTGCGCGAGACAAAGCCAAAGCGGTGGCCACCGCGACGGCCTAACCTACCCCCGCAGTCAAAACATGTTTTTGACGCCGAGCCTCGCCTGAGCGGGGCTCTTTTTTGTTAGTTGAAAGTCTTAAAGAACAAAAAACGCCCCATATCATTGATAATGGGGCGTTTTGCTTTTTCAGTTGTGACCTATAGCCACACGAAATTAAGCGCTGATAGGGTATGCGTTGTCAAAGTTCTTACGGATAAACAATGCATGGCAATAACTTTGAAAGCCAAAACTGCAATAAATCGGGCGCTTGAATTCGTTGCACCAACGAATCCAAACATTGGTCTCTGTGCCTTGATTGTCCACCACGCCATCCCAAAGGAGCGTCTGAGAATTTTCTTGAGTTGGGGTGCAAGCTAACCCCAACTGATCTAATGCTGTAAAAAACTTTTCCACAACTAACCCTTAATATTCAATTATCTGTATCTATTTCTGTCTTATCACCTTGGTGCAAACGTTTGCTTTTTTGGGCAAAACTATTGCGTAACCGATCTCATCGATACGCAACAACACACTTGGGGGGAGTGATAGTGTAACCTTCACTGAAGCACGAAACTCACGCTCAGCACACATATTTTGTCATACTATACAACATTATTGACAGTAATTTTTTCTGCTTCCGTTGAGATGCAGAGCGATAGAGATAAAAAAGCCCGAAGCGAAGAAGTCGCTTCGGGCTCTCTATTATTCAGTCAATATGGACAATTAATCGCGCAAGCTCGCGCCAAACTTGTCCGAGATGTGCGCGACGATGGCGTCAACCGCACCGGCGATGTCCGCATCTTCGAGCGTACGCTCAACCGACTGCAAGGTCAGAGCGATGGCTAGGCTCTTCTTGCCTTCTTCAACGCCTTTACCAACGTAAACATCGAACAGTTTCGCGCCTTTCAAGAACTCACCACCTTGCTCTAGACATGCTGCAACGATGTCGCCAGAAGCGACGGCTTCGTCAACAACGACCGCGATGTCACGACGGTTTGATGGGAACTTAGAAAGCGCTACCGCTTCTGGAATCACTTTGGTGTTGATTGCAGACCATTCCACTTCGAATACGATAGTACGGCCGTTTAGACCAAACTTACGCTCTAGCTCTGGGTGAACGGTACCAATCACACCAACTTGCTTGCCATCAACGATGATAGCTGCGGATTGACCAGGGTGAAGCGCTGGGTTCGCAGCTTTATCTTCTGCAGAAAGCGCTGCGAAAGAGTAAGCGGCTTCGTTTGCTGTTAGCTCAAGCACCGCTTCTAAATCACCTTTCAGGTCAAAGAAATCAACCGTGTTGGTTTCGATGTCCCAGTGCTCTTCGCTGCGAGTACCTGCAATAACACCAGCAAGCATTGGCTCTTGGCGCATACCGTTTTCAGCAGACTCACAAGGGATAAAACGTAGGCCGTATTCGAATAGACGAACACGTGGCTGTTGACGCTTTTGGTTGTGAACCACAGTGTTGAGCAGGCCTTGAATTAAACCAAGACGCATTGCTGACATATCCGCAGAGATTGGGAATGGCAGGATGAGTGGCTCAACACCCGGAACGATCAGTTTTTGCTGCTCAGGCTCAACGAAGCTGTAAGTGATCGCTTCTTGGTAACCACGGTCAACAAGTAAGTTACGAACGCGTTTTAGCGGAATGTTCGCTTCAACGTGGTCGTGCATCTTGAGTGCTGCGGCTGGGTTTTGGTTAGGGATGTTATCGTAACCGTAGATACGACCGACTTCTTCAATTAGGTCTTGCTCGATAGCGATATCAAAACGCCATGTCGGTGCTGTTGCTGTCCAACCTGCGTCTGTTGTTTCAACCACTAAGCCAAGACGCTCTAGGATTTCAACAACATCGCTATCAGCAATGTGGTGACCTAGTAGGCTGTCTAGCTTAGTGCGACGTAGAGCTACTGTGTTTGCTTTTGGTAGGTCAGCTTCTGACTCTACAGCAACAACAGGTGCGACTTCACCGCCACAGATCTCAACAAGAAGTTCTGTTGCACGCTCCATTGCGCTAGCTTGTAGTGCGAAATCCACACCACGCTCAAAACGCATGGAAGAATCCGTGTGTAGACCGTAGCTACGCGCGCGGCCACGGATGTGGTCTGGTGAAAAGAATGCACACTCAAGTAGTACGTCTTTAGTCTCAGTCGTTACACCAGACTCTTCACCGCCAAAGATACCCGCAATAGCTAGAGCTTTGTTGTGGTCTGCAACCACTAGCGTATCTGCGTTTAGCTCAGCTTCGCTGCCGTCTAGAAGAGTAAGCTTTTCGCCTTGCTCTGCCATACGAACCACGATGCCACCTTCAATCTTAGCAAGATCGAATGCGTGCATTGGCTGGCCTTGCTCTAGCAGAACAAAGTTAGTGATGTCGACCACAGGGTCGATAGAGCGAATACCGCAGCGACGCAGTTTTTCTTGCATCCAAAGCGGCGTTTCAGCCTGAACGTTAACGTTTTTAACCACACGGCCAAGGTAGCGTGGACACGCCGCCGGCGCTTTCACTTCGATAGAGACTTGATCATCGATAACAGGAGCCACTGGGTTCACCGCTGGCTCAGTTACGTCAGCGCGGTTGAGAACGCCCACTTCACGTGCCATACCACGGATACTGAAACAGTCCGCACGGTTCGCCGTTAGGTCTACGTCAACGGTTACATCGTCAAGACCTAGGAACTCGCGGAAATCAGTACCGATGACTGCGTCTTCTGCTAGCTCCATGATGCCATCAGATTCAACATCAATACCGAGCTCAGAGAATGAACACAGCATGCCGTGTGATGGTTGACCACGCAGCTTGGCTTTTTTGATTTTGAAATCGCCCGGTAGCACAGCGCCAACCGTTGCGACAGCCACTTTGATACCTTGGCGACAGTTCGACGCGCCACACACGATGTCTAGCAGCTCTTCTGCACCAACATCGACTTTAGTCACACGCAGTTTGTCCGCATCTGGATGCTGACCACATTCGACCACTTTACCCACTTTTACGCCAGTAAACTCGCCAGCGACAGGTAGCACGTCATCGACTTCTAGGCCGGCCATAGTAATTTGGTGAGTAAGTTCATCAGTCGAGACTGAAGGGTTTACCCACTCACGAAGCCATGATTCGCTAAATTTCATAGTGATGTATCCCCTGGATTACTTGAACTGTTTAAGGAAACGAAGATCGTTCTCAAAGAACGCACGCAAGTCGTTGACGCCGTAGCGCAGCATAGTCAAACGCTCGACACCCATACCAAATGCAAATCCAGAGTATTTCTCCGCATCGATACCAACGCTGCGAAGTACGTTCGGGTGAACCATGCCACAACCGAGAACTTCCAACCATTTGCCATTTTTGCCCATTACATCCACTTCCGCTGAAGGCTCAGTAAATGGGAAGTAAGATGGACGGAAACGTACCTGAACCTCTTCTTCGAAGAAGTTGCATAGGAAGTCGTGCAGGATGCCTTTTAACTGAGCAAAGTTGACGTTTTCATCCACCAGCATGCCTTCCACTTGGTGGAACATTGGCGTGTGCGTTTGGTCATAGTCATTACGGTAAACACGGCCAGGTGCAATGAAACGGAAAGGAGGCTGACCGTTTTCCATTGTACGAATCTGTACACCCGATGTGTGAGTACGCAGCATCAAATCAGGATTGAAGAAGAAGGTGTCGTGATCCGTACGTGCTGGGTGATCCTCTGCAATGTTCAAGGCATCAAAGTTGTGGAAAGCGTCTTCAATTTCAGGACCAGACTCAACATTGAATCCTAGCTCACCAAAGAACTGCTCGATACGCTCAACCGTACGAGTCACCGGGTGCAAACCACCGTTTTCGATGCGACGACCAGGCAGTGTCACGTCGATGGTTTCAGCAGCCAGTTTCTCTTCTAGCTCTGCGCGTTGAAGGGCATCTTTACGCGCCGCGATAGCTTGTTGAACCACACCTTTCGCTTTGTTGATCTCTTGACCCGCTTCGCGACGTTCTTCCGGTGGCAGTTTACCTAGGCTTTGAAGTTGAGCCGT
The DNA here is from genome assembly GCF_059834225.1 of Vibrio sp. R10-SG3-ISO3. Lineage (NCBI taxonomy): Bacteria > Pseudomonadati > Pseudomonadota > Gammaproteobacteria > Vibrionales > Vibrionaceae > Vibrio > Vibrio sp. R10-SG3-ISO3. The sequence continues at coordinate 12,086 of NZ_JCBDHE010000042.1, read as the reverse complement.
CAGCTCACCTTTTTTTCCTAGGTATTGAACACGCACTTCATCAAGTGCGACGAGCGATGTCGCAGCATCAATGGCTGCGTTCGCATTAGCAATGATCTCTTGTAGATGTTGCATCGTTTCCTCATTACCCTATGCCGGTCAATCACAACCGCCATAAGTGGTAGTGTCCATAAGGTTCCCAAAAGGGATTGTGGGCATTTTCAAATAGCTGTACATAGTAACGAATGCCAAGGTCAAATCCAAACCGAAATCGTGATAATTACTGCCTTTGAATGAAAATTCGCCCCAAGCCTTGATAAAACTCTATTTAGGCCTATCGTAGGTAACACAAATTTAAACGGACAAGGAATCAGAATTGGACACACCGAGCTATACCAGCACTCCAGACCATACCATCACCCCAATCACAGCAGAACATAACGATGCAATCTGCCATATTATCAAACGTGTCGGGCAAGAGTTCGGCGCCATTGGGGAAGGCTTTGGCCCTTCCGATGCCGAAGTGCTCGCCATGAGTGAGCACTACCGACCGAGCGAACGCAGCCTCTACTTGGTTGCTGTCTTGGATGGCAAAGTCGTTGGTGGGTGTGGTTTGGCGCCGTTTGGCCAATCCGCTACGCGCTGTGAACTGAAGAAATTGTTTCTTTTGCCTGAAACTCGCGGTCTCGGAATCGGCAAAGCGTTGGCGTTGCAATGTTTGGCGTTCGCTCAATCCGCCGGATTTGAAGAGTGCTATCTCGACACACTCGCAAGCATGACGCAAGCCATCGCTCTGTATGAATCCTTAGGCTTTACACACTTATCCGAGCCAATGGACGAAACAGAGCACAACGGCTGCGACGTATGGATGCTAAAATCATTCATAACGGACTAGTTTTCGGCTCTAACTCAGAGGACGATGTATGACCAAGCTATTTCTCACGCGCGCTTTTTTAATCTGTACACTTGCTTCACTGAACGTCACTTACGCCACTGCGCAAGCGCCAGAGAACGAGTGGCAAGCCAATCTTATCGTCTCCGGGCTCAATGTCCCTTGGGGAATCGCCGCTGTCGATGACACCACCTTACTTATCAGCCAGAGAAATGGCGAAATCGGTCAAGTGAATCTCAACACTCAGCGCTACACGCCCATCCATCAAGTTAGCGATGTGGCGGTGTCGGGGCAAGGTGGATTGTTGGATGTCGCCCGTTCACCTTTCGAGAGCGATCGCTACTACTTTACCTTCACTAAGCGTGTCGGCGATGCGCTTGAAACCGCACTGGCAACTGCAGCGATTCAAGCGGGTAAACTCAGCCAGTGGCGTGAACTGCTCGTGACAACATCTGGCTCTGATACCGGTCGCCATTTTGGCAGCCGGATTACCTTTGATGACCAATACCTTTACCTCTCCGTCGGCGACCGTGGTGAGCGGCCCAATGGTCAAGATCGTTCCACGCATGCAGGTTCGATATTAAGGCTTCATCCCGGTGGTACAGCCCCAAGAGACAACCCTTTTGTTACCGAGAAGGACGCGCAAGCAGAAATTTGGAGCTATGGTCACCGAAATCCCCAAGGACTGTTTTACGACGGCCCGAGTCAAACACTTTGGTCTATAGAGCATGGGCCACGCGGCGGCGATGAAATCAATCTGATAGAAAAAGGCGCGAATTATGGTTGGCCTATCACATCGCACGGCAAAGAGTATTGGGGGCCGCTTGCGGTAGGTGAAGCTGAAGAAGCGCCCGGCGTGACGTCTCCCCGAAAAGTGTATGTCCCGTCTATCGCACCTGGCTCGTTAGTGCTGTATCGCGGCGAGGCCTTTCCTGAGCTGGATGGCAAACTTCTCGCTGGGGCGCTAAAACTCACCCATATCAACGTCTTGACCTTGCAAAACAACAACATTATCGAAGAGACGCGCTTACTGGAGCCTTTAGGTGAACGTATTCGAGATATCGAAGTGCTCCCCAACGGAGGCATCGTGTTTAGTACAGACAGCGGAAAACTGTTTCAACTGACTAAGCCTTAGAGCGCTGGGTGCCTGCGCCGCAGCTAAATCGGCTACAAGTTAAGACGGTGATAATATTCACTGGCAAGGACGATCACCAAAAACCAAAAAGCCCCAGCATTTCTGCTAGGGCTTATAATTCGGAGCGACACACGAGGTTCGCATTCTTTTGAACATCAGCGTGACCTCAACCTTGGCAAGGTTGCGCTCTGCCAATTGATGCTACTATTCACTGGCATGGACGTTCACCAAAAACCAAAAAGCCCCAGCATTTCTGCTAGGGCTCATAATTTGGAGCGACACACGAGGTTCGCTTTCTTTTGAACATCAGCGTGACCTCAACCTTGGCAAGGTTGCACTCTACCAATTGATGCCACTATGCACTGACACAGACGATCACCAAAACCAAAAAGCCCCAGCATTTCTGCTAGGGCTTGCAATTTGGGGCGACACACGAGGTTCGCTTTCTTTTGAACATCAGCGTGACCTCAACCTTGGTAAGGTTGCGCTCTGCCAATTGATGCCACTATTCACTGGCATGGACATTCACCAAAAACCAAAAAGCCCCAGCATTTCTGCTAGGGCTTGCAATTTGGAGCGACACACGAGGTTCGAACTCGTGACCTCAACCTTGGCAAGGTTGCGCTCTACCAACTGAGCTAGTGTCGCATAGGTTTGCTAATAACTTAGCGCTAGATGGTGCCCCGGGCCGGACTTGAACCGGCACAGCGCGAACGCCGAGGGATTTTAAATCCCTTGTGTCTACCAATTCCACCACCAGGGCACACAAATCTAAATTTGTGATGCCGTTACGGAAACGTAACACACCATCTAGATATCGAATTATCGCTATCTGAAAATTTGGAGCGACACACGAGGTTCGAACTCGTGACCTCAACCTTGGCAAGGTTGCGCTCTACCAACTGAGCTAGTGTCGCAAATGGAGGCGCGTCCCGGAGTCGAACCGAGGTCCACGGATTTGCAATCCGCTGCATAGCCACTCTGCCAACGCGCCTTCGTTGCACCAAGTTAAGCTGCTTGTTTGCTGCCTTCCTCTTGGGTACGGGATGCATTCTACGGATTCGAACTTGTTCGTCAACACTAATTTTTATTTTTTGAATCGTTTGTCTAATTTACCGCCAAAACTTTCAAAATTAACTATTTTCTGTTCAATTTCCGCCAATTCTTCACCTTGTTTCTGTCTGTTTCGTTGTCAATCAGATCGACACCAACTGTGCGCTAGGCCCCGTACCCTCTTGCACAGAGCGTGAGCCAAGAAACAAAATCTTGCTTTGCTGCTCGTTCGGCACTGAGTTCTATATAGAATGAAGTTCTAAAAAGAATATGGCGGAGAGACAAGCCCCAATGCAGCAACCAGACAACCTTATTCCAACGCGACCGACGCTGGGTATCATCATGCCGGTGCTGAGTGGATTTTACATGGGTGAGATAAACGCGACCCTCAGGCAGCTTGCCTTTGAGAACAATATCAACCTGATGTTTATTCGCAGTGGCGATCATCCAGAGTTCGATTTACCCGTCGGTTTTCAGCATTTAGATGGCCTCATTGTATTGCTCGGTTGCGCCAGTGAACGTTTGGTTGAACAAGCCCTCTCTCTCAACATTCCCGTCCTTTCAATGGGTGGGCATTATTCATTGGACGTTGAACAGTTTTTTAGCGACCAAGCTCAGGGAATCACCGCCCTCTACCAGCATCTCACCTCACTTGGTCACCGCCAGATAGGCTTTTGTGGCGATTTTACCGTTGATGACATTCGACAACGTTTCTCTGCCTATAAAACCATCCAACAGGCCTATGGTCACCCTGCCAGTCAAGCGATGATCTTCGAGGTCAACAACTGCTCGCTGGCCGGCGGCCGTGAAGCAGCGGTGCTTTATCAACAGCGCCAATCACCATGTAGCGCGATTATTTGTGCCACTGACCACAATGCGATAGGAATGATAGAACAGCTTGAACACAAGGGCCTAAAGGTACCACAGGACATCGCGGTGGTTGGCGTAGACAATGTCTTTCTTGGCGACCACACTACCCCGCCGCTCACCACTGTCGACCAAAGGCTTGAGACGCTCACTCGAGATGTCTTCTTTCGTGCCCTTAAGCGGATGCAAGGTGCACCCTATTCAAGAATCAGCACATCGCTCGAGCAACAGTTGATTGTGCGGCGCTCTTGTGGCACTAAGCCTCGTAAAGGTCTCAAAGCCATCGACCCCACCCTCGGCTCCCCGATTCGCCAAGCTTTACTCACCAATGAAGGGCGATCGTCGTTTGAGATTTTCGAAAACTTTTATTCCCTCGCTCAAGAGGGCTTTTCTGCCATATTAGATGCCCAGAGTATCTATAACAGTCCGCTCGCTTGGGCATGTTTAGCCACAGGGCGTCATGGTGAGTACCACGTCGACAGTTGGGCTGAGAAAGGGATGACACATCCTAGTACGTTGGATAGTCAACATCGTATCAGCGACGGGATCGAGAGTTTTCCGTTTATCCAACACGATACCCACTACATTGCCACCATCATTCCGATCGCCACCGGAACCCAGCAGCAGTGGAAACTGGTGTCCGTTGTGGACGCCATCAGTGACGAAGTCAACATTCACTCGATGGCGATGTTCAATAACTATTTAGATATGCTGGCGCTGTTTATCGAGCGTGACGCACTGATTGCCACCAGCAAACATAACGAGCAACAATCACAGCAACTGCTAGAACAACTCGAAGTGGTGTCCAATAGCTCAAACGATGGTATTTGGGAGTGGGACATCGCCGCTAACCATTTTCGCCTCAATGGTCGTTTACTGGCGATGGTGGGTATAGAGAGCAGCCGAACCAGCGGCGTCTACCCTCTCGAACAGGTCATCGAGTTAGCTCACCATGAAGATAGAGAGACGCTAAAGCAAGCGCTCAAGCAGCATCTGCGCGATCAAACCCCTTTCAAGTTGGAATTTCGCTTAAAAAGTTCGAAAGGTGAGATATTGTGGGTCAATGCGGCTGGTTCCGCCCTATATAATGCGCAGGGTCGCGCGGTGAAAATGATCGGCTCGGTCACCGATGTCACCGAGCGCCGAGTGAGCGCGGAAAAAATCCGTCAAATGGCCTATTACGACGCTCTAACAGGCGTAGCGAACCGCCGCAAGATCATTGAAGTCATGAACAGCCAACTTGCCGCCCTACCTACACAGCCCAAAGCGGTCATGTTGATGGATTTAAATCGCTTTAAATTCATCAACGATACTTTTGGTCATCATGTCGGTGACGCCTTGTTACAACATGTCACGCAACAAATACAAAGCACATTAGCCGCGACACATCGCATCGCCCGACTCGGGGGTGATGAGTTCTTACTCTTTTGCGATGTGGCAAACCGCGAACAAGCGCTGGCGCTCGCCAGTGATATGTTGGACGTCATCAAAAAACCGCTGCACTGCGAAGAGATTGAGCTGGTCGCCAGCGGCAGTATTGGCATTGCCATGTATCCGTGGGATGCGACAACACCCGATGATCTCATCAAGCGGGCAGACATTGCCATGTACCAAGCCAAGCGCCAAGGTGCAACACAGCCCGCCTGCTATCGCCAACAAGACGAAGAATCCCTGTTTGATAAAGTGACCATGGAGCATCACCTCAAGCTCGCGATTGAAAACCGCGAAATCGTCATGCACTACCAACCGCTGTTTTCCCCAACGGACAATCACTTTACCGCTGTGGAAGCCTTGGCGCGTTGGCACTCACCGCAGCTTGGACACGTTGCGCCGCATCAATTCATTCGTCTCGCAGAGGAAATCAACCTGATTGGTGCACTGGGTAAGCATCTGATTAATCAGGTGTGTCGCGACATAAAACAGTCCGTCAGCCTTAGCCGCTACCAGCATGTCTCTGTCAACTTGAGTGCAAAACAATTAATCCAACCCGACTTCGCCCATGAGCTGATCACCATCATTCATCACCACCACCTTCCTGTCAGCCGTTTTTGTTTTGAGGTCACAGAAACCGCCGCCATCACAGATTTCGACGCCTGCTTACAAGCGCTCACCACCTTGAGCCAAGCGGGCGCGAAGATCTCACTCGATGATTTCGGCGCCGGCTTCTCCTCTCTCTCTTTACTGCAAAAACTGCCGATTGATGAGATAAAAATTGACCGTTCGTTTGTCAAAGACATCGTGTTTAACGACAACGACCTTAACTTTGTCTCGACCATCGTCGTGATGGCGAGAGGGCTTGGGCTGCGCGTCGTGGTAGAGGGCGTGGAAACCACCGCGCATTTGGATAAACTCACCAAACTGGACGTGGATTTCTTGCAAGGCTACTGTTTTGCTATGCCGAGCCCTATAGAGCAACTCAGTCACTACGTTCCGGCGCAACAACCCGCCTTGACTGAACCTTCAGCATTAGAAACAACACAGCCCGTCGATTGACGGGCTGTGAGTGTGAAACATGAACGTAATGGATTAATGATGTTCTTCGTCGAGTAGATCATCTTTGGCGGCCAACAAGTATTGCGCCATCGACCAGTAGGTAAGAAACGTCGCGACGTATAATGCCGCGTAGCCGAGCCAAATCATCCAATCATCGTAACGCCAAATCAGAACCCAAAGCGCAAACATCTGGCTCACCGTCTTCACTTTGCCAACCCAAGAGACGGCGACACTGGCGCGTTTGCCGATTTCCGCCATCCATTCACGTAACGCAGAGATGATGATCTCTCGGGCAATCATGGTGACAGCAGGGATGGTCACCCAAATGGAGTGAAAGTGCTCGGTAATCAGAATCAAGGCGGTTGCCACCAGCACTTTGTCCGCAACAGGATCGATAAACGCACCAAAACGGGAAGTTTGACCCAGTTTTCGCGCCAACATGCCATCTAACCAATCGGTGAACCCTGCCACAAAGAAAATCATTGCCGCCGCGAATGGAGCCCAAGCGTAAGGAAGATAAAATGCCACGACGAAAATGGGAATCAAGAAAAGTCGCAACAAAGACAGTAGGTTCGGAATGTTTAAACGCATATTTATTTAAGGCTCTTTTTGTGTGCGTACGGCTGGCAATCCGCCGTTTTGGCGGGCTCTTATGTTGCGGGATTTTTCTTATTGTTTCAATGCTTGATAGATGTTTTCTGCCAAAGAGTGGCTGATGCCCGGAACTTTGGCGATTTCTTCAACAGTTGCACGTTTGAGCTCTTGTAAACCGCCCATGTATTTCAGCAGCGCCTGACGACGTTTCGGTCCTATGCCTTCAATGCCTTCAAGTGCACTCGTACGGCGTGTTTTACCACGTTTCGCACGATGCCCGGCAATCGCATGATTGTGGCTCTCATCGCGAATGTGCTGCATCAAATGCAAAGCAGGCGCGTCACTGGGCAAGTTGAACTCTTCACCATCGGTGGTGATTAAGGTTTCGAGGCCAGGTTTTCGTGTCACCCCTTTCGCAATACCAATCAGTTTGGGTCGCTTTGGCCAATCTCCCCAGTATTGCGAAATGATGTCATAGGCTCGGTTAAGCTGACCTTTACCACCGTCAATAAAGACAATATCGGGGATTTTTTCGACATCTAGCTGCTTGGCGTATCGGCGCTCAAGGGCTTGCCCCATCGCGGCGTAATCATCGCCACCGGCGATCCCGGTAATGTTGTAGCGTCGATACTCTTGCTTCAAAGGGCCTTCGTGATTAAATACCACACAAGAGGCAATCGTACTCTCACCCATGGTGTGCGAGATATCAAAACACTCCATTCTGGCGATCGTCTCCATACCCAATACCTCCCGAAGAGCTTTGAAGCGCTGAGAGATGGTCATTTTATGGTTGATCTTGGTGGTGATTGCCGTCAGTGCATTGGTGTTCGCCAGTTTGAGGTAGCGACTCCGTGTCCCTGTCGGATTGGTATGAAAATGGACTTTACGACCGAGCCGCTCACTGAGGGCAGTTTGCAACGCTTTGGTTTCGTCGCTTAACCCGGCATTTAAGATAATACGCGTCGGTACGGTGCGTGCTTCATTGTGCGCGAGGTAGTACTGAGTCAGGAAACTGTGAAAGACTTCTTGTGCATCCGTCTCTGCTGGGATCTTAGGGAAATGGCTTCGAGAGCCAAGTACCTTGCCTTGGCGAATCATCAAGATGTGGATACACGCGATGCCTTTCTCTTGAGCAAAACCCAGTACATCCATGTCGTCCATCGAATCTTCAGAGACAAATTGCTGCTCTTGCACGCGGCGGATAGCTTGAATCTGATCGCGAAACTTAGCCGCATCTTCAAAGCGCAGTGACTGACTCGCCTGCTCCATTTTTTCCACCAGCGTCGAGAGCACTTGGCTGTCTTTGCCTTGTAAGAACAAGCGCACGAGATCAACTAACTCTTGATATTCCGCGTCAGAAATAACGTCACTGACACAAGGTGCAGCACAGCGACCAATTTGGTACATCAAACAAGGGCGGGTGCGATTGCTGTATACCGTATCCTCACATTGACGAACCGGAAAGATCTTCTGAATCAGATGCAACGTTTCTCGAACAGCACCAGAGTCAGGATACGGACCAAAATACTCACCTTTGCGCTTTTTCGCCCCACGATGCATTGAAAGTCGAGGGTGCTTATGACCACTGACAAAGATGTACGGATAGGATTTGTCGTCACGCAATAGCACATTGTACTTAGGCAAATACTGCTTAATGTAATTGTGTTCAAGAATAAGGGCTTCCGTCTCCGTGTGCGTAACGGTGACATCTATCTTGGCGATATGGCTGACGAGCGCGCGAGTCTTCTCGCTATCCACATTTTTGCGGAAATAGCTAGAGAGGCGCTTTTTGAGGTCTTTGGCTTTGCCGACATAAATAACCTCAGCCTCGGTGTTGTACATGCGGTACACACCGGGCTGATTGGTCACAGTCTTAAGGAAGGTTACCGAGTCAAACGTTTGTGTCACTAGAGGGTCTCGGTGTCGAGCATTCCATGTCGTATCGCTAGGTGCGTCAATTCAACATCGCCACTGATGTGCAGCTTATTGAACAAACGGTAGCGATAGCTGTTTACCGTTTTGGGGCTAAGATTGAGTTGTTCGGAAATGTCCGTCACTTTTTGCCCCTTGGTGATCATCATCATGATTTGCAGCTCACGCTCTGATAAATCAGCGAATGGATTTTCAGAAGCGGGTGAGAATTGGCTTAATGCCATCTGCTGCGCTATCTCTGGTGAGATGTAACGCTGACCACTGTGAACAACGCGGATCGCGTTGACCATTTCATCAGGACCTGCACCTTTGGTTAAATAACCGGCAGCTCCCGCTTGCATCACTTTCGTTGGAAACGGATTTTCCGTATGAACAGTCAAAACAATGATTTTTACATCTGGATTGAATCGCAGGATTTTCTTTGTCGCTTCTAAGCCACCAATACCGGGCATATTCATATCCATCAAAATGACGTCTGCATGATTGCTACGACACCATTTTGCTGCATCTTCACCGCTTACAGCTTCCCCTGCTACGTTCATTCCACGGACGTCTTCAATAATACGTCGTATCCCTGTGCGAACCAGCTCGTGATCATCTACAAGGAAAACATTTATCAAACTTGTATCTCCACACTTTTAACTTGGCTCTGCACCCACTTATACAGTGGATAACAGCATGGCTGCCTAGTTTAACTCATTTTGGTTTTTATTGCCTGCACTGAATATGTGCCCAAACGCAAAGTTTCGCAAGAACTTATTTTCATAACTGTTGGGCTGCACTTAATTAACCTAAGAATCAATAGTTTGACACTATTTTAAGCGATAGATTCTCAACATTTGGAGCATGAATACTTTATTCGTAGCTATGCATTGAAAATGCAATCAATTTCAACTATTCATAAAAAGGATGTAACGAATTGCGTTGCATAACCTTCGTTGGCATTAAGCTGACGAACCATAATGATATAAGGATATGGTATGAAAAAGCTTCTCGCAGTGGCAGCACTGGCTTCAACTCTTCCTCTCTCAAACGTCGCAATGGCCGATTCTGATATCGGTTGTGGTCTAGGTACCATGATTTTTGATGGTAAATCTGGCAAAGTCTTCAAAGTGCTAGGCGCCACAACAAACGGTACGTTCGGTAACCAAACCTTTGGTATTACATTTGGTACATTGGGATGTGATGGCAACGGCACGATCAACTCAGCGCAGAAATTAGCCCTGTTTATCGATGGCAACATGGACAATCTTGCGCGTGACATCGCGAAAGGCGAAGGTGAAACGCTCGCGACACTTTCTGAAGTGTGGGGCATCCAAGAATCAGATAAAGGCGCGTTCAATACGCTAGCGCAAGAGAACTTCTCGCAAGTGTTCCAGTCTGAAAACGTCACGTCTGAAGAGGTGTTCACCAACCTCAACGCCTTGGTTTCAAGCGACCAAACACTGGCCAACTACGCGATTTAATCCTCGCTTAAAAGGCGCTGCACGCTTGTGTGGCGTCTTTTATCCTCTCAAACTTGTATTGAATATCACTGTAACACTCGTATTATCAGCATGTTGGCGTTAAAGTCATCGCAAGCCGATTTAGGATCTCCCCGACCAACTATGAAAAAACTGATGCCACTCACTGGCGCCTTACTTGCACTTTCTTCCCCTCTTTGCTTGGCGCAAGCCGAGTCGCCGACCGAGGTCGCACTAGACGTCGCAACGTTAGCTCACTCTTCATATTGGCAGAAACTGGGCCACTATCAGAGCCATTGGTCTGGCCGTATAGAGAGCCAAGTAGATTCGGACGAATTCTTTTTCTCTGCACAGGGTAAGCGTTCGCCAGAGCGAGAGCTTGAGGCGACTATTCATGCGTTCTATCAGCAGGAGGAAGCACAAGCCCACATTGCAAGGTGCCAATTTCCCGCACGCTTTACTTGGCTTGAAGAGCAACAAGGACGACGAGCGACGCTCGACTGCCCGGAGTTGGAGACATGGAAGGCGGTACTGGATCCTCAAGGACTCACACTGGTGTTTCCTACTGCTTTTATGAACAACCCGTCCTCCATGTTTGGCCACACCCTGCTGCGCGTCGACGCCAAAGACCAGACGCGTCATAAAGAGTTAGTTGCGTTTGCGGTGAATTTCGCCGCGGAGCCGGAAACGCAAGACAACGCAGCACTCTATGCGATGAAAGGGTTGTTTGGCGCTTATCCAGGTCGCTATACCGTGATGCCCTATTACAGAAAGGTAAGGGAATACAATGACATCGAGTCGAGAGATATTTGGGAATACCCCCTCAACTTAACAGAAGATGAAGTGGAACGGGTCTTACTGCATCTCTGGGAAATGCAGCAAGCTCAATTTGATTACTATTTCTTGGATGAAAACTGCTCTTACCAACTGCTCGCTCTTTTGGAATTGGCTCGTGAAGATCTCTATTTAGTCGATCAGTTCCCCGTTCAGGCCATTCCTTCGGATACAGTCAAAGCCCTCGCTGCGCAAGATCTGTTAGCCGCGCCCCAGTATCGTGCGGCCTTTGGTACACGCTTACTGCATCAATCGCAGTCGATGAGTGATGAGCGCTTTGCTGCGGCGCAACGCGCAAAAAAGGGCATCTACCCTAGCGCATCAGAATACAGTGATGCAGAACGTGCGGCGATCCTTGAGTTCGCCTATGAGTGGCTTAACTTTGAGCTCTACGACCTAGGGTTAGAGCGCGACCCTACCGCCAAACAGCTCACCGACCTCTTGTATCAACGCAGTATCATTAAAACCCCCTCACCCTTCAGCGACGTCCCCGTACCTAGCGTATCGCCTGAAGATGGGCATGGTTCTGCGCGTGTCGGGCTAGGTTATCGCTATTCCGATTTCAACCGTCATCGGCTGACCTTAGATTGGCGCGCCGCGTATCATGATCTATTAGACTCGCAAGCTGGATTTATTCCCGGCGCACAAATTAGCTTTCTTGATGCGCAAATGAGCCTTGATGACAACGGCACAAGCCGGTTAGAGAAGCTGTATGTTATTGACGCAATGGCGCTTGCGCCGAGTAATCGCGTCTTCAGCAGTTGGGCATGGAATATTCGCATAGGCTTTGACAGACAGCCCGATAGCACCAACACGTCCGGACGCTGGTTCGGCCAAGGGGGAG